>NZ_CP139707.1:1496250-1826666 GCF_034377145.1 Sulfitobacter sp. OXR-159
TCACGTGCCTATGCCCCCTTGGCCCGGCGCCCTAGGGAACCGCTGGGGCGATCTTGGGGTTCTTTGATCAGAAACTTTGCAGCGGGAAATTCTCGCCTCAGAGATAAAAGATCAAAGGAGAACGAGATGCTGACGAATATGAAAAATATCGCCCTTGCCGCCGGTGTAAGCGTTATTGCGCTGAGCAGCTCTGCTTTTGCCCAAGATAAGATCATGGTCTCGAAAATCGACGTTGAATCCTCTGTCAGCGCGGCTGCAGAGAGCAACGCCATGGACTTCTATCCTGATCTGGAAGAAGACCTGCGCGCCGAAGTGGCAGAGCGTGTGCCGATGAGCAGCGATGGTGCCGATCCGCAGATCAAGATCGATATCCGCAAGATCTCTCTCAACGGCGCAACCATGTTGGCCGACAGTAAAGAATTTAACGAGTTGGAAGGCGTTGTTGATATCACAAGCCCCACCGGTGACAACGCTGGTCTGAGCTTCCCGGTAAAGATCTCGGCCTATAGCGGCGAAGACATCGCACCCGAAGGCTATGTCAACGTGCCGCCGTCTGAGACTGAATTCTACGTGGCGCTCGTGTCGACCTTTGCCGATGTTGTGGCCGAAGGTCTGGCCAATGTGAACACAGCTGGTTCGGCTGTTGATCCCTAAATCCGGCCCTTAAAACCGGATTACGATTACCTCAGGCCGTTCCCCCCTTAGACCGCCTGAGGCAGTAGGCGCGGCTCTTCGGAGCCGCGCCTTTTTCATTCTGCTGCCGTGCCCACTTCGATCACCGGCTCCATCTCGGCGAATTGCTGGGCTGAGAGGTGGCATTTAATCTGATGCCCGTCCGCCATGGTGACCATCGGCGGGACCTCCCGTTCGCAAAGGTCTCCCGGCACCTGTGATTTCCAGCGGCAGCGCGTTTGGAAAGGGCAGCCCGGTGGCGGGTTCATGGCCGAGGGCACGTCGCCTTCGAGGACGATGTGTTTCTTCTTCACCTTGGTATCGGCAATCGGCACGGCACTCAGCAGCGCCTCGGTATAGGGGTGATAGGGCGGCGAGAAGACTTGATCGGTGTCGCCCAATTCGACCACATGGCCCAGATACATCACCATCACCCGGTCGCTGAGATAGCGCACGATGGAGAGGTCATGGCTGATGAACAAGAGCGTCGTCTTCTGTTCGCGCTGAATCTCCATCAACAGGTCTGTCACTGCAGCCTGTACCGAAACATCCAGCGCCGAGACCGGCTCATCCGCCACCACGATCCGCGCGTCACCCGCAAAGGCGCGGGCGATGCCGACCCGCTGTTTTTGCCCGCCGGAAAGTTGCCGCGGCATGCGGGTGGCAAATTCACGCGGCAGTTTGACCAGATCGAGCAGTTCCAGCATCCGCTGCTTGCGCTCTTTCTCATTCTTGCCGATGCGGAAAATTTCCAACGCGCGGATGATCTGCCGCCCGACGGTCATGGAAGGGTTCAGCGTGTCGAAGGGGTTTTGAAAGACCATCTGAACATCGGCGACATTCTTGGTCGTGCGGTCGTCAATCGCCACCCCGCCAATATCCTTGCCGTCAAGGTAGATGTGCCCCTCGGTCGCCGTCTCAAGCCCCATGAGGACCTTGGCGAAGGTGGATTTGCCGCAGCCTGATTCCCCGACAATGGCGAGGGTTTCGCTCTCATGGGCCTCGAAACTCAAGGATTCGTTGGCTTTGACCACCTTGGTATTGCCGCCGCCGAACATGGCATTTGCCGCGACCTGATAGTATTTCTTGAGCTTGTCCATCTTGAGGACGACCTCGCCAACATCGCCCTTTTCCTTGACCTCGGCCAGTTCCAGTGGCGCTTGCCAGTCGATTTCTTGAAAGCGAATACAGCGGGTTTCGTGCCGGTCGTTGCCGGGTACGCTTTCCATCGGGATCGGCGCGGCATCGCAGCGGCCCGCCATGAAATAATCGCAGCGGGGGCCGAAGTTACAGCCGGGCGGGCGTTCATGGGGCAGGGGGAAGTTGCCGGGAATGGCCACAAGAGGGCGCGCGTTCTTGTCAGCGCCGGGCAGAGGGATCGAACGGAAGAGCGCCTGCGTGTAGGGGTGCTGCATCTCGTCGAAGACATCGTGGATGGAGCCCTTCTCGACCGCTTCGCCGGAATACATCACGCAGATACGGTCGCAGGTTTCCAGCACCAGCCCGAGGTTGTGAGAAATGAACAGCATCGAGGTGCCGTATTTCTTACCCAAATCCTTCACCAGATCCACCACCGCCGCTTCGACGGTCACATCAAGCGCGGTCGTCGGCTCATCAAGGATCAGAAGCGAGGGTTCAGACATCAGCGCCATGGCAATCACGATGCGCTGCTGCTGCCCGCCAGAGAGTTGGTGCGGGTAGGCTTTCAAGATGCGCTCTGGATCGGGGAGTTTCACATCCGTGACCACCTGAAGCGCCCGCGCATAGGCTTCTTTCTCGGACATGCCCGCGTGGATCATCGGCACTTCCATCAACTGTTTGCCGATGCGCATGGCGGGGTTGAGGCTGGCCATCGGCTCTTGATAGATCATCGCGATCTCGCTGCCGCGAATGTCGCGTAGTTCTTCGGCGCTCATCTCGCTGAGGTCGCGGCCCTTGAACTTGATGGAGCCGCCGACGATCCGGCCATTGCGGCCCAGATCTTGCATCACGCCCAGCGCCACGGTCGACTTGCCGCAGCCGCTTTCGCCCACCAGCCCCACAGCTTCGCCCGGTTGGACGCTGACAGAGAAATCCATCACGGCCGGAATCTCCCGCAGGCGGGTGAAGAAGGAGATCGACAGGTTGTTGATCTCGAGAATGGGGCCGTCGTAATCAGTCTTTGGCATTTGTCTCTCCCAGTCGGGGGGATCAAAAGGGTCCGGGAGGGGGCGCCCCCCGGAGGATGTTTCTTAGTCGCGCAAGGATTCTTCGCGCAGGCCGTCGGCCAGCAGGTTCAGGCCTAGAACGAGGCTCAGAAGCGCAAGGGCAGGTGCGATGGCCGCGTGCGGGTAGAGCGACAGCAGGCGGCGACCTGCGTTGATCGTGCTGCCCCAATCCGGGCTTTCGCTCTCTAGCCCAAGGCCGAAAAAGCCCAAAGTGCCCAGAAGGATCGTGGTATAACCAATGCGCAGACAGAAATCGACGATCAGCGGGCCACGGGCGTTGGGCAGGATTTCCCACAGCATGATGTACCACGGGCCTTCGCCGCGGGTTTGGGCGGCGGCCACATAGTCGCGGGTTTTGATGTCGAGTGCGAGGCCGCGCACGATGCGGAAGACCGTGGGCGAGTTCACGAAGACGACCGAGACAAAGACCACCAGCACACCGGCGTCGATATCAAAGAGGTCGATCATGCCGGGTAAGCCCGGGATGCGGTAGCTATCCGTCGCCACGATCGCACCGTCGGTAGAGACCAGCGACAGGTACAGCCAGCCGACCACGCCCAGCACCACGATCAGCAGCGGCGTGCGGAACGATGGCTGCGTGTAGTAGCGCGAGTTCAGCAGCACGGCGAGGAAGATCAGCGGGAAGATGAACAGGAACACGGCCATATAGTTCGGAATGCCGGTCAGCACGATCTCGGGCGTGACCAGCAGGTAGAACAGCAAGATCACCGGGAAGGCGAGGATTAGGTTTGCCAAAAAGCTGAGGATCGTATCCAGCCGCCCGCCGTAATAGCCCGCAGGCAGGCCCAGCGTGATCCCCACCATGAAGGCAAAGAGCGTCGCCAGCGGCGCGATCTGCACCACGACCCAAGAGCCCTTGATCAGCCGAGAGAAAACATCGCGGGCAAGGTTATCACCGCCCAACAGGAACCACGGGTATTCGCCCTCATCGGGGCTGCGCAGCGGGGTGCCGGGCAGCTTGTTCTTCATGCCCGACGTTTGGCTGAGGCTGTCGTGGGTCACCAGCAGGTCGAACAACCCGCCAAAAACTCCGGTGAAGACCCAGAACATGACGATGGCAAAGCCGATCATCCCCACGGTGCTATCGAAAAGCTTGCCGTAGAGGCCAAGGCGGCGTTTGAAGTGGATGGAGACGGCGAAGGTCAGGATCAGCGCGATCCAGACCGGCAGCATCTGCTGCGACATGCCGCCGAAGATACCTGCCTGCGGCCCCATGAAGGCACCGGCGACGATATAGATCAGCGCCACAAGGATCAGCAGCGCAAACAGCAGGATCACCGCGCGGTTCAGCCCGCCCGCCACACCGCCCCGTCGGGCAACGGTGCCGTCGGGGTTGATCTCTTGTGCCTCACTGGCAGGCAGGAAGGAAACGACAATCTGTGCCGCGACAGCCAAGGCCAGCATCACGCAAAGGCCGAGGAAGATGATGTTGAGCCCCGCAAGAGACCCGGTCCATGTCAGTTGTTCCATGTCCATGCTCCCTTAAGAAATGCGAATGCGCGGGTTGAGGAAAACGTAGCCGATATCAGAGATCAACTGCGTCACAAGAACGACGATGACCGACACGACCGAAACGGCGAGCAGCAGTTCGATGTCGTTGTTCGCCGCCGCTTGAACGAGGAGCCAGCCGAAGCCCTTGTAGTTGAACAGCGTCTCCACAATCACCACACCGTTCAGCAGCCATGGGATTTGCAGCATGATCACCGTGAAGGGCGCGATCAGCGCGTTGCGCAGGGCGTGTTTCAGCACGATCTCAGAGAATTTCACCCCCTTGAGCCGCGCTGTGCGGATATACTGCGCGGTCATCACCTCGGTCATCGACGCGCGCGTCATCCGGGCGATATAGCCCATGCCGTAGAGCGAGATGGTCAGCACCGGCAGGAAGAAGTTCCAGAAGTTGGCGTCTTTCATGGCAGAGGTCGCGGAGCCGAGAAATAGGGTTTTACTGTCGATCCAGCCCCATTCCGCCAGAAGCGGCGAGAGGCCAAAGCGCGAGGAGGCCAGCACCGCGATGAAGATCACGCCTGAAACATATTCAGGCGTCGCGGTGGTAGCGATAGAGAAGGTCGAGAGCGAACGGTCAAGCTTGGAGCCTTCGCGCATGCCCGCCAGCACACCGACGATCAGCGCCGAAGGGACCATCAGCATCAGCACCCAGAACATCAGCTTGCCTGTCAGTGCGAGACGGGTCAGGACGGTTTCACCGACAGGTTCTTTGAAGACGGTCGAAAACCCCCAGTCGCCCTGCAGGATGCCGCAGCGGGTTGGACGCGCCTCTACCGGGGTGCCGGGGGCGAAACAGCGGCCAAAGGTCTCTTCGGGCGTGTCGCCCTCTGTGACCCATCCGGGCAACACGCCCAGCCATTCGCCGAACTTGTCGACGGTGGGTTGCAGATAGCCGCGGCTTTCAAGGTAGCTGGCCACGGCCTCGTCGGACATGCGGAAGTTGCCTTGGGTTTTGGCGAGCTTTTCGAGGTTCGGATAGAGATTGGTCAGCCAGAATACGATGAACGTCAGGCAGAGCGCCGTCAGCAACATCACACCCAGCCGGCGCAAAATGAATAGTCCCATGTGGTCCCCTGTGGCAGGGTCGGGCGGTGACTTGGCCCGACGATGCGGCCTTTGTGGCCTTTTTGATTTGTGCGGCGCCATCACAGCGCCGGTTCTGTTCGCGGCAGACGTGCTGCCTGTGCGCACTGTGATGCCTAAGACCCATTGGCGGTCTTTCCCAGCGTCACGCGCTTGGTCGTTGATCTGACTGTTTTCAGAGCAGTTCAGCCATCAGGCACATAAATTGGTCGCGCGTCAACATTCGGCTGAGCCGTTTGAGGGAGTTTTTGCGACATTTTGAGGGTCTGAAAGCGACAATTCGGGCAGGGGTCAGCGCAGCTTGCTGGGGGGAAGGCCGCTGTGCTGCTGCATGAAACGGGTGAAATAGGCAGCGGAGCCAAAGCCCAGAGAGGCTGCGATTTCGGCGGCGGTTTGATCGGTTTCGGCCAACAGACGCCGGGCGGCATGGCAACTGCGTTCGGTCAAGAGATCGGCGGCGGATTTGCCGGTGGCCGCTTTGACAGCGCGGGTCAGATGGGTCGGCGTGACGCCCAGTTCCGCTGCGTGATCGGCCATGCTGCCCCCCTTGGGCGCGCGCTGGGCGATCAGGGCGCAGAACCGCGCGCTGAGCCTGTCGCCGGCCTTGGGCCGGGGGGCGGCATGTTCGTCTGACATGATCTGACGGCGGAGCCATACCGATATCAGCGCGACCTGAGCCTTCAGCGCGTCTTGTTGGAGGGGGCGGCCTTGCTGAACCTCCCGCTGGGTCTGTTCGATCAGGGCCGCGATTTCGGATTGGGCCAGACCGTCGCGGATGCGCAACTGGCGCGGCATTTCGGGCAAACGCACATCGCTTTCTTCGGGGATCAGCACCGCATGGCCCAGACATTGATAGCCCAGTTCCAGAGCAAAGAGCGACCGCGCCGGTACCCAGAGCGCGTTATGGGGGCTGATGCCCCGGCGTTGCCCATCCAGCAGCAACCGACCCTGGCCCCGGGTGATCCAGATCAGAAGATGGTGGTCGCGCTCATGGGCGAGGGTCAGCCGCCAATCTTGCCCCGCAGAAAGCTGGGCCAAGGTCTGGGTTTGTATCTGCGTTTGGGGCACGCGGCGCTTTCGTCGAGAAATGGCAACCCTGTCGGGACAATCTACAACGTCACGCTATCGGATGGTTGGAATAACGCAAGAAACTGTGTGCGCCCTGCGGTTATTGCGGCGTCACCCGATGCCAATCTGCCATTTTGCTACGCATCCAAGTGCGCTGCCGTTTGGCGAAGCGGCGGGTGGCAACCACGGCGGCTTCGCGGGCGCGGTGCAGGGGCCAATCGCCGTCAATGTGGCGGATCAGTTCCGGCACGCCGATGGCGCGATGGGCGGGCAGCGTGGGGTCATAACGCGGGCGCAGGGCAGCGACCTCTTCCAAGGCGCCTTGCTCTAACATCAGGTCAAAGCGTTGGGCGATGCGGGCGTTCAGCCAATCCCGCTCAACATCGAAAACGATCGGCAGGCAGTCTGCGAGCGGCAAAAGCGGCGCGCCGGTATCGCGTTGCCAGTCCGACAGGCCGCGCCCGGTGGCCTGCCACACTTCCCAAGCGCGCTGCACCCGCGCGCGGTTGCGCTGGTCAATGCCCGCCGCGGTCTCGGCATCAAGCTGCGCCAGCAAGTCGTTGAGCGTCATGTCATCGCCTTGGGCGCGGACCTCTGGCGGGGTTTCCGGAATTTCGGCCAACCCCTGCGTCAGAGCCGCGAAGTAAAGCCCGGTGCCGCCGGTGATAATCACCCGCTGATCGCCGCCCAGCAGCGGCGCCACCTCGCGCAGCCAATGGCCGGTGGAGTAGGGTGCATCCTCGGCCAGATGACCATAGAGCAGATGCGGCGCACGGGCCTCTTCTTCGGCTGAGGGCCGGGCGCTGATGATGCGCAACGGCGCGTAGACCTGACTGGCATCTGCGTTGACGATCACACCGCCCTGCGCCTCGGCAATGGCGAGTGCCAGGGCGGATTTGCCGCTGGCGGTCGGTCCGGCGATGAGCACCGGGCGCTCGGGCGGCAGGTCTTGCAGCAGCGCGTCAAACTGGGCCTTGGGAATATCCGGCATTTCTTTGCGTCTTCCTTACGTCCCGCATTGAACCTTGGGCGTATTTGCGACATTTTGGCGCGAAATGAAAACCCCTCACCGCCGCAAGGCTCAAATCTCCTCCGGTTGGTGAAATAATAAGGTGTGCCCGATGTCCCAAGACACCCCCCAAGTCTCCTTTAACCGCGTGATGCTAAAGATTTCCGGGGAGGCGCTGATGGGTGACCTCGGCTATGGCCTGCATCCGCCAACCGTCGAACGCATCGCCCGTGAGGTGCAATCGGTGCACAGTCTTGGTGTCGAGATCTGTATGGTCATCGGTGGCGGCAACATTTTCCGCGGGCTGCAAGGCTCGGCGCAGGGGATGGAGCGGACCACGGCGGATTACATGGGCATGCTCGCCACGGTCATGAACGCGCTGGCGATGCAATCGGCGCTCGAAGGTCTGGGCATTCACACGCGGGTGATCAGCGCCATCACGATGAACGAAGTGGCCGAGCCCTATATCCGTCGCCGCGCCGTGCGCCACCTTGAGAAGAAGCGGGTCTGCATCTTTGCCGCGGGCACCGGCAACCCCTATTTCACCACCGACACCGCTGCGACCCTGCGTGCCAATGAAATGTCTTGCGAGGCGATCTTCAAAGGCACCAAGGTCGATGGCGTCTATGACAAGGATCCGGCCAAGTTCGACGACGCGAAGCGCTATGACATGGTGAGCTATGACGACGTGCTGCAAAAGCGGCTTGGGGTGATGGACGCCTCTGCCATCGCGCTGGCGCGGGACAACAACCTGCCGATCATCGTCTTCTCGCTGGACGAGCCGGGCGGCTTCCAAGGCATTTTGGCGGGGCAGGGTACTTACACCCGCGTCGGTTAAGACGCGCACCACAGCGCGGGGATCGTCCTACGGCGGGGCGATTGGCCCGAGGTCGCCGCGCCTCTCGCAAGAGGGCGCGGTTGTCAGATGGTGGCGGAATAATGGGCAGTTGTGAAAGCGCCGCGCCACCGTTAGAAAGCCGTAACGCAAGGAAACAACAAGCAGGCTCGCCATGTCAGACGAATTTATGCTCGATACCGATGATCTTGAACGGCGGATGAACGGCGCGATTGCGTCGCTTCGGACCGAGTTCGCATCGCTGCGCACAGGGCGTGGCTCGGCCTCTATGCTGGAGCCGGTGATGGTTGAGGCTTATGGCCAAATGACCCCGGTGAACCAAGTCGGCACCGTCAACGTGCCAGAGCCGCGCATGGTGACGATCAACGTTTGGGACAAAGGTCTTGTCGGCAAGGTTGAAAAGGCCATCCGTGAAAGCGGTCTGGGCATCAACCCGCAGCTTAATGGCACCATCATCATGCTGCCGATCCCTGAGCTCAACGAAGAGCGCCGCACCCAGTTGACCAAGGTCGCAGGCCAATATGCCGAACACGCACGTGTCTCGATCCGCAACATCCGCCGCGACGGGATGGATCAGATTAAGAAAGCCAAGAACGACGGTGCGATGTCTGAGGATGACCAGAAAATCTGGGAGGGCGAAGTGCAGGACCTGACCAACCGCTTCATCACCCTCATCGATGACCAGCTTGAGACGAAACAGGCCGAAATCATGCAAGTCTGACCCGCGCTTTCGCGCAGGGACATAGAACTTGAAAGAAAAGGTCGAGACATGAGCACCGCCGAAACCCAGCCCCAAACGATACCCGGCGGGCCACGCCATGTGGCGATTATCATGGACGGCAATGGCCGCTGGGCCACCCAACGCGGGCGGCCCCGGCTTTTTGGCCACCACGCCGGTGCCAAGAGGGTGCGCGAGATCGTTGAATGCTGCCCCGATGTGGGGGTGGAGTATCTGACGATCTTTGCCTTCTCGACCGAGAATTGGAAACGCACGCAGGTCGAAGTAGCCGGGCTTATGTCGCTGTTTCGGCGCTATATCTCCAAGGAAATGCGCAGCCTCAGCGAATATGGCGCGCGGGTCCGTTTTATTGGGGACCGCGACCGGCTGGATGACAAGCTCATCAAACTGATGGGAGAGCTTGAGGCCCATACCGCGCATAACACCCGCATTAATCTGACGATTGCGCTGAATTACGGCGGCCGCGATGAGGTGGCCCGCGCCACGCATCGTTTGGCCCAAGATGTCGCCAGCGGCAAACTTGACCCCGACAGCGTGGACGAAGAGACCCTGCCGCGCTACCTCGATACCCATGTGCTGCCCGACCCCGACTTGGTGATCCGCACCAGCGGCGAGGCGCGGATTTCGAACTTTCTGCTGTGGCAATCGGCCTATGCGGAATATGAGTTCATCGACACGCTGTGGCCGGATTTCACCCGCGAGGAATTCGCCCGGCTCTGCGCCGCCTATGGCGGGCGTGACAGGCGGTTCGGTGCGGTCAAGACCTGAGGAGAGCTGCGATGAAATCACCTGAACAATGGTCCGACCTGCGGGCGCGGATGCTGTCTGCCAGCGCCATGATCCTGATTGGCCTGCTGGGCATCTGGCTGGGCGGTGTGGTGTTTCATCTGCTGGTGGCATTGATTTGCGGCATGATGGTCTGGGAATTGGTCGGCATGCTGCGCGGGCCGGGGCAGGCGGAATCTTGGCAGCTTGGGCTGGTGACGGGCGTGGCGGTGTTGGCGTCGGTTTATCTGCCCGTCGGCCTTGGGCTGCCGTTGTTGCTGGCACCCGCGCTTTTGGGCTTCGCGCTATTGAGCGCCAACCGCACGCTTTACATGAGCTTTACCGCCATGATCCTGCTGGCGGGCTTTGGTTTGATCCAGTTGCGCGATGACATGGGCTTTGGCTGGTTGATGTGGCTTGTGCTGGTGGTCGTGGTCACCGATGTGGTGGGCTATTTCGCCGGTCGCGCCATTGGCGGGCCGAAGTTCTGGCCCAAGGTCAGCCCCAAGAAAACATGGTCCGGCACCGCGTCGGGCTGGGTCGGGGCGGCTGTTGTTGGGCTGATCTTTTCCTTCAACACAGGCTTTGGGCTGCAACTTGTTGGCATCTCGGTCGCGCTGTCGATGGCTTCGCAGATGGGCGATATGGCGGAATCGGGGATGAAGCGGAAAATGGGCGTCAAAGACAGCTCGGCGCTGATCCCCGGCCATGGCGGTCTGCTGGACCGCTTTGATGGAATGCTGGGCGCTGCGGTGTTCTTGCTGATCGTCGGGCCGCTGATCGGCTTCCCGCCGGGCGTGAACTGATCCGCTATGCCGCGCAAGATTTCGATACTGGGGGCGACCGGGTCCATCGGTCAAAACACGATTGACCTGATCCGCCGCGCGCCTGACGGCTATGATGTCGTGGCGCTGACCGGGGCGGGTAATATCGCGCAACTGGCGGCGGATGCGAAAGCGCTGAACGCCGAGGTGGCCGTCACCGCACGCGAAGACCTGTTGGACGATCTGCTCGATGCGCTCAGCGGCAGCGGGGTTGAGGCAGCGGCAGGGTCTGACGCGATCGCCGAGGCGGCATCGCGTCCGGCGGATTGGACGATGTCGGCGATCATCGGGGCCGCGGGGTTGGCACCGGGGCTGGCTGCCCTGCGCCAAGGCGGCACACTGGCATTGGCCAATAAGGAATCGCTGGTCTGCGCCGGGGCGCTGATCATGGGCGAAGCCGAGCGCAATGGCGCCACGATCCTGCCGGTCGACAGCGAACATTCCGCCGTTTTCCAAGCGCTGGTGGGCGAGGATATGACCGCTGTTGAGCGCGTCATCATTACTGCCAGCGGCGGCGCGTTTCGCGATTGGCCGCTCAAAGACCTCGCCAATGCGACGCTTGACCAAGCCTCGAACCATCCCAACTGGGACATGGGGCAGCGGATCACCATCGACTCGGCTTCGATGTTTAATAAGGCGATGGAAGTCATTGAAACGCGGGAATTTTTCGGCGTCTCGCCTGAGGCTATCGAAGTGCTGGTGCATCCGCAGTCGATGATCCATGCGTTGGTGGGGTTCTGCGATGGTGGGCTGATGGCCCATGTCGGACCGCCTGACATGCGTCACGCGATTGGCTATGCGCTGCACCACCCGCAGCGGGCACCTTTGCCGGTGGAGCGGCTGGATCTCACCAAGATCGGACGGTTCGATTTTACCGCGCCCGACGACGCCCGCTGGCCCGCGCTGCGCCTCGCGCGGGAGGTCATGGCGGCGGGGGGGCTGATGGGCGCAGTCTTTAACGCGGCCAAGGAAGTGGCGCTGGATGGCTTCATCGCCGGGCAGTTGCGCTTTACAGAAATGGCCGAGATCGTCGAAGAGGTTCTGGACGCACGCGCGTCTGACGCATCTTTGGGTCGGGGCAGTGACGATATGACACTTGATTTGGTGGGCCAAGCCGACCATCTCGCACGTAAGGCCGCGACAGCCGCAATTCATAAAAGAGCAGGATAGCACGTTGGACATCATGGGATATTTGCCGGAGTTCGGCGGGCTGATTTGGACGATATTGGCCTTTGTCGTGGCGCTGTCGGTGATCGTGGCGATCCACGAATACGGCCATTACATCGTTGGCCGTTGGACCGGGATCAAAGCGGATGTCTTCAGTCTGGGCTTCGGCCCGGTGCTGTTTTCGCGCATCGACAAGCGCGGCACGCGCTGGCAGTTCGCGCTGCTGCCCTTTGGCGGCTATGTGAAATTCGCGGGCGATTCCAATGCGGCGTCCGGCAAGGACGAAACCGCGATGGAGGCGCTGGCAGAAGACCCCGAAGCGCTGCGCCACACGATGCACGGCGCGCCGCTTTATGCCCGCGCGCTGACCGTGGCGGCGGGGCCGGTGTTCAACTTTACCCTGTCGATCCTCATCTTTTTCGCCGTGGCGATGACCGCTGGCACCGCCCGCGATCCGCTCACCGTGGGAGAGCTGCGGGAGCTTCCCAACGCTGCCTATGAGTTGCAGCCGGGCGACATTCTGCGCGCGGTCGAAGGCGCGCCGGTGCCCTCGCTCGCTGCCGGTGGGGGCTATGGCGATTTCCTGACGAATTTGCCCCAAGAAGCGGTCTTGAGCTATGACATCACCCGCGATGGGGCAGACCTGACCGTGCCCGGCCCCTATCTGATGCCGCCGCTGGTCAGCAATGTCGCGCCGCAATCGGCAGCGCAAGAGGCGGGTCTGCGCAGCGGTGACGTGATCACCGCCGTCAACGGGCAAGAGATCGTGGCCTTTGGTGAGTTGAAAGAGGTGGTCGAAGCTTCCGAAGGGGCGCCGCAGGAGCTGACCGTCTGGCGCGACGGCGAGAGCCTGCCTTTCACCCTCGTTCCCAAAGCCACGGATGAGCCGCAGCCCGATGGCAGTTTCAAGCAAAATCTGCGCATCGGCATCGTCGGCGGAATGGCCTTCGTGCCCGCAACAGATACGCCCGGCGTGGGGGAGGCGCTTAGCTCGGGCCTAGATAACACTTGGCGCATCATCACCGGGTCAATCTCGGGCCTGCGCGAGATGATCGTCGGCAATATCAGCACCTGCAACCTGAGCGGCCCGGTGGGCATCGCCCAGACTTCGGGCGCGATGGCGAGCCAAGGGGCGCAGTCCTTCATCTATTTCATCGCGGTGCTGAGCACGGCGGTCGGTCTGCTGAACCTCTTCCCAATCCCGGCCTTGGACGGCGGGCATCTGGTGTTTTACGCCTATGAGGCCGTGACCGGCAAACCGCCCAGCGATGGCGCGCTGCGGATTTTGATGACCATGGGCATCGCCTTGGTGCTGACCTTGATGCTCTTTGCACTTGGGAACGACTTGTTCTGCCCATAGGGCCGGGCGGACCCCCTGAGATTGAAAGACAGCCTGCGCCTTGCCCTAACGGGCAGGGCGTAATGCCTTGAAATGGTCATAATTGAACAAAATCGTGCCGCAATCCTTGGCTATGGTCATCTTTCATCAAGAAGGAACCCATGATGCACGTTTTACAAGGATCATACCGCGGCCTCAGCCTGCTTTTGGACCTTAACTGGGACCGTGCGTTCTTTGCCGCGGCCATTGCAGCGGCGCTCTCTGCCGGGGCCTTTGTCGCCTCTCTCTGAATGCTTGCGAGTGCGTGATAGAGAGCCTTATCGGGTGCTGCTGCACGATCTTGGCTCATGATGTCATTCTGGCCCAACTTGCCGCATGATATGGTATATTTTCTCGGCCGTTGCTTTTGACAAACCCCGTTAACCTGCGTAGTCAGGTTGACAACAATGTCGTAAAAAAACGGGTCGGTGTAATGGGACTGAGGAACGAGGGCAGAATGCCCGTCGAGTGGGCGCAGCGCAGCAATGTTGGCAAGACCCTTCGGGGGGCATCGCTTTGTGTCATGTTGTCCGTGGCCTGGCTCGTGCCGGGCAGCCAAGCGCAGGCGCAGCAATATCAGTTCAACACGGTCGTCATCGACGGCAACGAGCGGATCGGCGACAGCGCGATTCTGCGCCGGGCCGGTATCGGGCGCGGGCAGGCGGTGTCGGGCGGTCAGTTGAACGACGCCTATCAGAACCTGCAAAACTCGGGCCTGTTCGAATCCGTCTCTCTTGAGCCGCAGGGCAACACGCTGGTCATCACGGTGGTGGAACTGCCGACGCTGAACCGCGTCAGCTTTGAGGGCAACCGCCGCATCAAGGATGAGATGCTGGCCGAACTCATCGGCTCGACCGAGCGTCGGGTGTTCAATCCCAGCCAAGCCGAGCAAGACGCCGCCGCCATCGCCGAGGCCTATAGTAACGAAGGCCGTCTGTCGGCCCGCGTGCAGCCCCGCATCATCCGCCGCGATCAAAATCGCGTCGATCTGGTGTTCGAAATTTTCGAAGGCGACAACGTCGAGATCGAGCGTCTGAGCTTTGTCGGCAACCGGGTCTATTCCGACCGGCGTCTGCGCCGCGTGCTGGACACCAAACAGGCGGGTCTGTTCCGCCGTTTTGTCAAACGTGACACCTATGTCGAAGGCCGGGTCGAGGCCGATAAGCAGATGCTGCGGGATTTCTACCTCTCGCGCGGCTATGTCGACATGCGTACCGAGGCGGTCAACGCCGAGCTGACCGAAGAACGCGATGGCGTCTTCGTGGCCTATAACATCACCGAGGGGCAGCAGTTCCGTTTCGGCAACGTGTCGGTCGAATCCGAAGTGCCCGGTCTGAACGCCGCCGTGTACCGTGACCTGCTCAAAATCCGCCCCGGCGTGATCTACTCGCCCACTCTGATCGAGAATGACATCGCCCGGATCGAGCGCCAAGCGATCCGCGATGGTGTCGATTTCCTGCGCGTCGAGCCGGTGATCGACCGCAACGACCGTGACCTGTCGCTCAACGTGACCTACAAGTTGTCCCGTGGCGAGCGTATTTTTGTTGAGCGGATCGACATTGAAGGCAACACCACCACGCTTGACCGGGTGATCCGCCGCGAGTTCGACAGCGTGGAGGGTGACCCGTTCAACCCGCGCGAAATTCGCCAAGCGGCAGAACGTATCCGGGCGCTGCAGTATTTTGAGACGGCAGAGGTCAACGCCCGCCAAGGCTCCAGCCCCGAGCAGGTCGTGATTGACGTGGATGTGGAAGAAAAGCCCACCGGCTCGCTGAACTTTGGCGGCTCCTTCTCGAATAACGACGGTTTCGGAGTGGCAGTCAGCTTTCAGGAGGAAAACTTCCTCGGGCGCGGCCAACGGCTGAACCTGTCGATCTCCACCGCCGAAGATGCCACGCGCTATGGCGTGACCTTTGTCGAGCCGCGCTTTTTGGGGCGTGACGTGGCGCTTGGTCTCAAGCTTGATTATGCGGAAACCAATTCGTCTTACACCAGCTATGACACCGAACGTCTGGTGTTCCAGCCCAGCCTGACTTTCCCGGTCAGCGAGAATGGCCGTCTGTCGACGCGCTATACCCTCGAAGGGATCGAGATGCTGGAGCGTGATGATGAGGATAACAGCGCCACCATCGCGAATGAAATCGCGGAGGGCGCGTTGTTCTCTTCCTCCCTCGGCTACACCTACACCTATGACACCCGCCGCACCGGGCTGGACCCGACACAGGGCATCCTGTTCGAGTTCGGGCAGGACTTTGCCGGGCTTGGTGGGGATAACGAGTTTATCAAGACGACAGCCAAGATCGCGGGCGAAAAGCGCATCTTTAACGAGGAAGTGACCCTGCGCGCCACGCTTGAGGGCGGTGCGCTGGCATGGAATGGCGGCACCAACCGCGCGGTTGACCGCTTCATCCTTGGCCCGTCGATCATGCGCGGCTTTGAGCCGGGCGGCATCGGTCCGCGCGATCAGAGCAACGGTGTGGACGACGCACTTGGCGGCAACCTCTTTGCCGTGGCCCGTTTCGAGGCGGAGTTCCCGTTGGGTCTGCCCGAGGAATATGGCATCTCTGGTGGTGTCTTCTATGACGTGGGCAACCTGTGGGATCTGAGCGATGTCGACACCACGGGCGGCACCATCGTCGGCGAAGGCGGTTCTTTCCGCCATGTGATCGGCTTCTCGGTCTTCTGGGACACGCCGCTTGGCCCGCTTCAGTTCAACGTCTCCGACGCACTGAAGAAAGAGAGCTTTGACAAAGAGCAAAGCTTTGAGGTCACGCTGCGGACCACGTTCTAAGCCCATGCGCCGCGCTCTCATCCCCTTGGTGATGATGCTGGCCGGGGTCACCCCCGGCCTCGCGCAGCAGGCCCCCGTGGCAGAGCCGCAAACAAACACGCCAGCCCCCGCGCGGGGCGGTGTGATCAGCCCCGTGCTGACCATCGATTCTGAGCGCCTGTTCCACGACAGTGCCTTTGGCCAGCGCGTCACCCGCGAGATCGAAGTCGAGAGTGAGCAGCTGGCCACCGAAAACCGCGAGATTGAAGCGGCACTAGAGGCGGAAGAACGCGACCTCACCGAAAAACGGTCGCAGATGAAGCCCGCTCAGTTCCGGTTGCTGGCCGATGCCTTTGACGAGAAGGTCCAGCGGACCCGGGCAGAGCAGGCGGCGAAAAACCGGGCGCTGAGCGAGGCGTTGGATCTTAAGCGGGAGCGGTTCCTGTCTGCCGCGGCCCCGGTGCTTGAGCAGTTGATGCGCAATTCCGATGCGGCGGTCATTCTTGAGCGGCGGCGGGTCTTTGTTTCTTCCTCGGTGATTGAGGTCACGGATGAGGCGATTGCCCTGCTGGATGAGGCGATCGGAACCGGGCTGACCGACGCCGACTGATCCGCGCGTTCCGCGGGGATGCTTGCCCCCAGCCGCCTGAATTGGTAGCCATTCAGCAACCTTCTGTTACAAAGGACAGTCCATGACCGAAGAGCTGCTGCGCGCCGATATCCAGTTGATCCAGCGCATCCTGCCGCACCGCTATCCCTTTTTGCTGGTCGACAAGGTCGAAGAGATCAAGGGCACCGAGAGTGCTGTCGGCTACAAGAACGTCACCATGAACGAGCCGCATTTCCAGGGCCATTTCCCCGGCACGCCGATCATGCCGGGCGTCACCATTGTTGAAGCGATGGCCCAGACAGCAGGCGTGATGGTGGGCACCGCCCTTGGCATGCAGGACCGCGATATGCTGATCTATTTCATGTCGATCGACAAATGTAAGTTCCGCCGCAAGGTTGGCCCCGGCGATGTGCTGCGGATGGATCTCACGACCCTGCGCGGCAAGCCGGGTGCGAAAATCTGGAAATTCGGCGGTGTTGCCACGGTCGAGGGCGAAATGGCCGCCGAGGCCGAATTCATGGCGATGTTAGACCTGCCACAGGACGCAGCATGAGCAATATCCACCCCAGTGCCGTGATCGAAGAGGGCGCGCAGATCGACCCTTCGGCGCGCGTCGGCCCCTTTTGCGTCGTCGGGCCTGAGGTCGTGCTGAAGGCGGATGTGGAGTTAAAATCCCATGTCGTCGTCACCGGCCAGACCGAGGTGGGCGCAGGCACGGTGATCTTTCCCTTCGCCGTGATCGGTGAGATTCCGCAGGATTTGAAGTTCAAGGGCGAAGCCAGCCGTCTGGTCATAGGCGAACGCAACCGCATCCGCGAACATGTCACGATGAACTGCGGCACCGAAGGCGGTGGCGGGGTGACGCGCGTGGGCGACGACGGGCTGTTCATGGCGGGCTGTCACATTGCCCATGACGCCATCGTGGGCAACCGGGTGATCGTGGTGAACAACGCCGCCGTGGCGGGGCATTGCGTGCTCGAAGATGACGTGATCATTGGCGGGCTTTCGGGCATCCATCAGTGGGTCCGCATCGGCCAAGGCGCGATCATTGGCGCAGTGACCATGGTGACCAATGATGTGATCCCCTACGGGCTTGTGCAAGCGCCGCGGGGTGATCTGGACGGGTTGAACCTTGTGGGGCTGAAACGCGCCGGTGTGGCACGTAGCGACATCACGGCGCTCAGGGCCGCGTTCCAGATGTTGGCGCAGGGCGAGGGGACATTCTCGGACCGGGCGCGGCGTTTGGGGGACGAGACCCAAAGCGATTACGTCCGCCAGATCGTTGATTTCGTCATGGCCGACACGGGCCGCCATTTCTTGACGCCGAAATGAGCCTTGCGCTGATCGCCGGGCGCGGCGGCTTGCCCGCACGGGTGGCGGCAGCGCAGGCCGAGCCGCCGTTGGTCTGCGCCTATGAGGGCTGCGCGCCCGATGGGTTGAAGCCCGATCTGACCTTTCGGTTGGAGACCTTGGGCAGCCTTCTGGCGCATCTTTTGGGCGTGGGTATTCGAGATGTGTGTCTGTGCGGGGCTATCGACCGGCCCACGCTGGACCCCGCAAAGCTCGATATCCGCACAGCGCCCTTGGTGCCGCAGTTCAAACAGGCACTGGCAGCGGGTGATAATGGGGCGCTTGAGGTGATCAAGACGATTTTCGAAGACCATGGCCTTCGGGTGGTCGGGGCCGATGAACTGGTGCCCGACCTGCTCGCCGACAGCGGTGTACTGTCGCGCGAACTACCAGATGAACAGATGCGCCGGGATGCCGCGCGTGGTGCTGCCGTGCTCGATGGCTTGGCCACGCTCGACATCGGGCAGGCCTGCGTGATTGGGCGTGAGCAGGTCTACGGGGTCGAGACTATCGGGGGTACGGATCATCTGCTTGCAACCCTGCCGGAGGCTATACAGGGCGCGCGCGCAGTGCTCTGCAAAGGCCCGAAAACTGGCCAAATCCGCGAGATTGACCTTCCGACCATCGGCCCCGATACGCTGCGTGCCGCCCATGCGGCGGGGCTGGCGGGCGTGGTGGTCATGGCGGGCGGCGTGATGCTGCTGGAGCGCGACGCCTGCGCGGCGCTGGCCGATGAGCTGGGTCTGGTGCTCTGGGTCCGAGAGGGGGATGCTGCATGAGGGTGTTCATTCTGGCAGGCGAGCCTTCCGGTGACCGGTTGGGCGGTGCGCTGATGGCGGGGCTGAAAGAGCTTTGCCCCGAGGTGACCTTCGACGGCATCGGCGGGCCGATGATGATGGCGCAGGGGCTGGAAAGCCGCTTTGACATGGACGAGCTCAGCGTCATGGGGCTGGCGGAGATCCTGCCCAAGTACCGCGCGCTGATGGCCCGGATCAATGAGACGGCACAGGCGGTGGTCGAGACGAAACCGGATGTGCTCATTACCATCGACAGCCCAGATTTTTCCCTGCGCGTGGCGCGTAAGGTGAAAGAGAAATCCGACATCAGAACAGTGCATTACGTGGCCCCGACTGTCTGGGCATGGCGCCCCGGCCGGGCCGAAAAGATGGCGCGTTCGGTTGATCATGTGCTGGCGCTGTTCCCCTTCGAGCCGCCCTATATGGAAGCGGCGGGCATGGCCTGCGATTTCGTCGGGCACCCGGTGGTGGCCGAGCCAATAGCCGATGACGCCGCCGCTGCGGCCTTCCGCGCCGAGCACCGTCTTGCCGATGCACCGCTGTTGCTGGCGTTGCCCGGCTCGCGCCGGGGCGAGGTCACCCGGCTGGCACCAGTGTTCCAGCAGGTTGTCGCGCGGCTGGTCGAGGCAGAGCCGGCCTTGCGCGTCGTGGTGCCAGCGGCGGCCCCCGTGGCGGCATTGGTCAAACAGGTGACGCGCAATTGGGCGGGCAACCCGCTGGTGCTGGACCCGCGTGATATGGCGTCCGAAGAGTTCACCGCCACCAAACGCGCCGCCTTTCGCGCGGCGGATGTGGCGCTGGCGGCCTCGGGCACCGTGTCGCTGGAACTGGCCGCGGTGAACACGCCAATGGTCATCGCCTATGACATGAACTGGATCAGCCGCCAGATCATCGGGCGGATGCTGCGGGTGGATACGGTAACGCTGGTCAACCTCGTCTCGGAAACCCGCGTGGTGCCGGAGTTCATCGGGGCGAACTGCCGCCCCGGACCCATCGCCGAAGGCGTCTTGCAGGTGTTGCGGGCACCGGGCGCACAAAAGGACGCGATGGCGCTGACGATGCAACGTTTGGGGCAGGGTGGCGAGGCACCGGGCCTGCGGGCCGCACGGGCGGTGCTGGCCCGGATGTAGACGGGATCAGCCCCGGTGAATCCAGCCGCCGCCGAAGATGCGTGTGCTTTCAGGATCATAGAACACACAGGCCTGACCCGGCGACACGCCTTCCTCGGCGGTCAGCAGTTCAACCTCGGCCTCGGTCGCGCTGATCGGGCGCAGGATCGCATCGCGCGGCGGACGGGTGGAGCGGACGCGCACGGCGATGTGCCACTCCGGGCGCGAGGTCAGGGGCTCATCGCCCAGCCAGTTGATCTCTCGCACCGGGATCTTGCGGGTGGCGAGCATGGATTTCGGGCCGACGACGACCTCTTTGCGCTCGGCATCCAACCTCACCACATAGAGCGGGTCGGCCAGACCACCGATGCCCAAGCCCCGGCGCTGGCCGATGGTGTAGTGGATCACACCCTCATGTTTCGCCAGCACATTGCCCTCGGTATCGACGATATTGCCGGGATCGGCAGCCTCAGGCCGTAGTTTGCGGATCACCGCGGCATAGTCGCCATTGGGGACGAAACAGATGTCCTGACTGTCGGGCTTATCCGCGACTTCCAGCCCGTATTTCGCGGCTAGCTTGCGGGTGTCGTCCTTACTGGGCAGATGGCCCAGCGGGAAGCGCAGGTAGTCGAGTTGCTCTTCGGTGGTGGAGAATAGGAAATAGCTTTGGTCGCGGTTGCCATCGGCGGCGGCGTGTAGCTCTGGCCCGTTTTCGCCCATCTTGCGCTGGATATAATGACCGGTGGCCATACAGTCGGCCTCAAGATCCTTGGCGGTTTCCAGCAAGTCCTTGAACTTGACCCGCTCGTTGCAGCGGATGCAGGGCACGGGCGTGGCACCGCCGAGGTAGCTGTCGGCGAAATCATCGATCACGGCGTCCTTAAAGACGTTCTCATAGTCCAGCACGTAGTGCGGGAAGCCCATCTCTTCGGCCACGCGGCGGGCGTCCTGAATGTCGACGCCCGCGCAGCAGGCACCTTTTTTGGCCAGCGCGGCGCCGTGATCGTAAAGCTGCAGGGTCACGCCCACGACGTCATAGCCTTCGTCCTTGAGCATGGCCGCCACGACGGAACTGTCCACACCGCCCGACATCGCCACGACGACGCGCGTATCGGCGGGCGCCTTGGCAAAGCCAAGCGAATTAAGCGGCGGTGTCTGATCAAGGGCCATGGGTCTCTCCGGAGTTTGTGCGCGAATATAGGAAAATCCTACCTAGTCACAAGGGCAGGCTTCACGCCGCGTTAAGGCAGATGGGGGTTATTGGCCGCCAGAACAATGGCGGATGATGCGATGTACCTGAAAAAAGTCGATGGGCCACGGTCTGTTACCCTCGCTGACGGGAGCGTGATGTCACGCGCCGATTTGCCCGGCGCAGATACGCGAAGGTGGGTCGCCTCGCGCAAGGCAGCGGTGGTGCGGGGGGTGGTCTATGGGCTGATCACCCAATCCGAAGCGCTGGAGCGTTATGGCATTAGCGATGACGAATTTATGGAATGGTTGCATGCGGTTACAGAGCATGGAGAGGCCGCGCTGAAGGCCACTGCCTTAAAAAAGTATAGACAACTTTAAGTTGTTAAGCTAGCCTATCTAGTATCGGTAACGGGTAGTTAACCTTTTTTGCTCAAGATTAGCCAATCGTCCTAGATGAGCCGGAGAAACCGAATGCGTGTATTGTTAGTTGAAGATGACCCGACGACCTCTCGCAGTATTGAACTCATGCTGACCCATGCGAATCTTAACGTCTATGCCACTGACCTAGGCGAAGAGGGAATCGATCTGGCCAAGCTCTATGACTATGATTTGATCCTGCTCGACCTCGATCTGCCGGATATGAACGGCCATGATGTGCTGCGCCAATTGCGGCTGGCGCGGATTGAAACGCCGATCCTGATCCTGTCGGGGTCCGACGATACGGAAAACAAACTCAGGGGATTTGGATTTGGTGCCGACGATTATTTGACCAAACCATTTCACCGCGAAGAATTGGTGGCCCGGATCCACGCCATCATCCGCCGTTCCAAGGGTCATTCCCAATCGGTGATTGAGACGGGGCAAGTCGCCGTGAACCTTGATGCCAAGACCGTCAGCGTCAACGACAGCCCCGTGCATTTGACCGGTAAGGAATATCAGATGCTGGAACTGCTGAGCCTGCGCAAGGGCACGACCCTGACCAAAGAGATGTTTCTCAACCACCTCTATGGCGGCATGGATGAGCCTGAACTGAAGATCATCGATGTTTTTATCTGCAAGCTGCGCAAAAAGCTCAGCCAAGCCACAGGCGGAGAGAGCTATATCGAAACTGTCTGGGGCCGGGGCTATGTGCTGCGCGACCCCGAACCGGCGCAGATGGATCTGGCCGCCAGCGCCTGAACTGCCATCAACCGAGCCTGAAATCGCTAGACCTGCCCCTGATCGCCACCTATCTAAGCCACAGGTGACAATATCGGGGGCAGATCGTGACATCCCAGATCGAGGTTGAAGCGCTGACCAAAGCGCAGGCAGAGACGGAACTGGTTCGGCTGGCCGAGGTGCTGAACGAGGCGAACACCGCCTATCATACGGAAGATGCACCAGAAATTTCCGACGCGGACTATGACGCGCTCAAACGGCGCAATGCCGCGATCGAAGCGCGCTTCCCCGACATCAAGCGCGCTGACAGCCCGTCAGAGCAAGTCGGCGCGCCGGTCGCCGAAGGGTTCGGCAAAGTGCGGCATGCGGTGCCGATGCTCTCGCTCGCCAATGCTTTCGACGCCGAGGAAGTCACTGAGTTCGACGCCCGGATCCGCAAGTACCTTGGGCTGGGGTCGGATGCGCCACTGGCCTATACGGCCGAGCCCAAGATCGACGGGCTGTCGCTGTCCCTGCGCTACGAAAAGGGTGTGCTGGTGCAGGCCGCCACGCGGGGCGATGGCGCGGTGGGCGAAAATGTCACCGCCAACGCCCGCACCATTGAAAACATCCCGCAAGAGTTAAAGAACGCGCCGGACCTGCTGGAGGTGCGCGGCGAAGTCTATATGAGCCACGCCGATTTCGCGGCACTGAACGCGCGGCAGGCAGAAAGGGGCGGCAAAACCTTTGCCAACCCGCGCAATGCCGCCGCCGGATCCCTGCGGCAGCTCGACGCAGAGATTACCCGCGTCCGGCCATTGCAGTTTTTCGCCTATGCTTGGGGTGCGCTCTCGGAACCCTTGGCTGAGACGCAAAAGGGCGCAATTGACCGATTGACGGAACTGGGATTTTCGACCAACCCTCTGACCGCGCTTTGTGACGGGCCAAGTGATATGGTCGCCCATTACGAAAAGATCGAAGCGCAGCGCGCCACGCTGGGCTATGACATTGATGGCGTCGTCTACAAGGTCGACGATCTCGCGCTTCAGGAACGGCTTGGCTTTCGCTCCACCACGCCGCGTTGGGCCGTCGCCCATAAATTCGCCGCCGAATTGGCGTGGACCCGGCTTGAGGGGATCGACATTCAAGTTGGGCGCACCGGTGCTTTGTCGCCCGTGGCGCGGTTGCAGCCGGTCACGGTGGGCGGGGTCGTCGTCTCCAACGCGACGCTGCACAACGAAGATTACATCAAAGGGCTCGACAGCAAGGGCGCCGAAATCCGCGGCGGCAAGGACGTGCGCGTGGGCGATTGGGTGCAGATATACCGCGCGGGCGATGTGATCCCCAAAGTGGCCGACGTGGACCTGTCGAAACGTCCCTCTGATGCCGAGGCCTTTGTCTATCCCACCACCTGCCCCGAATGCGGGTCGGATGCGATCCGGGAGCCGGGCGATGCGGTGCGGCGCTGCACCGGTGGGTTGATCTGCCCGGCGCAGGCCGTTGAAAAGCTTATCCATTTCGTCAGCCGCAAGGCATTTGATATCGACGGTCTGGGGGCCAAACAGGTCGAACAGTTTTACCATGACGGCTGGATCGCGGAGCCTGCGGATATTTTCACCTTGAAAGAGCGTTACGGCACCGGCGTGCAGCAGTTGAAAAACCGCGAAGGCTGGGGGCCGAAATCGGCGGATAACCTGTTTCAGGCCATCGAAGATCGCCGTGAAATACCGATGGCGCGTCTGATTTTTGCCCTTGGTATTCGCCATGTTGGCGAGGCGGCGTCGAGCCTGATCGCGCTGCACTACGGCGATTGGGACAGTTTTGAGGCTGCCATGGCCGAGGCGCGCGGGCTCGACGGCCCCGCTTGGGATGATCTGATTGGCGTCGATGGTGTCGGCAGCGTCATGGCGGGCTCGCTGGTCTCGGCCTTTGCGCAAGAGGCAGAGCGCGCCTCAATCGACCGGTTGGTGGCGCATCTGACCGTGATTCCGGCGGAACGCCCCGACACCGAAGGCAGCCCTGTCGCAGGCAAGACCGTCGTCTTTACCGGCACTTTGGAGAAGATGAGCCGGGCTGAGGCCAAGGCCCGGGCGGAGCGTTTGGGGGCCAAGGTCTCAGGCTCGGTCAGCGGCAAAACCGATATTCTGGTCGCCGGGCTGGGGGCGGGGTCTAAGGCCACGAAGGCCGCCGATCTGGGGGTCGAGACGATGGATGAAGATGGCTGGCTCGCCTTGATCGAAGGCAAATGAGCGGTAGGCCGGAACAGCTTTTCCCGCTTTTTGCGGGGCTCGAAACGCTCGAAGGGGTGGGGCCAAAGACAGCGCAGTTGCTGGGCCAGTTGGGCATCCAAGCGCCGCGCGATCTGATCTTTACCCTGCCGCACTCCGGTGTCGACCGCCGTCTGCGCGACAGTGTGAAGGACGCGCATCTGCCTGCGACACTCACCGTGGCCGTCACCATCGGCGCGCACCGTCCGGCACGCAGCAAAGGCGGTGCTTACCGCATCACGGTCGAGGACGCGCAGACCAGTTTCCAACTGGTCTATTTCCACGCGCGCGGCGACTACTGGCAGCGGCAATTGCCCGAGGGCAGCTGCCGCATCGTTTCGGGTCGGGTGGAGTTTTTTGACGGGATGGCGCAGATGGTCCACCCGGATTTCGCCGTGCCGGAAGATCAAGCGGGCGATATTCCTGACTTTGAGCCGGTCTATCCGCTCACCTCTGGGCTGACGCAAAAGGTAATGTACAAGGCCACCCGAGGCGCGTTGAAACGGCTGCCGGTGGTGGCGGAATGGGCCGATCCCGGGCAGGTAGCGCAGGCCCCTTGGCCCGATTTCGCCGCCGCCGCAGAGGCCGCGCATGACCCGCAGAACGCCCAAGACCTCACCGCCACGGCCCCGGCGCGGGAGCGGTTGGCCTATGATGAGCTTTTTGCCCATCAAGTGACCCTCGCCTTGGCGCGGCAGAATGAGCGGCGCAAGATGGGGCGGGCGAACCGGGGCGACGGGCGTTTGCAAGAGCGGGTGTTGTCTTCCTTGCCCTATCGGCCCACCGGCGCACAGCAGCGCGCCGTCGAAGAGATCACCGCCGACATGGGCCGCGAGACACGCATGAACCGGCTGTTGCAGGGCGATGTGGGGGCGGGCAAGACGCTGGTCGCCTTCATGGCGCTTTTGCGCGCCGTTGAGGCGGGCGGGCAAGCGGTGCTGATGGCGCCGACGGAAATCCTTGCACGTCAGCACCTTATGGGGCTGCAACCGCTGGCGGAACAGGCGGGCGTGGTGCTGGAACTCCTCACCGGGCGCGACAAAGGGGCAGAGCGGCGGGCCAAGCTCGCGGCACTGGATCGCGGCGACATCCAGATCCTCGTCGGCACCCATGCGGTGTTTCAGGCGGATGTGAGCTTTGCCGATCTGCGCCTTGCGGTGGTCGACGAACAACACCGTTTTGGCGTGCGGCAGCGGCTGGAATTGGGCCGCAAGGGGCGGCTGGCTGATGTGCTGGTGATGACCGCCACACCGATCCCGCGCAGCCTGGCGCTGGCGCAATACGGTGATATGGATGTCTCCATCCTTGACGAAAAGCCGCCCGGTCGGCAGCCCATTCGCACGGCGCTGGTCTCGACCTCACGGATGGATGAGGTCATCGACCGGATGCGTCACGCCATCAGCGAAGGGCGGCAATGCTACTGGGTTTGCCCGCTGGTGGAAGAAAGCGAGGTCAGCGACCTGACGGCAGCGGAAGACCGGTTCAAACGGCTCCGCGCGGCGTTGGGCGAAGGGGTCGTTGGCTTGGTCCATGGGCAGATGCCGCCCGCCGAAAAAGACGCGGCGATGCGTGCCTTCCAAGCGGGAGAGACCAAAGTGCTGGTGGCCACCACGGTGATCGAAGTTGGCGTGGACGTGCCCAATGCGACGATCATGGTGGTGGAACGGGCCGAGATTTTCGGCCTTGCGCAGTTGCACCAGCTGCGCGGCCGTGTTGGGCGGGGCACCGGGGCGTCGACCTGTCTTTTGATGTATCAAGCCCCCCTCAGCGATACGGGCCGGCAACGGCTTGAGGTGCTGCGCGAATCCGAAGACGGTTTCGTCATTGCCGAAACTGATCTGAAAATGCGCGGCACGGGCGATCTTATCGGCACCGCGCAATCGGGCGTGCCGCGCTTTCGCGTGGCCGATCTGGAGCGTCAGGCGGGTTTGATGGCGGTGGCGCAATCGGATGCCCGAAAGCTTTTGGTTGATGATCCCACCCTCGAAGGGCCGCGCGGCAGGGCGGTAAGGCTGCTGCTATGGCTCATGCGGCAGGACGAGGCGATCCGTTTGATAACAGTGGGTTAGCGCCTAAACTCTCTTTATGTTCGCGTATGTTCTCAAAAAGTTCTTTACACAGGCGGGTAAAAATGAGAACAAATGGGCAACAAAGATAAGGAGGTACTGATGATGACTTACACTGCCCTGAAATCTATCGCCCTCAGATCGCAGGCCACATTGCTGCAAGATGCAGCAGGGGCCGCCGCTTTGATCGTGATGCTGGTCGTTGGGTTACATCTGCCCGCCTTTATCTGAGTTCTGCCAAAGGCTCTCATGCCGCTTTGTCTGCTGCATCCGTCCCAATTTGATGCACCGACTTGCCTGTCCGCGTCGGCCTCTGGCAAAGCGGGTCCCAACATGAGGAACGCCGACTGACGCCGCCATCCTTCGCAGGATGTGCGGCGTTTTTTTTGTTGAATATTGGGGGAGGTGGGCTGCGGCAGGCTGCGCTTAGCGCTCGCCAGCTTCCGCCGGGGCTTCGGCCTGTTGCATCGCCTCTGTCAGCGCCTCGATGCTAAGCATGATGGAGGCATGGCGGTTTTTATAGGCCGAGGCAGGGGTTAGCACTTCGAAACCGTCAAAGGGAGCGTCCGGCACTGGCCCTTCGCCCTTGAGCATGGCGCGCAGTTGATCGCGGGCAGTTGTGATCTGCGTGAGCGAGGCACCGGGTGCTGCACCGCCCACAACGGCCGCAGCCGCTTGCCCCAGGGCGCAGGCTTTCACGTCCTGTTTCATCTCGGCCAGACGGCCTTCCTCAACGCGCACATCAACCGTTACGGTCGAACCGCACAGTGGCGAGCGGCGCTTCACGCTGGCCTGCGGGGCCTCCATCCGGCCCAGATGCGGGATCTCTGCGGTAAGCGCCAAGATACGCGCGGAGTAGAGCTTGATGAGGTCCGTCTCATCCGACATGGGCTGTTCCTTTTCGTGCTGAAACCCTACATAAGCGCCGCAGAGACAGATGCAAATATTTCCACGAGGTGCCCGATGACTTTCGATCCTGCAAGCCTTCAGTTCAACGAGGCGGGCCTGATCCCCGCCATCGCGCAGGACGCGGAGACACATGAGGTGCTGATGCTGGCCTGGATGAGCGCAGAGAGCATCGCGCGCAGCCTTGAGACGGGCAAGGTCACCTATTGGAGCCGCTCGCGGCAGGCGTTCTGGGTAAAGGGCGAAACCAGTGGCCATGTGCAGAAACTGGTTGAGATGCGGATCGATTGCGACCGCGATTGCCTGTTGGTGCTTGTGGACCAGACTGGTCCCGCCTGTCACACTGGGCGGCGCAGTTGCTTTTACACCGGGATCCAGAATGGTGAAGAAGTCGAACTGATGAGGCCTGTGGATTAAGTCCGCGCGCTAAAGCCCTACCATAGAACGAATATCCTCGGGCGTCATTCCATTCTCACGGTAGAGCGCGATGGCGCGGGCGTCATCGCGTTTGGCGAGCCGTTTGCCGCCGTCATCCCGGATCAGCCGGTGATGGTGATAATGCGGCGTTGGCAGGTCGAGCAAAGCCTGCAGCACAACATGGATATAGGTCGCCTCAAAAAGGTCGGCCCCGCGCGGGACCAGCGTGATCCCCTGCGCGGCATCGTCGAGCACGACGGAAAGGTGGTAGGACGTGCCCATGTCGCGCCGGGCCAAGACCACATCACCGACCGTGACAATAAGCTGATCCGGGGAGAAGGTGACCGCGCCGGTTTCAGCATTCGGGCCATGGCCGTTTTCAGTGAAGCTCAGCGCGCGATTGCCCAAAGAAGCCAAAGCTTTACGCATATCAAGCCGCAGCGCGCCGGAGGCTTTTGGATGGCCCGCGTTACGGCAGGTGCCGGGGTAGATCAGGCCGTCGGGGCCATAGACGGGCTCTGCGCCCTCCTGCGGGGCGCTGGTGGCCGCGGCGATGTCGCGGCGGTTGCAAGTGCAAGCATAGACGAGGCCGCGCGCCCAGAGGTCATCAAGGGCACCGCGGTAGGCCGCCATCCTGTCGGATTGGCGCATCACGGGGTGCGGCCAGTCAATACCAAGCCATGCGAGGTCTTCGTAGATCTGCGCCTCCCACTTGGGTCGCGCGCGGGATTGGTCGATATCTTCGATCCGCAGCAGGAACTCTCCCCCCGCTGCTTTGGCCAGATCATGGGCCAAGAGTGCCGAATAGGCGTGGCCAAGGTGCAGCGGACCGGTCGGGGATGGGGCAAATCTGGTGGTAAGTGTCAATTCTTTTCAATCAGATAGACGGTAGACTTCAGGTCGATGCCGGGCAGGTGCGGGCCTTCCTCTGCAAAGAGCAGGATCGCCGCACCGCAGTCGGTCCACTCATGAATCATACCCAAGGCGCCGCGATCTTCGAGCGCCTTTTCGTTAAGCGAAAACAGAAGTTTACCGCCCTTTTGTAATCCATGCATCAACGTGTCGAACAATGTGATCGGCGCGGCTCCGGGACCGATCACGCCAATGGCGCTGATCGCCTCATAGGTGCCGGGCGCGAAGGGAAGGGGGGCATCAACTTCGAGCTCTAACAGATTGCGGTATATATCTTTTTTTCGAGCCTCTGCTAGCATGGCGGCAGAGACATCGCCGCCGTCTATGGTGGTGAAGCCCGCTTGTTTTAGGGCCGCGCCAGACAGCCCTGTGCCGCAGCCGATATCGAAGATCGGGGCGTCTTTGTCATCCAGAAATTCAGCGAGCGTGGCGGCGGCGCGGTCGGGCGTGGCATAGCCCTGCGCTTTGATATCCTCGTCGTAGCTGCCGGCCCATTCGTCATAAAGGCTGCGGATCACCTGTGTGTCCCGCGCCGCGTAGGCTTTGTCGAAATAATGTTTTGTCATTCCCCTAGGATATGGGGGATGGGCAGGAGGATCCAGTGTTAACCCGGGACGGGTTAACCTTGATCAAGCCATGCCTGCCAATCTGCCTTGGCGCGGTCGGTATAGGCTTTGTAGCGGTCTTTGCGCCCGCGACGGCCCGATTTAAGCCCTTCGACCGGCGGAAATAGGCCGAAGTTCACGTTCATCGGCTGAAAGGTTTTCGCATCCGCCCCGCCGGTGATGTGGGTAATCAGCGCGCCCATGGCAGTGCTGTCGGGCGGGGTTGGCAGGCTGCCGCCCTTGATCTCAGCCGCGGCCATGCGACCCGCGAGCAGGCCCATCGCGGCGCTTTCGACATAGCCTTCGACGCCGGTGATCTGCCCGGCAAAGCGGATATTGTCGCGGCTGCGCAGGCGCATTTGGTCGTCAAGCAACGTGGGCGAGTTGATGAACGAGTTGCGGTGAATGCCGCCGAGACGGGCGAAACGCGCATTTTCCAGACCCGGAATTTGTTTGAAAACATCTGTTTGCGCGCCGTACTTCATTTTGCTCTGAAAGCCGACGATGTTGTAAAGCGTGCCAAGCTTGTTGTCGCGGCGCAGTTGCACAACGGCATGGGCTTTGACGTCGGGCTGGTGTGGGTTGGTCAGGCCAACCGGCTTCATCGGGCCATGGCGGAGGGTCTCGCGGCCCCGTTCGGCCATCACTTCAATGGGCAAGCAGCCATCGAAATAGCCTGCCGTCTCGCCTTCGCGGAATTCGGTTTTGTCAGCCTCTAGCAGCGCGTCGATGAAATCGTCGTATTGCTGCTTGTCCATGGGGCAGTTGAGGTAGGCGGTGCGCTCTTCCTCGGTTTCGCCCTTGTCATAGCGCGACTGCATCCATGCTTTCGACATGTCGATACTGTCGAAATAGACGATAGGCGCGATGGCGTCGAAAAAGGCAAGCGCTTCGGCCCCGGTTTCGGCTGCGATAGCCTCGGCCAGCGCGCCAGAGGTCAGCGGGCCGGTGGCGATGATCCATTTGCCGTCTTTTGGCAGTTCGGTGATTTCGCCATATTCGACGGTGATATTGGGGTGTGCGAGCAGCGTGTCGGTGACGGTCTGCGCAAAGGGGTCGCGGTCTACCGCCAGTGCGCCGCCAGCGGGCAGGCGGTTTTTGTCGGCGCAGGCCATGATGAGGCCATCGGCGGCGCGCATTTCCCAATGCAGCAGGCCCACGGCATTTTGCTCGTCATCATCCGAGCGGAAGGAGTTGGAGCAGACCATCTCGCCCAGAAGCCCGGTTTGGTGGGCAAAGGTTTCGACCTTGGGGCGCATCTCGTGGATCACGACTTCCACGCCCGCGTTCGCCGCTTGCCAAGCAGCCTCTGATCCGGCCATGCCGCCGCCGATGATGTGCAATGTATCTGTCATGGGGGCGATGTAGGGCAGGGCGGGTTCGCGCGCAACAGGCAAGAGCGGGGGCGGGCTGATGCGCGCTAAAATATCGCGGCACGCGCGCTTGGCCGGGCATGGTTTTGGGGTCGCCGCTGCGGGAATGGTCGGTCAGTGAGAGGCTGACCCGGAGGGACCTTCCGCCGTCGGCGACCCAAAATCATTAGGGTTTCTGTACCCTAATATAACAGTGCCCCGATTTTGCCAGATTTGCCAGCCCCTGCGTGGCAACACTGTTGCGCAAATTTGGAAACAATCACTGCTGCCAGTCGGGCGCGCGCTTTTCCAAGAAGGCGTCGATGCCCTCGCGGGTGTCAGCCTCAAGCATATTGCGCACCATGATGTCGCCGGTGAAGTCGTAGGCTTGGTCGGTGGGCAGATGCATCTGTTGATAGAATGCGCCTTTGCCGTGGGCGACGGCGGTGCCGAGTTTGGCGGCGATCTTTTCGGCTAGAGCGTTAGTCTCAGTAGCCAGCTGCTCGCCCGGCACGGCGCGGTTGATCAGGCCCAGTTCTGCAGCGCGGGGGGCTGAGATGAAATCACCGGTGGTCAGCATCTCAAACGCTTGTTTGCGCGGGATGCTGCGGGTCAGGGCGACCATGGGGGTTGAACAGAAAAGGCCGATGTTCACGCCGTTGACGCCAAAGCGGGTGTCCTCGGCGGCGATGGCCATGTCGCAGGTGGCGACAAGCTGGCAGCCAGCGGCGGTAGCGATGCCGTGGACTTGGGCGATGACGGGCTGCGGCAGGCTTTGGATGCGGGCCATGAGGGCGGCGCAGCGGTCGAAGAGGTCTTTGAAGGCGGCGGCTCCGCCGTCCTCGGCTTGGCGCATGGCAGTCATCTGGCGCAGGTCGTGGCCCGCGCAAAAGGCTTTTCCTGCGCCCGACAGGATAATGACACGTGTTTGCCGGTCTTCGGCCAAGGCGTCGAGTTTGCTGTGCAGGGCGGCCAGCATTTCGTCCGACAGTGCGTTCAGCCGCTCGGGTGCGTTCATGCGCAGGTGGGTCACCGGCCCTTGTGCCGTAACGTCAAGAATTGTCACCTTGCCCTCCCAAGCTGGTCGCGCCAACGTTACGCCGAGGACAGCAGGGAGGACAAGTATGGCCGTGGTGATGGATGCAGAGGCGTTGGAAGCCTTTATGCGGGAGGTGTTTGATCAGGTGGCGGATGATTTCGCCGTGGATCACGTCGCCGAGAATGAGATCACCATGCGTCTGTTGACCAGCCGCCGCCATCTGCGGCCCGGAGGGACGGTGTCGGGCCCGTCGATGTTCGCGCTGGCGGATGTGGCGGCCTATCTCGCGACGCTTGCGATGATCGGGCCCAAGGCGCTGGCGGTGACGACGAATTGCTCGATCGATTTCATGCGCAAGCCGCTGGCGGATGTGCCGCTGGTTGCCCATGCCAAGCTGCTTAAACTGGGGCGGCAGTTGTCGGTGACGGATGTGCTGATCTATTCCGAAGGGTCGGATAAGCCGGTGGCGCGGGCGAGCCTGACCTATGCGATTCCGCCTGCGTCGATGGGATAAGGAGGGCCAGCGCCAGCCCGCCGGGACGGGCAGCCGATGGCCCGGCGCCTGCGGTTTGATACCGGGCTGTGGATCGACCCGAACGCAATAAAAAAGGGCCGGGCAAACCCGGCCCAGGAAGAGGTCTGGCGAACGCCACAGGGAAGTTACGCCTGCCAGAACACGCGGGAAGCCTCGGCTGAGGCTTGTTCCGGTGTAAGTCCCGCATCATCAAGCTCCCACGGCTCAAGCGCTGCAAGCGCGAGGCGGGTGCGTCGGCGGGCCGCCCATGTGGTCACGACCGCCGCAAAGCGCAGCGCGATCACTGCAGGGACCGGCAGGGCGCGGTATGTCATCAATGTCATTGCATCAGCGCTAAGAGGGCGAGCCTGTGTCATGGGGAGAACTCCTTGAATTTGTATTGGCGAAAATGTATTGACACAAAGTGTAGAAAGCCTACAGGTACAAGGGTACAAAGTGCGATACAATTTGACCACAGGAATATTGTAATGGGTACAATTTGGCAGCCAACCCTCGCCGAAGGGCAGGGACCGAAGTACAAACTCGTCGCCCTCACGATCCGCGAGGGGGTCACATCCGGTGCACTGGCCGTGGGGGACAAGCTGCCGCCTGTGCGCGAGCTAGCGTGGCAATTGGGGATCACCCCCGGCACCGTGGCGCGGGCCTATACCATTCTTACGGACGAAGGTTTGCTGGAGGCCGAGGTCGGCCGGGGCACTTTTGTCGCCCCGCCGCAAGCCGCCATTCGCGAAGATGTCTGGAATCGCGAACAAGATAGCTGGATCAAAGAGTTAGAGATCTCCGATACCGATGCGGTCAGCCTTTTTAGCCCGCGCTTACCAGACATGGGGCAAGTGGCCCTGATCCGCAGCGCTCTGCGGCAGGTGGCGGATGTGCCGGGCGAAGAATTGATGAACTATCCCACCCGCGATGCCTATGCCCCGGTGCGCCAAGCGGTGGTCGACTGGCTGTCGCATCTGTCCCTCGGGCCGCTGAGCGAGCGCGACGTTGTGCTGTCACACGGCGGGCAAAGCGCGATTGTATTGGTACTTCAGGCCATCTTGTCGGGGCCAAAGCCGGTGATGCTGGTCGAAGACCTCTCCTACGCCGGGTTCCGCCGGGCTGCGGAGGTGCTGCGCGCCGAAGTGGTTGGCGTGGCGATGGACAAAGACGGCGTGTTGCCCGAGGCGTTGGACAAGGCCGCGCGCGACAGTGGGGCGCAGGTGTTTTGCACCACGCCGGAGGTGCACAATCCAACCGGCAGCCACACAAGCCTCGAACGGCGGCGCGCGCTGCTGGAGGTCGCCAAGCGGCACGGGTTAGAGATTCTGGAGGATGATTGCTACCGCATGGGCTCTGCCCGCGCGCCGAGCTACCGCTCGCTCTGGCCGGAACATGTCTGGCACGTCTCTTCGATTTCAAAGGAACTGACCCCCGCGCTGCGTGTCGGCTTTGCGCTGGCCCCGGCGGGGCGCTCGGCGGACCTGCGGCGGGTGGCGGAATACGGGTACTTCGGCCTTGCCCGCCCTTTGGCCGAGGCGACGCGGATTCTGCTCACCGATCCGCGGCTGAAGGGCATCTGTGCCGACATCCGCGAAAGACTGGCGGAATATGTCGAGGTCGCGGTCAACCATCTGGGCGGGCATGAATTGCAATGGTCGCGTGACGTGCCCTTCTTATGGCTGCACCTGCCGCCGGGTTGGCGCGCAGCGGGCTTCTGCCGCGCGGCAGAGGCGCAGGGCGTGCAGATCCGTTCCGCCGATGAATTCGCCCTGCGCGATGGCCGCGCGCCCCATGCGGTGCGCATCGCGGTGAACGCCCATGTCTCTCTGCGCTCATTTGAGGCGGCGATGCAGCGGCTGCGCTGTCTCTTGGACAATCCGCCAGAGCAGATCAGCGTGTAGAAATATGGGGTATTATTATACCTAAATCATAAGCCACTGATTTTGCTTACGTAATCCGTGATTGCTGCGCTTGACCCGGCGATGCAGGTGGTTATAACCCCTCCATCAGACACCGGGCGGGGATTCCTCGTTCCGACCAACCTTAAACGGGAATTCATCCATGAAAACCTTTTCTGCGACACCGGCAGATATCGACAAGAAATGGATCATCATCGACGCCGAAGGCGTCGTGCTGGGCCGTCTCGCTTCGATCATCGCCACGCGCCTGCGCGGCAAGCACAAGCCGTCCTTCACACCGCATATGGATTGCGGCGACAACGTGATCGTCATCAACGCCGACAAGGTGCAGATGACCGGCAAGAAGCGCGAAGAGCACTTCTACTGGCACACCGGCCACCCCGGTGGCATCAAGTCGCGCACCAAGGCACAGATCCTTGAGGGCGCGCATCCTGAGCGTGTTGTGACCCAAGCGGTCAAGCGCATGCTGCCCGGCAACCGCCTGAGCCGCCAGATCATGACCAACCTGCGCGTCTATGCAGGTAGCGATCACCCCCATGAGGCGCAGAGCCCCGAAGTTCTGGATGTTAAATCCTTGAACAAGAAAAACACGCGGAGTGCATGAGCATGGCTGACGAAATCAAATCCCTCGACGGTCTCGAAGCAGCCGTGACCGAGAACATCGGCGGCGTGCAGGGCACCGAAACCGAAATGACCCCGCGTGAGCCGGTTCGTGACGAACTGGGCCGCGCCTATGCCACCGGCAAACGTAAAGACGCGGTCGCCCGCGTTTGGATCAAGCCCGGCTCCGGCAAGGTTATCGTGAACGGCAAGCCGCAGAACGAATACTTCGCGCGCCCCGTGCAGCAGCTGATCCTCGCGCAGCCTTTCGGCATCACCAACACCGAAGGCCAGTTCGACGTGTTCGCAACTGTCAAAGGCGGCGGTCTGTCCGGTCAAGCGGGCGCGGTTAAGCACGGCATCTCCAAGGCGCTGCAGCTTTACGATCCCTCCCTGCGCGGTGCGCTGAAAGCGGCAGGTTTCCTGACCCGTGACAGCCGCGTCGTCGAGCGGAAGAAATACGGTAAGGCCAAAGCGCGCCGGAGCTTCCAGTTCTCCAAGCGTTAAGCTTACCGATCAACTTTGCGAAAGGGCTGCCCTCCGGGGTGGCCCTTTTTCGTTGGGGGCGGGCAGTGGGCATGGCTGGCCACGGGGTCATGAGAAAAGGCCGCTGCGGTTTCCCGCAACGGCCCTTGGTCAAGATCAGGGATGATCCCTTGCGGGATTAGCCGCCGATTTCGTAGCTCACGGTGAAGCCCAGAACGCCGTCACCATCGTTGGTGTCTTCGTAGAGCGCTTCAAGGCTGACGCCATCGCCGAAGTCATAGACGGCACCGCTTCGGCATAGATATTATCATCGCGGTCGCTGTTGCCGATCAGGCCAACGGCGGTCCAACGCTCGGACAGGGGCGCCTCGAACGCCACTTCTTGATCGCTTTCGCCATTGTCGGGGTCGATGATCACGGCGAATGCGCCCGTCACGTCACGGCCAACAGGGAAACCCAACGTCGCGGTGATTTCTTCGCCGTGGTCTTTGGACCCAATCAGCCAGGCGTAGTGCCCTGACCAAAGTCCGCGCCATAGCCGAGGTCGACTTCGATTTCGACATCATCTGTGGGGTCTTGGTACAGCGAAGTCGCGCTGAGACCAGTGTGGAAGCCGCCGTAGGTCAGCTCAACGAAACCTTCGACCTCGTTGTCGAGGTGGTCAAAATCGTCCGACGTGTTGAAAAGTGTCGCAGCGGAAACGCCGGCGGTCCAGCCAATGGCCGATACGGCGGGACGGTCTTCGATCACCGGGTCAAAGCCCGTGGTGATGTTGTCCTGCGCATAGACGGCAGAAGAGAGCAGTCCAGCGGTGATGCCGAACCCGATAAGGTGTTTGATATTCATGGCATTTGCCTAGTTTTGGACCGTGACTTGTCGGAGACTGGCGAGGTCTGGTTGTGAAGGTCTTTCGGATATGCCCGCCATGGGGGAGCCGCAAGGACCGTCTACGCATAGCTGGCATGCGTTATAACATAACATTGGGAATGTCGCTAAATTCGCCCAAGGGTTTGGTTTTTCTGCGCCTTGCGGTTCCGGGCGGGGGGGAGGCTGCCTATATCAGGCGGAACACAGGAGACAGACATGCAATATTCGGTTCTAGACCTTGCCCCGGTGCCCGAAGGGTCAGACACCGCCACCGCCATCGCCAATTCCGTCGCGTTGGCCCAATTGGCCGAAGCCAAGGGCTATCACCGCTTCTGGATGGCTGAGCATCATAACATGCCGGGCATCGCCTCGGCGGCGACATCGGTTTTGCTGGGGCATGTGGCGGACCACACGCAGGATATTCGCGTTGGGGCGGGCGGGGTGATGCTGCCCAACCACGCGCCTTTGGCGATTGCCGAGCAGTTTGGGACCTTGGCGGCGATCCATGGCGACCGGATCGATTTGGGGCTAGGCCGTGCGCCGGGCGGCGATCAGGCGGTGATGCGTGCCATGCGGCGCGGCATGAGTGGCGGCGATCACTTCCCCGATGATGTGGCCGAGTTGATGGCTTATCTGGGTGACGCCGATCCGCGCTCGCCCGTCCGTGCGCATCCGGGTGAGGGGACGCATGTGCCGATCTGGATCCTCGGGTCCTCGCTATACGGTGCGCAACTGGCGGCGCATTTTGGGCTGCCTTATGCCTTTGCCTCTCACTTTGCGCCCGATGCGTTGGAGGAGGCCACGGCCATCTACCGTCGTGATTTCAAACCTTCCGAAGCCTGCCCCGCGCCGCGCTTCATGCTCGCGGTTAACGTATTCGGCGCCGATACGGATGAAGAGGGCGCCTATCTGCGCACCACCATGCAGCAGGCATTCGCCCGTCTGCGCACTGGCCGCCCCGGCAAGCTGCCACGGCCGGTGCGTGACATAGACGCCGAGATTGGCGCAGGGATGCGGCAGGGGGTGGATCATGCGCTGCGGGTGTCCGCCGTGGGCAGTCCTGAAACCGTGAAACGTCAGCTAGAGGCGATGATCGCGCAGCACCGCCCGGATGAGTTGATCCTGACCGGGCAAATCCACGATCACGCGGCGCGGTTGCGCTCGTTTGAGATTGCGGCGGATGTGATGCAAGACATGAGGGTGGGTCAGTGAAAGACGGCCCGGAAATAAGTCCTGTCCCGTAAAGAACTACAGGATGCGCCAGATTACATCTATTCTTACTATTTTAGGATCTTCTAGGTAGTGAAATGCATTGTAACGAACTGTGACTTGGTCAACCACTGTTGTCCGTTCAATGCAGTTCGGTAGCATGATTTGGGATCCTGGTCTCAGACTTCGTCCGAATGCTAATTCAGACGGTGTCTGCAATTTGGTTAAGATAGGCATCTCTCATCTCCTTGTGGTGAGAATCAGAGATTAAAGGCTTCGATGATACCTGTGCGGCAGATCGACCGTCACTCGTCGGGGCTGACCAATCCCAGCCCGCGCAGGTAAATCCCGATCCCGGTTTCCAGCAGGTCGTCTGCTGGGAAGGGCGAGGCGCGGCCGGGGGAGTTGCGGGCGAAAAGTTCGACCACGCCGTGGCTCATCGCCCAGATATGGGCCGAAAACATCGAAGCCGGCGGGCGTTTGTCTGCCGGGATATGCTGGCTGAGGTCGGATGCTGCGCGCTCCAGCACGCCATTGGCGCGGTTGGCGGCATGGGCCAGTTCCGGGGTGCGGTTCACCGAGATGCCGGATTCGAACATGGCGATGTAATGGCCGGGGTATTTGCGTGCGAATGCCAGATAGGCGCGGCCCGTGGCCTCGAAGGCTTTGAGGGCTGAGGGCTGGCCGGATTCGTAAGCAAATTCCATCAATTCGGCAAAGATATCATAGCCTTGATGCGCGGCCTCGGCGATCAGGTCTTCGCGGCCTTCGAAGTGGCGATAGACTGCCGCCGGGGTGACGCCCGCGCGTTTGGCGGCCTCGGAGAGGGTAAAGCCCGTGGGGCCGCGCTGTTCGATCAACTCAAGTGCTGCGTCGATCAAGGCTTGGCGCAGGTTGCCGTGATGATAGCCGCGCTTAGGCATCCCAGATGTCCGGCCCGCCGCAAATCTCGTCGTCGATCTTGCCAATCGCTTTGGCGTCTTTCTGGGGGTAGTCGAAGCGGTTCAGCAGGTGGCGCATCGCGGCCAGTCGGGCGCGGCGCTTATCGTCGGATCGGATCACCGTCCATGGGGTCTCATCTGTATGGCTGCGCAGCAGGGTCTCGGCGATGGCGCTCGAATATTCTTCCCATTTGGCAAGACCTTTGACGTCGATCGGGCTGAGCTTCCATTGCTTCAACGGATCGGATTCGCGCGACAACATGCGGCGCAACTGCTCGGCCCGGCCCACGTTGAGCCAGAATTTGATCAAGTGAATGCCATCTTCGACGAGCATCTGCTCAAACGGGGTGACTTGTTCAAAGAAATGCGCGCGCTGTTCGGGGGTGCAAAAGTCGAAAACCTTTTCCACCACGCCGCGATTGTACCAAGAGCGGTCATAAAATACCATCTCGCCCGCCGTGGGCAAGTGTTTGATGTAGCGTTGGAAATACCACTCACCCTGTTCCGTCTCAGTCGGTTTTGACAGGGCGACGACACGGGCAGAACGGGGGCTTAGGTTCTCACGCATACGGCGGATGGTGCCGCCTTTTCCGGCGGCGTCGCGGCCCTCAAAAACCATGACCACCCGTTGGCCGGTCTCACGCACCCAAGATTGCAGTTTGACCATTTCGATCTGGAGCCGTTCGTAGTCGCGCTCATAGGTCTTGCGCGAAAGGCGCTCGTCATGCGGGTAGGAGGGCGAGAGGATGTCATCCTTGTCGGCCCGCTGGATCGCTTGGCGGATGTCCTCGGGGGCGTCATTGTCGAAAAAGGCGCTGATTGCGCCGTCAAAGGGCAGGTCCATGGGCGCTCCTTGCGGGTTGTTCTTGTTTCAATATGGGATGTTAAGGCGCTTAACGCAAACCCGCACGGGTAGCGGCGCGGTCGATTGTGTCGACCACGGCCTGCGGGTCGGCATGATGGGGCATATGGCCCATGCCGGGCAGTCGGGTGAGCGCGCCGTTCGGGATGTCTTTGATCAATTCCTCGGCGTGGATATGCATTGGCACAATGGTATCGGCATCGCCGTGGATGATCTCGACCGGCATGGTCAGATGGTCATATTGTGCGGCCATTTCAACCACATGGGGGCGAAGCTGGTGCACCTGCTGGGCGTTGGCGCGGCTGGCGCTGCGGCGCAGGGTCAACCCGGTGCCGATGTGTTCGGCATAACCTTCGGGCGCGGTCTGCGGGGCAAAGATCGCCTCAATACTGCTTTGCACCACGCTTTCGGGGACAAAGGCGGTGACGGCGGGGATAAAGAGCGCACCACCAAGCCGTGAGGCGCTGACGTTGTAAAGCCAGCCCAGCCCGCCCGGCCAAGGCTCTGACACGGCAGAGACAAGCACCAGTGCGGCGGTGTCTTTGGGCCGCTGCACCCCCCAAGCCAGCGCCACGGCCCCGCCAAAAGAGTGGCCCAGCACGATGGGGTTTTCGACGCCAAGCTGGTCGGCAGCCTTTTGCAGCAGCGCGGCCTGCTCTTGGGGCGATTCCCCCAGCGGGTTCCACGCGCCGCGCGCACCGGGCAGGCGGGCGGTATAGCCCATGCCGGGGCGGTCGAACATGATGACGCGGTAGCGATCACTCAGCCGTTCCGCGAAACCCATGGTGAAATCACGCAGGTTGCCGCTGGCCCCGTGGATCAACACCAGATCCGGCCCGCTGCCGATAACCTTGGCATGGACCGGCAGGCCATCCACCGTGATGATCTCGCCCTCGGGCGGGTGGCTGGCCTCGGCCCGCGCCTCATGCCGCGCGGCGCGCCATTGGACAAGCGCCACCAGCAGCGCCAGCCCGAGCAGAAGGGCAAGCAGCAGTTTAATGGCCAATCTCATTCATATCGAAGGGGGTGGTTTGGTATATCTCGTTGATCCAATTGCCATAAAGCAGATGCGCGTGGCTGCGCCAGCGGTTCACCGGGGTGCGCGATGGGTCATCCTCGGGGTAGTAGTTGCAGGGCACGTTGATCGGCACGCCATTCTCAACGTCGCGGTCATATTCCTGCTTGAGCGTGTCGCGGTCGTATTCGAAATGGTTAAAGACATAGAGCGCGCGGTGCGCGGGGTCTTCGATCAAACAGGGGCCGACTTCATCGCTACCCAAAAGCGTGGTGAGGCCCGCGTGCGTGTTCACTTCGTCTTGGCGCATCTCGGTCCAGCGGGAGACGGGCACGGTGCAATCGTCCGAAAACCCGCGCAGATAGGGCGAGGCGGGCGCAAGGTTGCGATGGCGGAAACAGCCGAAAGCCTTGTCGGGCAGGATGTGTTTCTTGACCCCATGAAAATGGTTGATCATCGCCATGCCGCCCCAGCAAACGCCAAAGGTGGAGTGGATGTTGGTCTGGGTCCATTCCATCACCTCGCCCAATTCGTCCCAATAGGTCACCTCGTTAAACTCAAGATGCTCAATCGGCGCGCCCGTGATGATCAGCCCGTCGAATTTCTCGGCCTTCATCTCCTCGAAGGGGCGATAGAAGCTTTCCATATGTTCGGCGGCGGTGTTGCGGGCTTGGTGATCGGACATACGGATGAGGCTCAGTTCGATCTGCAAGGGGGTGGCCCCGATCAGCCGGGCGAACTGGTTCTCGGTCTGGATTTTCTTAGGCATCAGGTTCAGCAGCGCGATGCGCAGCGGGCGGATGTCCTGCCGCGATGCCAGTTCCTCGTCCAGCACCATGACCCCTTCGTTGCGCAGAACGTCGAAGGCGGGCAGGCGGGAGGGGATCTTGATGGGCATGAGACAGGTCTTTCAGGGGGTAGCCAGTGCAGTCAGATAATCTTGGACGGGGCGGGTTCAACCGCCCGCGGGCAGGTGGCGGGCGATGAGATCGGTAAAGTCTTCGGGAGCGTTCAGCGCGTCGATGTCGGCAGGGGTGATGGTGACGCCCCATTTGGACATCGCCTCATATCGCGGTTGGCGGTGTGACAGGGCAGCGGCATAGGTCCAGCGGATGAAATCGTCGGGGTTCACCGCGTCTTCGGTTATGTTCTTTTCGGCCAGATAATCGGCCCATGCCCGGGTAAGGAATTCGGGCTGATAGGCCATCGGTTTGGGCGCTTTGTCGAAACGGCGGATGAGTTCCTCGGTATGGGCCTCGTCGCCCTTGATCCAGACCAGCAGGCATTCCTCGGCCAATTGCTGCAACAGCGGATCGTAGGGGTCTTCGGGGTCGACCCATTCGCAGATCGAGCCACCGGTGTCGCAGATGAAATGCGGATAGCCATAGAGCGCCTCGGCGCGGGTGGCGAAATAGGCGGTGTCTTCCAGGGCGCTGATCTCGGCCCGACGGAAGGCCTCTTGGCGTTTGGCGTATTCCGCCATGGGCAGGCCGCCGCGCGACGGATCGCCCGGCTTGCCTAGCCACGTGGCCACGGGCGATAGATTGTCGAAGGTGATATTGGACCCGATGTAGATGCTGTCGCTGAGCAGCAGATCGCGCAGGAAGGGCACCTTCATCGCCTCGGCTTTGGCGTTGTCGGCGATCAGTTCGCCCAGATAGCGGGTGCCGATACGGTAGTCGATGGAGTAGTGAAACCAATCTCCGCTGGCGCGCAGCAGGCTGGACAGATGGGTCTTGCCCAAGCCCGACATGCCAAAGATCAGAACTTTGCGGCGCGGGGCCGCGCGCCAGTCATCAGCCGTGGGGTAGAGCATGGGTCACCAAGGTTAAGTGCTTTCTTTGCCCTGATTACCCCAGTGTTTGACAAGACGCCAGATGCGGCCATCGAGCACCAGAAGGCCGAGCGCCAGCAAGGCAAAGCCGCTGTAGGCGGCAGGGCGCAGGGTTTCATCGCGCAGCCATGCGCCCAGCAGGATCGCGACGGGTGCGACCAGCAGCGTGACCAGCATCAGGTTGCTGCTGCCCGCCATGCCCAGCACCCGGTAATAAAGCAGATAGGCCAGCGCCGTGGCAGCCAGCGCGTAATAGGCAATGGCCATGAGCGTGGCCGGGGCAAGGTCGAGCGTCAGCGGCCCTTCGACCACCCATGCCAGCGGCAGCATGATCAGCGTGGCCCCTGTCAGCATCCCGGCGGCGGCCAGTTGCGGCGGCTGGTCCGGCAGCAGTTTGCGCGCGCAGACACCCGCCATGGCATAGGACATCGCCCCGCCCAGCACGGCAAGCTGCCCAAGGCTGCCGAGGTCGAAATTCGTGAGGTTTTCCAACCCGATGGCGGTGCTGACCCCGGCAAAGCCAAGGCAGACGCCAATCGCCTTGCGCGGGGTGATGCGCTCATCCGCGAGAAAGATCGCGGCGGCCAGCACGCCAAAGATCGCCGTGGCGGCATTGAGGATTGAGGTCAGGCCAGAGGGGATATGCAGCTGCCCCCATGCCATCAGCGAGAAGGGGATCACATTATTCAACAGCCCCATCAGCAGGAAGGCCGCCCAGATGCGCGGATCGCGCGGCAGCGGCAAGCGCATAACGGCGACCGCTCCCCAAAGCACCAGCATTGCCCAGAACACCCGATGCGCGACTGAGGTCAGCGGCCCGATCTCATCCAGCGCCACCCGCACGGCGACAAAGGACGCGCCCCAGAGCAGAGCGAGAAAGCCCATTTCAATCCAAGCGCGCGGGGGGATGGTTTTCTGTGTGATCATGGCTTGGGTTTAGGGCGTTCCACGGATCGGCACGACCCGAAAGATGCGCATGCATAAAAAACGCCGCCCGAGGGGATCGGGCGGCGTGATCTCGACAGCTACGGTGTGGATTAGAAAGTGAAACCTACTTTGACACCAAAGGCCACGGCATCGTTGTCTTCGAAGTCCGCTGCCGGGGCAAAGCCCGGAATGGCCGTCTCTGCGTCACCGATGTTGACGTAGCGCACGCCGGTGGTGATTCTCATATTGTCGCGGGTATAGACGGCGGCCAGCGCGAGGCTTTTGTTGCCATCGGTCGGCCCGAGGTTGGAGGCAAAGCCGCCTTCGGACTTCTCATAGCCAACGGAAGCAGAGACCGACCAGTTGTCGTTCAGACGGCGGCCCACACCCAGCGAGTAGGTGAAAACATCGTTCTCATAGCTCACGAGGGAAGCGCCACCCGTGGCGCCTGCATAGGCAGCCGGAGAAATATCGAAGGACGACCAATCAACCCAGCGGATGCCACCGAACAGAAGCGTGTCAGCCGCGATTCCGGTCTGGAAGTCGAGATTAACCGATTGCGGCGTTTCGATTTCGGTTGTGCTCATGACTGCGCCGAACTCGGTGGTGTCAACGTCATGGTCGATGCTGGAATTATAGGTCAGCGCCACGCGCATGGCGATGTCGGGGCGCTCATAGGCGACACCAGCAACATAGCCGACGCCTGTGTCGCGATCCCCATCAACCGTATAGCCGCCCACGAAGGGGACAGCTGCCGTGGCTTCGATGGTTTGCACGCGCAGACCGCCGTGAACGCTGAAGTTGTCGTTCATCCGGTAGCGCAGCAGGCCGGTCAGAGCGTGCGCGTCAAGATCAGCCTGCGCCCCTGCGGCGTAGTAGCCGGTCCCTGTGGGATAATCGATGTCAGCGCCAAAGGGCTGGTCATAGATGATCGCATAGGACAGCTTGTCGTTGATGTCTGCCTTATAGGCGGCGCCAAACTGCATGTAGCTTTCTGTGGCATTGCCTGAATTGCGGCTGCCGAGGGCCGCGACCGAGGTGCCCGAGGTGTCGGGCGAGATATGCCCGAAGCTGAACTCGGCATAGCGCCCGTTTTCAAACAGGGCGTTGATGGATTGGCCGGACCGATCGATGCCGCCAGCGTGAACAAGTGCCGTAGATGCCAACAGTGCCGGAATTGCCAAGAAATAGGTTTTCATTTGCTTTCCTCCCAAGACTTCTGTGCGGTTCCTCCCCGGCACAGGTTAGAAATAGTCTAAGCGGATAGCTGCCGTTTGCGTCAATCACTGACCTTGGGTCAGGTTGAAATCTGGGCAAACATTACTTGGGGTGTGCTTTGCGGGTCTCAAACCAAATGTTGAGGTAATTGCCCGCAAAAATGATCGCGGCCCCGACGAAGACCCAGACATCGAGCGCTTCGGCATAGAGGAGCATCCCGACGACCGCGATCGCCGGAAGGCGGACGAAATCAATCGGCACCACCACGGTCGCGGGGGCGAGGCTCAGCGCGTTGGTTAGACAGTAATGCGCAAGCAATCCACAGGCGCCGACGAGCAGCAGAAAGGGCATCGTCTCAACAGTAGGTCCGGCGATATCGCCGTCGTAGCCCGCCGAGATCAGGCCAAAGATCAATTGCAGCGTTGTGAGGTAGAATAGGATCGTGGTGATCCCTTGGCTGCGCGTCAGCCGCTTGGTCAGCACATTGGTCAGGGCAAAGAAGACCGCACAGCCCGCCGCCGCCAGAATGCCGGTGTTGAGGTTGCCAATATCGGGCCGTGCGACGATGAGAATGCCGATGAACCCCATGACCGCAGCCAGCGCTCGCGTGGCGGTCAACCGTTCGCCCAGCAGAAAGATCGACAGGACGATGACCCAAAGCGGAGAGGTGAACTCCAGCGCGAAGACCTGCGCCAGCGGAATCAGCGACACGGCGAGGAACCATAGGTTCTGCCCGGTGAAATGCGCGAGGTTGCGGATAAGTTGTAGGCCAAAGTTGCGGGTGTTGATCTGCCGCCACGCCCCGGTGGCCCAAGCGAGCGACAGGACGATGATCACGCCGATCACACTGCGGTAGAGCATCACCTCAAAGGTATCGAACCGTGCCGAGAGTTCACGCCCCGCCACAGCCATGGTCGAGAAAGAGCCGATGGAGCCGATCATCCAGAGTGCAGCGCGGACGGTTGGGGTCATGTGGGGTCGATCAAGTGGTCGTCACCCTTGGCCTCGTCGCCGATGATTTGGCGGTCGGTGATCGGAATGTCGGTGATCTTGTAGCCGCGTGTGATCCCGGCGGTGAGCCTTGCCCAGTCTGAAGCCGCCGTGCGGTTCTGATGCGCCTCAAAGGCTGCGCGGTCGGTGAAAAGTTCCGATACTTGCCACAAAAGGGGATCGTCGGTTGGGGTCACGTCGAAGCGCAAACACCCCGGCTCGGCACGGGTGAGGCGCAGATGCGCGTCAAGCCCTGCGCGCACCCGGTCCGCCTCGGCCCGGGTGGCGCAGCGAAGGTGGCCTGTTAGGGCCACCCTCATGTTTATTCCCACTCGATGGTGCCCGGAGGTTTCGAGGTGATGTCATAGGTGACGCGGTTGATGCCCGGTACCTCGTTGATGATCCGCGTGGCGGTTTCACCAAGGAAGTCATGGGTGAAGGGGTAGTAGTCCGCCGTCATGCCATCCACAGAGGTCACCGCGCGCAGGGCGCAGGCGAAGTCGTAAGTACGGCCATCGCCCATCACGCCCACCGTGCGCACAGGCAGGATCGCCACAAAGGCTTGCCAGATATCGTCATAGAGACCGTGGCGGCGGATCTGATCGATATAGACCGCATCGGCCTCGCGCAGGATCGCCAGCTTCTCGCGGGTGATCTCACCGGGGCAGCGGATCGCAAGGCCCGGCCCGGGGAAGGGGTGGCGGCCAATGAACGAAGGCGGCAGCCCGAGTTCACGGCCCAGCTCGCGCACTTCGTCTTTGAACAACTCGCGCAGCGGCTCGACCAGTTTGAGGCCCATCTTTTCGGGCAGGCCGCCGACATTGTGGTGGCTCTTGATGGTGACCGAAGGGCCGCCGGAGAAGGAGACGCTTTCGATCACATCGGGATAGAGCGTGCCTTGGGCCAAGAAAGTCGCATCGCCCACGTCTTTTGCGTGTTTCTGGAACACATCGATAAAGAGCTTGCCGATGATCTTGCGCTTGGTCTCGGGGTCCGAGACACCGTCGAGCTCGCCCAAGAACAACTCTTGCTCGTCAGCGTGGATCAGCGGCATGTTGTAGTGGTCGCGGAACATGGTGACGACCTCTTCGGCCTCACCCTTGCGCAGCAGACCGTGGTCAACGAAGACGCAGGTCAACTGATCGCCAATGGCTTCGTGAATCAGCACGGCGGCGACGGAGGAGTCCACGCCGCCGGAAAGGCCACAGATCACCTTCTGGTCGCCCACCTGCTCGCGGATCGCGGCAATGGCTTCCTCACGGTAGGCGCTCATGGTCCAGTCGCCTTTGAACCCTGCCAGACGCACGAAGTTCTCATAGAGGCGTGGGCCGTTGGGGGTGTGGTGCACCTCGGGGTGGAACTGCACGGCGTAGAAGTTGCGCGACACGTCGCCGGTGATGGCGAAAGGCGCGTTGGGGGAGGTGCCATAGACCTCAAACCCCGGAGCGATCTTGCTGACGTGATCGCCGTGGCTCATCCAGACCTGTTCACGGTCGGTGGCGAACCAGCCTTCGAGCAGTTCAAGCTGTTGGCCGGTGGGGGTTACGAAAGCCCGGCCAAACTCGGCGGTGCCGTGACCACGCTCCACATGGCCGCCAAGGCAATGCATCATGACCTGTTGGCCATAGCAGATGCCCAAGATCGGCACGCCCAGTTCAAACACAGCCTGCGGCGGACGCGGTGCGCCTTCGGCAAACACAGAGGACGGGCCGCCCGACAGGATCACCGCCTTAGGCGCGAATTCCTTGAGGAAGGCTTCGTCCACCGTGTTGAACGGGTGGATTTCGCAAAAGACGTTCAGCTCCCGCAGGCGACGCGCGATAAGCTGCGTGACCTGGCTGCCGAAGTCGATGATGAGAAGGCGGTCATGGGTGATATCTGTCATGGGGCCGTGATTAGGCCCGTGGGCGCGCTCTGGCAAGTCTCTAGCGGGCCGAAGACAGGCACCTGCGGCGTTTAATCCGCGGAGGAGGCGCGCGGGCGGCACGCGATGTCGCTTTTTGCCGCTAGGGGACGTTATCCGCGCGAAGGGGGCGCTGGGAATGGGCTAGTGACAGGTCAAGAGTTGCGGGAAGGAATGAGCAATGGCGGAATCAGCACGACGGGCACGCGGCGGCGGAGGTGCGGCACGGCGCGCGGCACGCACGGCCGTCTCCTTTGAGACAGCCCGCTATATCGAGCGTAATATCCCGAACTTCGAAGTGCTGACCGAAGAAGCGTTGCAGATCATCGAGCATAACGCCGATACGGTGCTGGAAGAGATCGGCGTGAACTTCCCCGACAACCCCGATGCGCTGGCACTGTGGCGTGAGGCCGGTGCCGATGTGCAGGGGGAACGGGTGCGCATCCCACGGGGGCTGGCGCGCAAGCTGTGCTCTACGGCACCGTCAACGATCACCCAAGTGGCGCGCAACCGGGAGCGGGATGTTGTCATAGGGGGCAAGAGCCTCGTCCTAGCTCCGGTCTATGGCCCGCCTTTTGTGCGCGATGCCGCCGGGGGACGCCGTTATGCTACGATGGCGGACTTCGAGAAATTCGTGAAGCTGGGCTATATGTCCAAATGGCTGCATCACTCGGGGGGGACGGTATGCGAGCCGACCGACATCCCTGTGAACAAGCGCCACCTTGATATGCTGCACGCGCATATGACGCTCAGCGACAAACCCTTCATGGGGTCGGTGACCGAGCCGTCGCGCGCGCAGGACAGTGTGGATATGTGCGGCATCCTTTTCGGTAAGGACTTCGTACAGGAAAACACGGTGATGACCTCGCTCATCAACATCAACTCGCCGATGACGTTCGATGATGTGATGATGGGGGCGCTCAAAGTCTATGCCGAGAACAATCAGGCCTGCATCATTTCGCCGTTTATCGTTGGGGGGGCGATGGCGCCGGTAAGTGTGGCCGGGACACTGACGCAGGTCTTGGCCGAGACACTGGCCGGCATTGCCTATAGCCAGCTTGTCCGCCCCGGTGCGCCTGTCATCATGGGCGCTTTCGTGACCTCCATTGACATGAACAGTGGTGCACCAACCTTTGGCACGCCGGAAGCTGCGCATATCACCTATGGCGCTGGGCAACTGGCCCGCAGACTGAACCTGCCTTACCGGAGCGCCGGGTCTTTCAACGGCTCGAAACTGCCCGATGCGCAGGCGGCCTATGAGACCTCCAACAGTCTGAACATGGGGCTTCTTTCCGGGGTGAACTTCATGCTGCACGCCTGTGGCTGGCTGGAAGGGGGGCTTGTGTCTTCTTTCGAGAAATTCGTCATGGATGCCGACCAACTGGGCACCCTGCATCACCTCGCCCGCGGGGTAGAGATGGACGAGAACGCGCAGGCCATGGACGCAATCCGCGAAGTCGGGCCGGGGGGGCATTACCTTGGCTGCGCCCATACACAGAACAACTTCCGCGAGGCGTTTTGGAAATCCGACCTGCTGGATTACAAACCCTTCGAGACATGGTCGGATGAAGGGGCGCGCGATACGCAGACCCTTGCCACCGCGCGGGTCGAAAAGATGCTTGCCGATTATCAGCAACCCGCGCTTGATCCGGCCATTCGCGAGGCGCTTGATGCCTTTGTCGCGACCCGCAAGGCAGCGGAGCCGGATAGCTTTACCTAAAATAGGACTGCGGGGGGCGTTCCCCCGCTGCGGCCTTTACGCGCTGGGGGTCTGCGCGGCTCTCAAAAAACGCGCTTCGCCGACCATGGCGATCAGCACATCCACATGCCGGATCAGGCTATAGCTTGCATCTGCCGTCTTGCGCTGGGTGTCCAACTCGGCCTCGATCTCGGTCAGTTTGATCAGCGCCGTGCCGTGGCGCGGCAGTATGCCAAAGCCCAATATGCGCGGCAGATGGGTGCCGCGCCGGTAATCCTCGGCTCCGATACGGGCGGCGCGCATCAACAGGCGCGGGCGGTGAAGTCTTTGCAGCATGGTCAGTAGATCTTGCATCACAACTCTCCGGTGAACGGGGGGGTGAATCACCCCGGATCATCGAAGCATGGCGCAACCTTTCCGGGTGTTGCGCGTCATGGCTTCGCGGCGCACGGCGCATACCGGTGCTGTTTACCTTTTGGAAACAATCATTGCCAAATGCGACGATTTTAACCAACGGGTAACCAAAACATCCATAGGTTGTGAATAACTCTGGGGATAACTCTCCGGCTTGGGGACCCGCCAAAATGGAAGTGGCAGTCAATTGAAGGCGCATCACCAAATCCAACAGACCGTCCTGCCGGGATGGGTGCCGCACGGAGCCCTGCATTACCTCGCACATACGGAGACCGGCGCACCGATCCGGGCTTTGGCACGCCAAGCTGGCTGCCATGCCTCGACCATCATGCGCCAAATCCGCCGTATCGAGACAAGGCGCGACGATCCGCTGGTGGATGCCGCCCTGCGCAGGCTCGGGGCGGTGCGGCGCGCTTTGGATTGTACTGCTGGCCCCCCAGCAGGAAAGACAGCGACAATGACCAATCCCGCCACCCCCCTTCTTGACGAAGACACTTTCGCCGCCGAGGCGCTGCGCGTCCTTCGGCGCCTGCATGAGACGGGCGCGATCCTCGCCGTGGCCGAGGGCATGGAGAAGGCCGTTGTCCTGCGCGAGACGGACACCGGCCCCGGCGCACGCACCGCTGTGGTGGACAGCGCCGTGGCGCAGGCGATGGCCCTGAAAGATTGGATCGCCCCCGGCAGCACAGGCCGGGTAACGCGCTATCACATCACCAGCGCCGGGCGGGCTGCGCTGCGGCGGATGATAGAAGACCAAGGCGCGGGCGCCCATGGCTTTGCCGAAGATCAGACCGCGTTTCTGGGCATGGCCAGCGGCCCCGAGGCGGAAGAGGGCGCGGATACCGATGTGGCCCCGCGCCGAGGCCGCTACTGCCTGTCGGAAAGCCCGCTCTCTGCGCTTGCTCGGCGGCGCGACAAATCCGGTGCGCCCTTTCTGAACGAGGGGCTGGTCCATGCCGGTGAAAGGCTGCGTGAGGATTTCGAACTGGCCCAGATGGGCGGTGAGGTGACCCAAAATTGGGATCATTTCCTGACGCCGGGCGCAAAACCCAGCGGGCGGCGTGAGGGCTCGGGCAGCATGGCCGCGGCAGAGGCGCGCAAGCGGGTGGCAGGCGCTATGGCCGAACTCGGCCCCGGCCTGTCGGACGTGGTGCTGCGCTGTTGCTGCTATCTGGAAGGGCTAGAGACCACCGAAAAGCGGCTGGGATGGTCGGCGCGATCAGGCAAGATCGTGCTGCGGATCGCGCTGATGCGACTGAAACGGCATTACGACGAAACCGTAGGCCCGGGCGGCCCGATGATCGGATAAAGAAGGGGCGGCAGGGTGATGATCCTGCCGCCCCGGTTGTTTCAGTCTGCGACCTTCGTCGGCGTCTCATCTGTCACCGAAATCGCCACTTCGTCTTTCTCACAAGCGTCACGCACGCCGGCGGCATAGTCGGGGTGCACTTTTTCCAGCACCGCATACCAGCGTTCTTTTACCTGCTGCGAGCAAGGCGCCATGGCACCGGCCATGTTCTCATGCAGACGGTCGCGCTGCGCCTGATCGAACACCTCGGTATAAAGCTTGCGCGGCTGGACGTAATCGGCATCCGTTTCCTCTTGGACATAGCGATCCGCATCGCCCGAGATGCGCAGCGGCGGTTCCTGAACCGACGGGTCAGGCCGGGCCGATTCCTCGTATTGGTTCGGCTCATAGTAGGCATCCGGGTGGCCGGTCTGCTGGGGGAAGAACCGCATGGAGCCGTCCTTGTGGTAGTGGTGCATCGGCGCGGCCTTGGGCGCGTTGGCGGGCAGGGCCTCGTAATGCGTGCCAAGACGGTAGCGGTGCGCGTCCGCATAGGAAAAGACCCGCGCTTGCAACATCTTATCGGGTGAAAACCCAATCCCCGGCACCTTGTTCGAGGGCGAATAGGCGGCGTTCTCGATGCTTTGGAAGTAGTTGTCGGGGTTGCGGTTGAACTCCAGCATGCCGACCGGGATCAGCGGGTAATCCGCATGCGGCCAGACTTTGGTCAGGTCAAAGGGGTTAAAGCCGCAGGTCTCGGCCTCTGCCTCGGGCATGACTTGGATATTCAGCTCCCATTTCGGGAATTCGCCGCCTTCGATCGCGTTGAAGAGATCCTCTTGGAAGTTCTCGCGGGTCGAGCCGATCAGCTTTTCCGCGTCTTCATTGGTGCGGTTGCGGATTTCCTGCTGGCAGCGGAAGTGGAACTTCACCCAATGACGCTCCCCCTTGGCATTCCACATCGAATAGGTGTGGCTGCCGTAGCCGTGCATGTGCATCGGGTTCACCGGAATGCCGCGGTCGGACATCAGGATGGTGACCTGATGCACGCATTCGGGCTGAGCAGCCCAGAAGTCGAACATCGCCTCGGGCGAGCGCAGGTTGGTGCGCGGATGACGCTTTTGGGTGCGGATGAAGTCCGGGAATTTATAGGCGTCGCGGACAAAGAAGATCGGGGTGTTGTTGCCAACCACGTCCCAGTTGCCTTCTTCGGTGTAGAATTTCACCGAGAAGCCGCGCACGTCACGCTCACTGTCGGCGGCACCCAATTCGCCTGCCACGGTGGACCAGCGCGAGAGGATTTCGCAGGTCTTGCCCACTTCGGAGAAGATCGCCGCACAGCTATATTCGCTGATGTCATGAGTCACGGTAAAGGTGCCCTCGGCGCCCCAGCCCTTGGCGTGAACGGCCCGCTCGGGGATGCGCTCGCGGTTCTGATGGGCCAGTTTTTCGATCAATTGGTAATCGTCCAGCAAGACCGGGCCACGGCTTCCGGCGGTTTTGCTGGTTTCATTGGTCGGCATCGGCGCGCCGGCGGTGGTGGTGAGACGCTTGCTCATCTTGGGTTCCCCTCGGTTATTGTCTGAGGGGAAGATGATCCATTTCGCCCATAATTTCCAATTGCAGTTTTGTAAAATTGCGATAGGTAAAAGTTATGAACTTCACCCTAAAGCAACTTGAATATTTCCGCGCACTGGCGACTTTGGGCAACTTCGGCCGGGCGGCGGAGGCCAGCAATATCTCTCAGCCTGCGCTTTCCGTGCAGATCCGCACCTTGGAGGAGTCGCTGGGGGGGCGGTTGATCGAACGGCAAAGCCGCGCCTCGGTCCTGACGCCCTTGGGCCGCGAGGTGCTGACCCGCGCCGAGGATATCCTGCGCCGCGCCAAACTGTTGGAAGCCACGGCGCGCGAACAGGTGGGGCTGGCGGGCACGTTGAACCTTGGGCTGATCCCGACGGTGGCGCCCTATCTGCTGCCGGGCGTGCTGGCCGCGCTGCGGGCGCAGGATATCTCGCTTAGGGTCGAGGTGCGCGAGGCGCAGACCGATCAGTTGTTGGCGGATCTGCGGGCCGGGGCGCTGGATGCGGCGGTGATGGCGGTGCCGACAGGCGAAACTGGTCTGGCCGAAATGCCCCTGTTCGAAGATCGCTTTTTGCTGGCGGGCTCCGCCGAGCGGATGGCGGGGGCGGCGGTTCTCCGTCCGACCGATCTGGCCCGCACGCCGTTGATGCTGCTGGAAGACGGTCACTGCCTGACCGATCAAGCGCTAGAGGTTTGTCAGCGGGACAGGACGCAGGCGGGCATCCACACGGGCGCTTCGTCCCTCGCGACCCTATCGCGGCTGGTGGAGGCGGGGTTTGGCATGACCTTGATGCCCGAGATCGCCGCCAAGACTGAGCTTGATGCCGCGCCGGGCCTACGCCTGCACCGTTTCGGCGCGCCGGAGCCTGCGCGGCAAATAGGGCTCGTGCGCCGGGCAGGCACGCCGGGCAGCGGTTGGGCGGCGCAATTAGCTGAGACGCTAAAGGATGTGGGGGAAGGGCTGACCGGGCAGCTGCGCGCGAAATACTAGGCGCGGGCGGGGCAGCGGGGTCTAAGGGACCGGGCCAAACGGCCCGATCCAATCACACGAAGGGGCTTAGGCCGCCTCGGTTTTCTTCTGGTTTTCAAGGTATTCCAGCACGGTTTCGGGGCTGGACACACCGTAAGGGTCATCACCGTGGTTGTCGCTGATGCCGGGCTCTTCGAACCATGCTTCGATCTGACCGTCGTTGACGATCGCGGCATAGCGCCAGCTACGTGCACCGAAGCCGAGGTTGTCTTTGGCGACCAACATGCCCATGCGGCGGGTGAATTCGCCGGACCCATCAGGGATCACGTCGATGTTCTGGACGCCCTGCATCTCTTTCCACTTGTTCATGACAAAGCTGTCGTTGACCGACAGGCAATAGATCGCGTCGATGTCATGCTCTTGGAACGCGGCAAAGTTGTTCTCAAAACCGGGCAGCTGGTAGGTGCTGCATGTCGGCGTGAAGGCACCGGGGAGGGAGAACAGGACAACGCGCTTGCCTTTGAAGAAGTATTCGCTGGTTTTGTCTTCCCAACGGAAGGGGTTGTTGCCTTCGATGCTTTCGTCGCGCACGCGCGTTTTGAAGGTGACGTTGGGAACTTGAATACCGGGTTTCATCGCGTCTCTCTTTCTCGGATTGGAATCTTTGTCGGTTGGTAGCCCATATAGGCAGCCTGAGCAACTCTCGCAATGCTGCAACTGCATTGTAATTTTCCGGTTATAAAACAAAGCACTAAATCATTGGCAAGGGGTGATGCCGCTGGTGCATGGCAGCCTTGTCTTGGGTGCGCATGCTGTAGGTGGTCATCGGGTCAAGGACTGTGATAAACAGGGTGCGACACAATGATCAGAGGCCCCCGATGCGCGATCTGAAGATACCCGAACAGCGCCACCCCGAAAAGGCGCGCAAGCCCGACAACGCCCAGCCAAAAAAACCGAGCTGGATCAGGGTCAAAGCGCCCGGCGGCAAGGGCTATGCCGAGACGGCGCGCATCATGCGTGACAACAAGCTGACCACGGTCTGCGAAGAGGCGGGCTGCCCCAATGTCGGCGAATGCTGGTCTCAGGGTCATGCCACGATGATGATCATGGGCGAGGTTTGTACACGCGCCTGTACCTTCTGCAACATCGCGACCGGCAAGCCGCCTGAGGACTTGGATGTGTTTGAGCCGGGCCGCGTGGCCGATGCGGTTGCCAAACTGGGGTTGAACCACGTCGTCATCACTTCGGTCGACCGCGACGATATCAAAGATGGCGGAGCCGAGCATTTTGCCCAAACCATCCGCGCCGTGCGCCACCGGAGCCCCGACACGACGATCGAAATCCTGACGCCGGATTTCATCCGTTGCGGTCCCGAAGCCCTTGAAAAGGTTGTCGAAGCGCGACCGGATGTGTTTAACCACAACCTCGAAACCGTACCGGGCCTCTACCCCGAAGTGCGCCCCGGCGCGCGTTACTTCCATTCTTTGCGCCTGCTTCAGCGGGTGAAGGAGTTGGACCCGTCGATGTTCACCAAATCGGGCATCATGGTGGGCTTGGGCGAAGACCGCCAAGCGGTCATTCAGGTGATGGAAGACATGCGCGCCGCCGACATTGATTTCCTGACGATCGGCCAATACCTGCAGCCGACGCCGAAACACCACGCGCTGGACCGTTTTGTCACGCCGGAGGAATTCACCTCTTACGAAAAAGCGGCCTACGGCAAGGGCTTCCTCATGGTTTCCGCCACGCCGCTGACCCGGTCGAGCTATCACGCGGGTGACGATTTCGCGCGACTACGCGAGGCGCGGAACCGCAAGCTGGGTATTGCCTGAACGAAAAAGACGCGCCCGGCGTTAACCGCCGGGCAGGGCCTTGAGGTAGGCCGCAATCGCTTCGCGATCGCTCTCGGGAAGTTGGGCAAGGTTGCTGACCACCTCGGCCATCTCTCCGCCTGCGCTGTCGTATTCCGGCGTGAATCCGGAGGTGAAATATTCCACCAGATCGGCCTTGGACCAATCAAGATGTGCGGGCGTGATGCCGGGGATGCGCCCCTCGCCAGAAGGGTTCGGCGCGCCGGTCAGCCAAGCATCCTGCTCCAACCCGCCCAAGGCATTGCGTGGCGTGTGGCATTCGCCGCAATGGGCCAGCCCTTCGACAAGGTAGCGCCCGCGTTCGACCTGTGCGTCTGAGGCATCGGCCAGCACGAAATCTTCGTTGAAGAACATCATCTTCCACGCGCCAAGCCCCCGGCGGATGTTGAAGGGAAAACCCACCTCATGCGGCAGGCTCGGGATAGCTGCGGCAGGTAGGGTCTGCATATAGGCAAACAGGTTCACCACGTCCTGCGGGGCGAGGTGTTGGTAGGCCGTATAGGGAAAGGCGGGATAGTAGTGCTGGCCTTGGGGCGAGACGCCGCGCGTCACGGCGCGGGCAAACTCTGGCAGGGTCCAATCGCCGATGCCCTGTTCTGCATCGGGCGAGATATTGGGCGCGTGGAAGGTGCCGAAATCGCTGGGGAAGGGCAGGCCACCGGCCAGAACCAGCATCTCCTCCCCCTCACTCTCGGGGGCGGCATGGCACGAAACGCAGCCCCCGGCAGCAAAGACCCGCGCCCCCGCTTCCGGGTCAGGCGTCAGACCTGCGCCATAAGACGGCTCAAGCGGATCGGGCCGGGTTGCGACCCAGCCAAGGGCCGCGCCGAGAACGGCACAGCCCAGCAGTACAGGGACAATAGGGCGCAAGGATCAGTTCTTGGGGCCGCGGTAGTCGTCGTGGCAGGCGCCACAAGCCTTGCCCACCGCACCCATGCCCGCTTTCAGGGCGTCAAGATCGGTGCCTGCGGCCTCGATCATATCCGCGCTGGCGGTCTCCAGCGCCATGAAGGCGTCGTTGAACCCCTCAGAATCGCTCCAGATTTCGGCCTTGGCGCGGGACCCTTCAACGGCGCCTTGCTCAGTGCCTTCAAGCCAAAGCGTGCCGGGCTCAAAGCCCGCAGCGGCATGAAGGTTGGTGGCGGCGGCGGTTGCCATTTCGGCGTTATATTCCGTTTCGCCCTTGGCCATCCCGCCCAGAATGCCGGTGTGATAAGCGATCAGTTGCATCTGCGCGTGGCGCGCGTTGACGGCGTCGCTGGCGGCTTTTTCACTATGGGTGGCGGCGAAACCGGCGGTGGCAATCAAGGCGGCGCCGATGCCGATGGCGGTAATGCTTTTGGTCAAATGCATGGTCATCTCCCTTTTCTTGTCGCAGCGTAACATGAGCGCGGCTTGCAACAAAAAACAAAAATGTGATCAGCGGGATAACCTGCGCGCTTCGGCTTAGAACCGGCGGGGGATGCGCTCTGCCGTGGCCCAATCGGGCCAATAGCCCAGCCATTCGATCAACCCGATGGCCAAGGCCGCCGCGATGATTGCAAAGACCACGATCACCCGTTTGCCCGAGGGTGGATTGCGCGCCCATTGGGACATGCGCAGTAGCCACCGCGGGTCCATCACGTAAAGCGAACTTTCCCGATGAAAGGCAGGTTGCGGTTGCGTTGGGCAAAGTCGATGCCATAGCCCACGACGAATTCGTCCGGGATTTCAAAGCCAGTCCAGTCTGCTTTCAGGTCCACTTCGCGCCGGGTGGGTTTGTCGAGCAGGGCAATGGATTTCAGCCGCGCTGGTTCGCGCGAGCGCAGCAGGTTGGTGACATGGTGCAGGGTGTGGCCGGTGTCGACGATATCTTCGACGACCAGCACGTCGCGCCCTTCGATTGCCCCGCGCAAGTCCTTGAGAATGCGCACTTCCCGGCTGCTCTCCATGCCGTCACCATAGCTGGATGCTTCGAGGAAGTCGACCTCGATCGGCAGGTCCAATTCGCGCACCAGATCGGCGATGAACACAAAAGACCCGCGCAGCAGGCCGACCACGACCAATTTATCGGTGCCGTTGAATTCGTCATGGATCTCACGGCAGAGATCCTCGATCCGCGCCGCGATGGCCTTGGCCGAGATCATTTCGTCGATGACATAAGGCCCGTGTGCCATGGTTTTGCCCTTGAATCTGCGGGGTTGAGACGTGAAATAGGGGGTAACCTGCAACGCAACGGAACGCAATGCCTACCCATTCAGAGACCCGCCAACTGCCCTATAGCGCGCAACAGATGTATGATCTTGTCGCCGATGTGGCCCGCTATCCCGAATTCCTGCCTTGGACCGCTGCTGCGCGCATTCGCAGTGACGAAGACCGGGGCGATCACCGGGTGATGGAAGCCGATCTTGTGATCTCTTTCAAAGTGTTCCGCGAGCGGTTCACCAGCCGCGTCGTGCTCTGGCCCGAGGCCAAGAAGATCGACACCGAATATCTGGATGGGCCGTTCAAGTATATGAAATCAAACTGGCATTTCGAAGATAATCTCGAAGGCTGTCAGGTGCATTTCTTTGTCGATTTCGAATTCAAGAACATGATCCTGCAAAAGGTCATCGGCGTGGTTTTCAACGAAGCGATGCAGCGTATCGTGCGCGCCTTCGAGAACCGAGCGAAAGAGCTTTACGGCCCCAAAGGCTAAAGCGCCGCGAAGCCTTGCAGTAAGAGACCGAGCGCATGGTCGCGGGCGGCCAAGCGCACAGCATCGCGGCCCTGCGCGCCGAACTCCACCGTTTCGGTCTGAACCCCGGCTGACGTGGCAAGGCCAAAACAGACGCGGCCTTCGGGCTTATGTTCCGACCCGCCCGGGCCCGCGATGCCGGTGATCGACACGGCGATCTGCGCCTCTGACCGCTTTAATGCACCCGCGGCCATCTCTTTGGCCACCTCCTCGGACACCGCGCCCCACTGCGCCAATGTCTCCTCTGACACGCCCAACATCGCCATTTTCGCCGCATTGGTATAGGTGACAAAGCCGCGATCCAGCAGGGCCGAAGAGCCCGGCAGATCGGTCAGTGCCACGGCGAGCATCCCGCCTGTGCAGCTCTCTGCACAGGCGACCATCGCCCCGGTTTCGCGCGCCTTTTCCAGCAGTTGCGCGGCAAGGCTCATTTACAGCACCCCGTGGTAAAGCGCGGCCAGCGCCATGACGCCGAGGGCTGCGAAAATCCCGGCAAAGATATCGTCGAGCATCACGCCCCATGGCCCGCCCTGACGGTCGGCCCAGCCGATGATCAGCGGCTTGGTGATGTCAAAAAGCCGGAACAGCGCAAAGGCAGCGATCCAACCGGGCCACATGGCAAAGATCGGGATTTGCATCGACCACGCAGCGTAAGAGAGCGGCAAGAGCGCGATCCACTGGCCAACCAACTCGTCGACCACGACCTCTCCGGGGTCATGATCCGGCCCGCCCGCCGTGTAGCGCGCAGTGGCCCACCAGCCCAAAGGGATCGCCACGAGGATCCCGATCACCAGGAGCGGAAACCCCCCCAACACATGCAACAGCCACGCATAGGGCAGGGCGATGAGCGAGCCCCAAGTGCCCGGCGCGGGGCGGATGTGGCCGACGCCCAGAAGCGTCGCGATCAGATGAGCTGGGGTCATGTTTTCACCAATGTTGCTGTGGCCATACAGGCTATGCCTTCGCCGCGCCCGGTAAAGCCGAGGCGCTCGCTTGTGGTCGCTTTGACGGATACGCGGTCGATCTCGATCCCCAGCATTTCAGCCATCGAAGCGCGCATCGGTTGCACATGGGGGCCGATCTTGGGGGTCTCGCAGATGAGGGTGCAGTCGACATGGGTCAGGGTGAACCCCATATCGCGGGCGAGCTCTGCCGCGTGACGCAGGAAGATATCGCTCCGCGCGCCCTTCCACTGCGGATCGCTTGGTGGGAAATGCTGGCCGATGTCGCCGCGCGCCAGCGCGCCATAGATGGCATCGGTCACCGTGTGCAGCGCCACATCGGCATCGGAATGGCCGACCAGCCCGTGGGTGTGCGGAATGTCGAGGCCGCAGAGGGTCACGTGGTCTCCGGGGCCGAAGGCGTGCACGTCAAATCCGTTGCCGGTGCGAATGTCCATGCGGGTCTCCAATATGCGGGCGGCACGGGCGAAATCCTCGGGCCGGGTGATTTTCAGGTTATCGGCGCTGCCTTGGGTGATGGCAACGGTCAGGCCCGCGGCGCGGGCGACTTCGACATCATCTGCCGCTTGGCCGGCGTAGGTGGCGTGGGCCGCGCGGATCGCGGCAAGGTCAAAGCCCTGTGGCGTCTGCGCGGCGAAAAGGGCGCTGCGGTCTTGCGTGCCGGTGACGCGGCCATCCGCGCCCTGCCAAAGCGCATCGGTGACCGGCAGCCCCGGTGCGGCGGCTTGATACTGGTCGAGCGCATGAATCACGCCAGCAATGATCTGGGCCGAAACGCAGGGCCGCGCGGCATCATGGATCAGCACCTTCTCCGCCTGCCGAATGGCCCCAAGGCCGCGTTGGACCGAGGCCGCACGCTCCGCCCCGCCGGTGGTGACGGTAACGCCTTGGGCCGCAAATGCCTCGGCTTGATCCATGTCGTCTTGGTGCAGCACCAGCACGATTTCGGTGATCTGGGGTAGGGTGCGAAACACGGCGAGGGTGTGATCGATCACACGCGCCCCCGCCAGCGCCTGCCATTGTTTTGGCTGCGGACCGCCCGCGCGGCTGCCGCGCCCTGCGGCAACGATCAAAGCTGCGATACTCATGCGGGCAATCTGGAAAACGTGGTGAACATGGCCCTGTCTAGGCAATGCGGCGGCGGGGTGCAATCTGGGGTGGCTGCCTAAAAAATAAGCAGTTGCTTGGCGCATAGCTGCTTTTCAGGCTAGTTTCATTGAGGTCACCCCGTGGCAGAGCTACACAGCAAGGGACCGCACAAGGATTAAGCACGTGACCGCCGACCCCCTGACATTCGACCCGCCGGTATTCCTCGCCCCGATGGCGGGGATCACCGATCTGCCCTATCGCAGCCTTGTGGCGCGATTCGGGGCCGGATTGGTCGTGTCGGAGATGGTCGCCAGCCAAGAATTGCTCAGCCGCCGCCCCGGCACGCGGGAGAAAGCGGAGTTGGGGCTGGATGTCATCGGCACCTCCGTCCAGCTCGCGGGGCGCGAGGCCGAACCGATGGCCGAAGCCGCACGGATGGTCGAGGCGATGGGTGCGCGGATCATCGACATCAACATGGGCTGCCCGGCCAAGAAGGTGACGCAAGGGGCCTCCGGCTCGGCATTGATGAAAACGCCCGATCACGCGCTGCGGCTGATCGAGGCGGTGGTCGGCGCGGTCAACGTGCCTGTGACGTTGAAAACCCGGCTGGGCTGGGACGACAATATGCTCAACGCCGCGCCGATCGCCAAACGGGCCGAGGACGCGGGCGTGCAGATGATCACCATCCACGGGCGCACGCGCTGTCAGTTCTACAAGGGCCGCGCCGATTGGGCTGCGATCCGCGCGGTGAAAGAGACAGTGAATGTCCCCGTCATCGCCAATGGCGATATCACTGGCAGCGATGAGGCACGCCAAGCCCTGCGGCTGTCGGGCGCAGATGGTGTGATGGTCGGGCGCGGCGCGCAAGGCAGGCCTTGGCTGCTGGCGCAAATCGCGCATGACCTGCACGGACGCGCCAAACCGATGATCCCCAAAGGGGCCGCAATGGCCCAGATGGTGACCGAACATTACGACGAGATGCTGCGTTTTTACGGGGTCGATCTGGGGGCCAAAGTCGCCCGCAAGCATTTGGGCTGGTATATGGACCATTGCGCCACCCCCGCAGATCTGCGCCGCGCCCTGCTGACGGCGGGGGAGGTGAAAACCACCTTTGATCTGATCGCAGAGGCCATGCAGTACGACGCCGCAGCGGCTCAACCCCCGGTTGCGGCATGAGGGCCGAGATACCTGAGCGGCAGGTTTGGACCTCTTTGCCGGTGCCTGCCTTTATCGTCAGCGCCGACGACCGGGTCGCGGATTTGAACCCTTCCGCCGAAGGTTTCCTCAATGCCTCGGCCCGCGCCACGATTGGCCAGTCAATCTGGAAGTTGATCGCGGTGGACCACCCGCTTGAGGCCGCTTTTGCCCGTGCGCGGCTGCAGGGCACGCCGCTGTTCGTGAATGACGTGGATGTGGGCGCGATGCAGCGCGCGCCTTTGCAATGCGGCCTGCAGATTGCGCCGCTGGTGGGCGGGGCGGGGGAGATGGTTCTGATGATCACCCCGCGCGAATTGGCCGGGCGCATCACCCAAGATCACAGCGTAAAATCCGCCGCCAAATCCGCCATCGGCATGGCCGAGATGCTGGCCCATGAGATCAAGAACCCTTTGGCCGGGATCACCGGCGCGGCGCAGCTTTTATCGATGAACCTGTCCAGAAGTGATCTGGAACTGACCGATCTCATCGTTGCCGAAAGCCGGCGCATTGTGAAACTGCTGGAACAGGTCGAGCAATTTGGCAACCTCATGGCGCCCGAGCGCAAACCGGTGAACCTGCATGATGTGCTGGACCGCGCGCGGCGGTCGGCGCTGTTGGGCTTCGGCTCAAAGATGAAAATCACCGAGGATTACGACCCCTCTCTGCCGCCCGCGCTTGGGGATAAGGACCAGCTTTTGCAGGTCTTGCTGAACCTCATCCGCAACGCGGCTGAGGCAGCGGGCGCGGCGGGGGGCACCATCCGGCTGCGCAGTTTCTATGAACACGGGTTCCAGTTGCGCCGCGCCGATGGGGATGGCCAGCCGCTGCCCCTACAGATCGAGGTGATTGACGATGGCCCCGGCTTGCCCGACCATATCCGCGCCGATGTTTTCGATCCCTTCGTCTCGGGCCGGGAGAATGGCACCGGGCTGGGCCTCGCCTTGGTGAGTAAAATTATTTCAGACCATGGAGGCTGGATTTCAGTCAGTTCCGCCCCCGGTCGAACCGCATTCCGCATTTCGCTGCCGCGCGCAGGCGCCGCTGCCCTCAAGGAGAATTGACATGGATGGCACCATCCTCGTCGCCGATGACGACCGTACAATCCGCACCGTTCTGACCCAAGCGCTGACCCGCGCGGGCTGCAAGGTTCATGCCACTTCAAGCCTGACCACCCTGATGCGATGGGTCAGCGAGGGCAAGGGTGACGCGGTGATCTCTGACGTGGTCATGCCCGATGGCAACGGGTTGGAGATGCTCCCGAAAATCGCGCAGGACCGACCCGGCTTGCCGGTGATCGTGATCTCGGCGCAGAACACCATCATGACGGCGATCAAGGCGGCAGAGGCCGAAGCCTTTGACTATTTGCCCAAACCCTTTGACCTGCCGGACCTGATGAAACGTACCGCCCGTGCGTTGGAGCAGCGCACGACGCTCAGCCGTAAGGCCGCTGCCGACGACGGTGCCGAGATCGACGCCGAACGTGACGATCTGCCGATGATTGGCCGGACCCCGGTGATGCAGGCGCTCTACCGCACCGTGGCACGGGTGATGAACACCGATCTGCCGGTGCTTATCTGGGGCGAAAGCGGCTCGGGCAAATCGCTGATCGCGCGGGCGATTCACGACTTTTCAGACCGGCGCAGCCTGCCGTTCGTGACCGTGACGGATGCCGATCTTGCCGATATCGAAGGCCCTTCGCGGGTGTTGGCGCGGGTTGGCGGTGGCACCTTGATGATCGACGAAATCGCGGATTTCCCCCAAGATATTCAAGCCCGTCTGGTGCGGATGATGGATGCGCCGGGCGAAGACGCGCCGCGATTCATGGCCACCAGCCAAAGTGACTTGGATGCGGCGATGCAAGAAGGCAAGCTGCGCCGCGATCTCTATTACCGCCTGTCGGGGGCAACCCTCGAAGTGCCTGCGCTGCGGGACCGGGTGGAGGACATCCCGCTTTTGGCCGATCACTTCTTGGCCCGTGCCAACCCCGGGCCTGCGTCAGCGCGCAAACTCTCGGACAAGGCTGCGCAAATCCTGCTGAAGTTCCCTTGGCCCGGCAATGTGCGCCAATTGGAACATGCCATGCGGCAACTTGCACTGGCCAGCCAAGCGGCCGAGATCACGGCGAGCGAGGCCGAGCAGTTGCTGGGCGCACAAAGTGGTCCGGCGCCGATGCAGACCGAGGCCGATACCGAACGGCTGGGTGCCTCGGTCGAGCGGCACTTGCAACGGTATTTCGATCTGCACGGCTCCATGCTGCCGCCTCCGGGTCTTTACGCGCGGATCCTGCGCGAAGTTGAACTGCCGATGATCGAAATCGCGCTTGCCGCGACGGCAGGGAACCAAGCTAAATGTGCCGCTTTGCTGGGAATTAACCGAAATACTTTGCGTAAGAAGATCACCGACCTCGATATTGAGGTGACACGGGGCCGCAAGATGATGTAAAAGAGCCACATAACAGTGGCCATCGGGGTACTCTCCCGTTCAGGACCACATAATATGGCGGTTGATGCAGCAATGCATCACAACATCGGTGAGGTATGCGGGTGGCAACCCGGTCACGCAGGTTCAAGCTCGAGCGGTTGGGGCGTCTCAGGCGAGTCAAGCGGCTGCGCAATTGGTCCACCTTTGGGCTGGTGGTGCTGGGGCCGGTTTTGGCGCTTGCGACCTATCTGGCACTCGGGCCTTTGGGGCAGGGGGCGGATACGCTCAACCTGCGGCTCATTCTGTTGTCCGATCTGGTCTATGTGCTGCTGGTGGCGGCGCTGGTTCTTATCCAAGTCGGGCGGCTAATCTCGGCGCGCCGTGCCAAATCGGCGGGCTCTCGGTTGCACCTGCGGTTGACGGGCGTCTTTGCCCTGATGGCGCTGATCCCAACTGTCACAGTAGCGATTTTTGCAGGGCTCACGGTGAACGTGGGGCTCGAAGGCTGGTTCTCTGACCGGGTCAGCGGCGTGGTCGGCTCATCGCTCGCGGCGGCCGAGGCCTATGAGGCCGAGCAGCGCGAGGCCCTGATATCGGACGCGCAGACCCTTGCCCGCAGCATCGACAGCGCCCGCGCGCAGGGCATCAACCTAAGCGACAGTGAGCTTTTGGGCGAGGGCCAGCGGCAAATTCAGCGCGGCCTGCGCGAGGCGTTTCTGATCGACAGCACCGCGCAGATCAGGGCGCGGGGGGATCGGTCCTATCTCTTTGATTTCGAAGCACCCACCGAGGCGCAGCTTGAGACCGCCAGTGACGAGGGCCTTTTGGTCATCGAGGACTGGCCCAACAATGAATTCCGCGCGCTGGTGCCGATGGATGCCTATGTCGATCGTTTCCTCTATGTCTCCCGCGCGGTGGATGGTGAGATTCTGGCCCTGCTGGATGAGACCAAAGAAACGGTGCGCCTGTACCAACAGCTTGAATCCGAACGCGGGCGGCTGCTGTTCGAATTTGCCCTTGTCTATCTGGGCTTTGCGGTGATCCTCATTCTGGCCGCCGTTTGGCTGGGCCTGTGGTTTGCCGAACGGCTTTCCGGCCCGGTTGGGCGCTTAACCGGCGCCGCGCAACAGGTGGGTGCGGGTGATCTGAACGTGCAGGTCCGCGAAGAAGAGGGCGATGACGAAATCGCCATGCTGGGGCGTTACTTCAACCAGATGACCCGGCAGCTGAAGGGCCAGCGCGAGACGCTGTTGGAAAATACCGATCAGATCGAGCGCCGTCGCCGGTTGTTCGATTCCGTGCTAAGCTCGGTGACCTCGGGCGTTGTGGGGCTGGACCCCGAGGGGCGCGTGACCTTCGTGAACCGCTCTGCCATGCGGCTGCTGGACTGGTCGGAAGATCAACAAAGCCTGCCGCTGACCCTTGCCGTGCCGGAGTTCGGCCCGCTGTTCGAGACGGTGAAGGCCGCGTCTGACGAAGTGGCGCAGGCGGAGATCAAAGTCTCGCGCCAAGGGGCGATGGAGAACCTCTTGGTGCGCATGGCGACCCGGCGGTCCAAGGATGGCGATCTTGAGGGCTATGTGGTGGCCTTTGACGATGTGACCGATCTAGTCTCGGCGCAGCGCATGGCTGCTTGGGGCGACGTGGCGCGGCGGATTGCCCATGAGATTAAGAACCCGCTGACGCCCATCCAGTTGAGTGCTGAGCGCATTCGTCGCAAGTTCGGCCCCAAGATGGCCGAGGGCGATGATGACGCGCTGGAGCAGATGACCGGGGTGATCATCCGCCAAACCGGCGACCTGCGGCGCATCGTCGACGAATTCTCGAAATTCGCGCGGATGCCAGAGCCGGAAACCAGCCGTCAGGACATCCGGCAGTTGCTGCGCGATGCCGTGTTGCTTCAGCAAAGCAGGCAGGAAGAGGTGGCGATCAAGCTTGACCTTCCCGCAGAGCCGGTCATGGCCAATATCGACGGCACGATGATTTCGCAGGCGCTGACCAACCTGATCAAGAACGCGGGCGAAGCCATTGATAGCTTAAAGAAAGACGGCGCGCCCGAGGGGCATGTGCCGCAAATTCGCGTGGCGCTTACACCGGAAAACCGGCTCATGCGGCTGACCATCGCCGACAATGGCATCGGCCTGCCCGAAGACCGCGCGCGGCTGTTCGAGCCCTATGTGACCACGCGCAGCGAGGGCACCGGGCTGGGCCTGCCTATCGTCAAAAAGATTATCGAGGAACACGGCGGCAGCCTGACGCTCGAAACCGCGCCCGCATTCGACGGGCAAGACCATCACGGTGCCATGGCAGTCATTTCGCTGCCTTTGGCCATCGACGCAACGACAGACCAAGGGGATAAGGCAGATGAGTGACATTCTGATTGTAGACGACGAACGCGACATCCGTGAGTTGATCTCGGACATCCTTGAGGATGAAGGCTTTGCCACGCGCTTGGCCAGCAATTCTGATGAGACGATGGCCGAGATCAACACCGAGGCGCCCGCGCTGATCATCCTCGACATCTGGTTGAAAGACAGCCGGATGGACGGGATCGATATTCTAAAGACCGTCAAACGGGACAATCCCGATGTGCCGGTGGTGATTATCTCGGGCCACGGCAATATCGAGATTGCCGTGGCGGCGATCAAGCAAGGGGCTTACGATTTCATTGAAAAGCCCTTTAACATCGATCAATTGCTGGTGGTGATCCGCCGCGCAATGGAAACCTCGCGCCTGCGCCGGGAGAACCAGAACCTCAAGCGCCGCGATGTGGCGACTTCGGAGATGATTGGCACCTCCGCACCCTATCGCGCCTTGCTGGGCCAGCTTGACAAGGTGACCAAATCCAATGGCCGCGTGATGCTGACCGGCCCCGCGGGGTCGGGCAAGGAAGTGGCGGCGCGCTATATCCACGCCCATTCCGCCCGCGCCTCGGCGCCCTTTGTCACCGTCAACTGCGCCGGGGTGGCGCCTGATCGGATGGAAGAGGTGCTCTTTGGCCGGGAGACGCCGGACCGCGGGGTCGAGCCGGGGCTGCTGGAGCAGGCCCACGGCGGGGTGATCTACTTTGATGAGGTCGCAGACATGCCGCTTGGCACCCAGTCCAAAATCCTGCGGGTGCTGGTGGACCAACAGTTCACCCGCGTCGGCGGGACCGACAAGGTGCGCGTCGATCTGCGGGTGATTTCCTCAACGAACCGCGATCTGGATCAGGCGATCAAGGCAGATACCTTCCGGCAGGAACTCTATCACCGTCTGAACGTCGTGCCGATTGCCGTGCCATCCTTGGAAGAGCGGCGCGAGGATATTCCGCTGCTGGCCGAACATTTCATCGCCGAGTTCAACACCTCCCAAGGTCTGCCGCAGCGTGCGTTGACCGAAGATGCCGTTGCTCTGATGCAGACGATGGTTTGGCCCGGCAATGTGCGTCAGCTCAAGAACCTTGTTGAACGGGTGCTGATCCTCGGCGATGGCACCGGCCCGATTGAGGCCCGTGAACTGCCCGGCGAAGAGGAAAACGGCGGCGATGAGGGGCGCGTGGTGCTGTCCGGTGCACTGGCAACGCTGCCGCTGCGCGAAGCGCGCGAGGCCTTTGAGCGGGAATACCTGCTGACACAGATCAACCGTTTTGGCGGCAACATCAGCCGCACCGCGAATTTCGTCGGCATGGAACGCAGCGCCTTGCACCGCAAGTTGAAATCGCTTGGCGTTGTGACCTCGGCCAAGGCAGGTGTGCGCGTGGCCCATGTGGACGAGGAAGTGGAGGCGACGGGCTAAGCCGCAAGGCTCAGGCGCGAGGGGTGGCACCCCTCGCGATCCCAGTTAGCCGCGCGTAACGATCTGGAAAGACCCGTTCTTGTTGCGGATCACGCAGGAATTGGAGTTCAGGGCCGGCAGCGTCGTGGTCGCGCGCGGTGGTGCGGCGCGGGCGATATTGTTCGGGCAAGCGGGGATCGACACAGGGGCAAAGCCTTGATCGGCCATACATTGCCCCTCAACCCGGTTGCGCAGATCCTCGTTAGGATCAAATGTCACCAGTTCACCGGGGACATAAAAGCCGCCTGTGACCCTGCATTTATTGTCGGCATCACAGTGGCGCCGCTCGGGCACATAGCGCGGTGGTTCGCGGCGGACTTGAGTAGAGATCGGCACATCGCGCAGTGCCTTAACTTCGCAGGCGGTGGTCGCGCGATTGACTTGCGCGACACTCGCGCCCGGTTTGTAATAGGTATTCAGCGGCGCGCAGGCGGCAGCCCCCAAGGCGATAAGCGTTAGGGCAAAGGCGGCGCGAGAGGGGCGAAGCGATATCGGTTTCATAGCGCCATCATGCCGCTGTTGCGGGGGAAAGACAATTGATTTGACCCTTGCCAACCCATCTGTCATGCCCTCTAACCGACCCAAGACAACCCTCACACGATCTTTGCTCAGGGTAAGGAAGCCTTCATGAAAATCATCATTTGCGGCGCAGGGCAGGTGGGTTGGCAGATTGCCCGTCACCTCAGCGGAGAGCGCAACGATGTGACCGTGGTCGATAGCAATGCCGAATTGATCCGCCGCGCCACCGATACGCTGGATGTGCAAGGCATCGCCGGATTCGCCAGCTACCCCGATGTGCTGGACCGTGCGGGCGCGCGGGACGCCGAGATGATCATCGCCGCGACCCACTCGGACGAGGTCAATATGGTGACCTGTCAGGTGGCGCATTCGGTCTTCGGCATCAACCGCAAGATCGCCCGTCTGCGCAGCCAGTCCTATCTTGACGCGATTTATTCTGACCTCTACCGCCGCGATCACATGCCGATCGACGTGGTGATCTCGCCTGAAAAAGAAGTCGCTACCGCAGCGCTCCAGCGCCTCAGTGCGCCAGCGGCTTTCGACACCGAGATTTTCATGGACGGGCAGGCGCAGCTTCTCGGGATTTCCATCGATAGCGATTGCCCTGTGGTGAACACGCCGCTGCGGCAGTTGACTGATCTCTTCTCGACCCTGCGTGCGGTCGTCGTGGGCGTGCGCCGCGATGGCACGCTGTTCGCGCCCGAGGCGAAGGATCAGCTTTTCGTCGGCGATGACTGCTATGTCTTTTCGCATCACGACGACATCGCCCGCACGATGGAGATTTTCGGCAAGCAGACCACCAAGCAAGAGCGTGTTGTTCTTGTGGGGGGCGGCAATGTCGGCTTGACCGTGGCGCAGCACCTTGAGGCCGGACCGCTGCGCGTGCGCACTAAGATGATCGAGAAAAACCGCAAATGCGCCGAACGTGCCGCCGAAGGGCTAGAGCGGACGATCGTGTTGAATGGCGACGGGCTTGATGCCGCGCTGCTGGCCGAGGCGGGCATCAGCCGCGCCGATGCGATGCTGGCGGTGACGGATGACGACAAAACCAACATGCTGTCATGCGTGCGTGCCAAGGCCGAGGGCTGCCCCTATGTCATTGCGCTGATCAACGACCCGACGCTGGTGCCGCTGATGACACACCTCGGCATCGACGCCTATATCAATCCGCGTGCCACGACCGTGAGTTCGATCCTGCGCCACATCCGGCATGGCCGGGTGCGGGCGGTCTATTCCATCGGCGATGCCGAGGCCGAGGTGATCGAGGCCGAAGTGCTATCGACATCGCCCCTCGCGGGCAAAAAAGTGTCGGAAATTGACTTCCCCGAAGGCGTGTTGATCGGCATGCTGCGCAAAGAAGGCAAGGTGATCCGCCCCATGGGCAGCACAAGGATCGACGAAGGCGATGTTGTCGCCCTCTTCGCTCTGGCCGAGGATGTGCCGCGGGTTGAGCAGCTTTTGCAGGTCTCGATCGACTTTTTCTAAGCGCAGGAGCGCCTTTGTGACGCAAACGACCAGCATAGGGCCGACCGGCATCCGCCGGGAGATCGTGCAGCTGCCGCTGTTCTTGCAATTGTTCGGCGTCTCTGCCCTGTCGATGATCCTGCCGTCGATCCACGGGCTGGTGATGAATGACCATCTGGCCAGCCGTGCCTTTCTCTATGCTGGCCTGCTGGGGCTTGTGGCCTTCACGCTTATCGCCATCGCCCATGCCGGGCGCAAACCCTTGGACGGCGCGCTTGGGCCGCTCTTGTCGCTGCTGTCGGCCTTTGTGTTCCTGCCGGTCTTTTTCGCAGTGCCCTTCCTTGAGGCGCTGCCGACCACGCGGTTTATGAACGTCTATTTCGAGATGGTGAGCGCCCTGACCACCACCGGGGCCACGATGTTCAACCCCGAACGGTTGAGCGACACCCTGCATCTGTGGCGCGCGCAGGTCGGTTGGATGGGCGGGCTGCTCATGTGGGTCACGGCCTCGGCCATTCTGGCCCCGCTGCATTTGGGCGGCTTTGAGGTGACGGCGCAGGCCGAACCGGGGCGGCCCGATGACCGTATCGGCGCCCGCATGGGCCGGATCACCCCGCGCCAACGGCTGCTGCGCACCACGCAGGCTTTGCTGCCGATCTATTTCGGGCTGACGCTGCTGCTTTGGCTCTTGCTGGTCATCGGTGGAGAGACGGGCTTGGTGGCGCTCTGTCATGCCATGTCGGTGATGGCGACCTCGGGCATTTCGCCCATCGGTGGCGTGGCCGAAGCGCAGGTCGGCGTCACCGGCGAGGCGGTGATGATGCTGTTTATGCTCTTCGCCCTGTCGCGGCTGACCTTTTCCAAAGATACCGTGACCGCGACCCAAGGCGGGCTGATGACCGACCCAGAGTTCCGCATCGGTCTTTTGGTGGTGATCGGCGTGCCTTTGCTGCTCTTCGCACGCCACTGGATCGGCGCCTTTGAGGTTGAGGTCGAGGTTGACGGCACCCGCGCTTTGCACGCGCTTTGGGGCGGACTGTTTACCGTGCTGTCCTTCCTGTCGACGACCGGTTTCGTCTCTGAACATTGGGCCGAGGCGCAGAATTGGTCGGGGCTGCGCACGCCGGGGCTGGTGCTGATGGGACTTGCACTGATCGGCGGCGGGGTGGCCACCACGGCGGGCGGGGTCAAGCTTTTGCGGGTCTTCGCGCTCTATCAAAACGGGGTGCGGGAGATGGACAGACTGGTCTATCCCAATTCGGTCAGCGGCGCGGGGGCCGCCGGGCGTCGCTTGCAAAGCAACGGGGCCTTCATCGCGTGGATCTTCTTTATGCTCTTCGCGATGTCACTCGCCGGGGTGACCCTGCTGCTGACCCTGACTGGCGCGTCCTTTGATGCGGCGGTGGTCATGTCGGTGGCCACGCTCTCCACCACCGGGCCGCTGATCGAACATGCCGCGGACAAACCGATCCATTTGATCGAACTGGGCGTGGCCGCGAAAATCATCCTCAGCGGAGCAATGGTGCTGGGTCGGCTGGAAACCTTGGCGATTATTGCGCTGATGACCCCGAATTTGTGGCGCGCTTGACACGTTTAGCGCTAGAACCGCCCTAGTCCGCTGATATTGGGGCTGGAAACTCACGCTTTCGCACTCCATACTTGAGGCAATGGGGGGGTCCGGTACGCGGACGCCAGCAAGAACAAAAGGCGAGACTACCATGGCGTCAGACAGACAGAACCTTCAGGATGCGTTCCTAAACCACGTTCGCAAGACCAAAGTACCGGTGACAATTTTCCTGATCAATGGCGTCAAATTGCAAGGCGTGATTACCTGGTTTGACAACTTCTGCGTTCTGCTGCGCCGCGACGGTCAATCGCAACTTGTCTACAAGCACGCGATTTCGACCATCATGCCAAGCCAGCCGATCAGCCTTTATGAGGGCGAAGACGCTTCTTGAGCCGTCCAGCATTTCAGATCGACAACAGCGATGGGCCCCGCGTAACGCGCGCTTGGGTGCTGCATCCTGATATCAAGACCGACAACGACCGGCGCGCGCCTGAGCCCGCGCTGGCCGAAGCTGTCGCCTTGGCCGAAGCGCTGCCAGAGTTGCAGGTCGTGGGCTCCGAAGTGGTGCCGTTGCGCACCGTCCATGCCGGTATGCTTTTCGGCAAGGGCAAGATCGACGAGCTTGAGCAGCGCATGAAGGCGGCGGAGGTTGACCTTGTGCTGGTCGATGGCCCCGTGACGCCCGTGCAGCAGCGCAACCTTGAGAAGGCTTGGGGCGTGAAACTGCTCGACCGCACCGGGCTGATTCTTGAGATTTTCAGCGACCGTGCGGCGACCCGCGAAGGGGTGCTGCAGGTCGAGATGGCCGCGCTGAACTATCAGCGCACGCGGCTTGTGCGCGCGTGGACCCACCTTGAGCGGCAGCGCGGCGGTTTGGGCTTTGTTGGTGGTCCGGGTGAGACACAGATCGAGGCGGACCGCCGCGCCATCGACGACCAGTTGGTGCGCCTGCGCCGCCAGTTGGAAAAGGTCGTGAAAACCCGCGCCTTGCACCGCGCCGCCCGTGCCAAAGTGCCGTTCCCGATCGTCGCGCTTGTGGGCTATACCAACGCCGGAAAATCCACGCTTTTCAACCGCCTGACCGGGGCCGAGGTCATGGCCAAAGACATGCTCTTTGCCACGCTCGACCCGACCATGCGCAGCCTTGTTCTGCCCGACGGGCCAGAGATCATTCTCAGCGACACGGTGGGGTTCATCAGCGATCTGCCGACCGAACTCGTCGCCGCCTTCCGCGCCACGCTCGAAGAGGTGCTTGCCGCCGATATCATCTGTCACGTGCGCGATGTGTCCCATACCGAGACCGAAGAGCAGGCGCAGAACGTGCGCGATATTCTCGCCTCACTCGGCGTCCCAAAAGAGACCCGCAGTTTCGAGGTTTGGAACAAGCTGGACCTGCTCCCAGAAGACCGCGCCGACGCCATGCGTGCACGGGCGGCCCGCAACGACGATGTGCTGGCAATCTCGGCCATCACCGGAGAGGGGCTTGAGGCGTTTCAGGAAACCATTGCCGAAGCGCTGCAAGGCGCGGTGCGCGAGGCCGAATTGACCCTCGGCTTTGCCGAAGGCAAGAAGCGCGCGTGGCTGTTTGCGCAGGACGTGGTCGAAGGTGAGCGTCAGACCGAAGACGGGTTTGAGATCACCGTGCGCTGGTCCGCGCGCCAAGAGGCTGAATTCCAGCAGATTTGATCGTTTGGGCGTAAGCTGGGTGGATCGGAAAGGATGCAAATTCGGAAACTTGAGGCCCGTGATGCCGCTGCCTTTCATGCGCTCAGGCTCGAAGGATTGCGAATCCACCCAGAGGCCTTTGGTGCATCCTTTGAGGAAGAAGCCAACCTGACACTTGCCGATGTGGCAAAGCGGTTGGGATCGGGCTGCGTATTTGGTGGCTTCAGTGATGCCGGTCACCTTGAGGGCATCGTTGGGCTTGCCCAGTCACAATCGCCAAAAATTCGTCATATCGCGACGATCTGGGGCATGTTCGTGCGACCAAGGGCACGAGGGGCCGGGCTGGCGGTGGCGCTGATGGAGGCAGCCATAGCGGAAGCCTTTGCCGATTGCACTTCAATCCGTCTATCGGTCGTTTCCAGAAACCAGGCCGCGCTGCGCCTTTATGAGCGGATGGGGTTTACGACATGGGCGGTGGATACCGAGGCGCTTTATGTAAACGGTGTTTACCATGATGAGGTTTTGATGCGGCGGTCGCGGTCCTAGGCGGCAATTGGCCGGGTCGAGGTGCCGGAATCCCATTATTCACGGCCAACCCCTCGAATTTTGTACGTCCTGCCGCATATGGTCATACGATCAGTAACGGAGCGCGCCGAATGACACTCGTCATCCTTTATATTTCAACGGTCGTTGTCTTCCTCGGGTTGGACTACCTTGGGTTGACCTATCTCATCAAACCTGTGTTTGAGCGGGACATTGGCGGTTGGCTGCTTGACGAGTTTCGCGTGGCCCCGGCGCTGATTTTCTACGCCTTCTTCGTGGCGGTGGTGCTGTGGTTCGTGTCTTGGCCTGCGATGACAGGGGATCATTCGCTGCTTTGGGTCTTTGGCAATGCGCTGCTGATCGGCGCGATGGGCTATGGCACCTATGAGTTCACCAATCTGGCGACGCTCAAGGATTGGACATGGGCCATGGTGGCGCGAGACTTCGCCTGGGGGTCGGTCCTGACCGGCACGGCGGCAACCGCAGGCGTGGCGATCACCCGCGCGCTGACCTAGCGGCCATTCTCGGTCGACCAGCGCCAAGCGCCGGGTTGCAGACCGGCCAGTTCCCAATCGCCCACGCTGGCGCGGATCAGCCTCAACGTGGGCAGACCGACATGGGCCGTCATGCGCCGCACTTGCCGGTTGCGCCCCTCGCGGATGGTGATGCGCAGCCAAGCGTCCGGTACCGTCTTGCGAAAACGTACCGGCGGGTCGCGCGGCCAGAGGGTCTCGGGCGCGTCGATCTGGTTCACTTGGGCCGGTTTCGTAACGCCGTCTTTCAGTTCCACCCCCTTGCGCAGTGCCTCAAGGGCCGCGGCATCGGGCGTGCCTTCGACCTGTACCAGATAGCTTTTGGGCCGCTTGTACTTGGGATGCGCGATGCGGGCTTGCAGGGGGCCGTGGTCCGTCAGCACCAAAAGCCCTTCGCTGTCGCGATCAAGCCGCCCGGCGGGATAAAACCCCTTTTCATCGACATAGGCCGAGAGTGTGGGCCGCGTGCTGCCCTCAGTGCCTTTATCGGTGAATTGCGACAGCACGCCGTAGGGTTTGTTCAGCAGGATCACACGGGCGGTCATTGGGCAGGCTCCAGACGGGTCACGCCCACGGCGGCGGCGCGGGCCAGTTCGGCGTCGAGTGACATCGGGATATATTCCCCCCGCCGCCAGAGTTGCGCCATGTCGTCGTAATGGCGCGACAGGAAATGCCCCGATTGCCCGGTGGAGGTGACAAAAACCGAACTGTCGGGATCAGCGAAATCGTAAACCCCGCGGTAGCCTGCACCATGCACATTATAGAACGGGTCTTTGCCGGTGCCGCGGGTCAGCCCCCGTTGCAGGGTATTGTCCCCGCCCGAGGTCGACTGGCGGATGTTCACGAAGTAGCGCAGCAGCGGCACGTCGCCCAAAACGGGGTGATCATGGGTCGCCTGATGCGCGTCGCCCCAGCGGAGGGATTCCAACTGCGTGCCCCAAGTCTCTTTGATCCAGAGCAGGGCGTCGTCCAATGCCAGTCGCGCCATGTCATGGCACGTCTCGACTGGCGCGGATTGGCGCACGTCGCACCATTTCGCAGCGCCTTGCACATCGCGGAAAGCGCGTTCGATAAAGAGCGGCTGAACGTGAGTGAATTCTTCGGCCAGTGGCCCCAGTTCATCCCGGATAAGACGGTCCTGCAGGGCGCGGATCCATGCGGCATAGATCAGCGGCTCGGGCAGGTGTTCGTTCATTTCACCCGACCAGCCTGCCAGCAGATCCAGTGCGCGCTGGCGTTGGCGTTCGGGTGTGCCATCGGGGGCAGCCTCTCCGGTGAACCAAAGCTCAGCTCCGATGAGCGGCAGGAGCGCGCGGGCCGTGGGGCTGACCGTATCAAGCTGCGCTTCGATGAAACTGTCGCGGGTATGAACCTCGCGGTTCTGCATCAGCCGCTGCCAGCGTTGCACCCGCTGCGTGTCGCCCCAGACAAAGGAGACGTGGTTGGGGAAGGGGCGGTCGACCGTTTTGTTGTTGGTGTTGCCGAGGATGCCGCCCGCGGGGGCGATGAACTCAGGGTTGGCGGTATAGGGCAGCATTCCATCCCAGCGATTGGCGGCGATCCAGCCGGGGCTGGGCATGCGCCCTTCGCTTTGGTGATTGGCATCGCGGCGCGGCATGGCGCCGATGGTTTTCATGGCGATGGTGTCTCGATCAACCAGCGTGAGGTTCTGCGCGGGTGCCACATAATCGGTCGCGGCATTGATCGCCTGCTGCACCGATTTCGCGCGCATCACCTTCATCGCGGCAGCAAGCGAGGTGTCTTTTTCGGTAAAGAGGGTCGAGGCGACAGAGGCCACATGCCCCGGCGGCGTGATACTGCCAAGGTTGTAATGGCTGCCCGGCAGCACCGGTCCGTTGTCGGTCCACCGCAGGGTGACGGTGATCGGATCGGCGTCAGCGATATTGATGATGGATGAGCGTTTGCGGAATTTCTTGAACCCGTCGGGAGTGCGGTATTCCTCGGTATTGTCGGGGTTCAGCTCTTCGATATAGACGTCTTGGTCGTCGACATAGGCGGTGGTCAGCCCCCAGCCCAGATCGGCGCTGCGGCCTGTCAGGACCACGGGCATGCCGGGTATCGTGCCGCCGATCACGCCGCCGGTCTCAAGCTCCAGCCGGGCCAGATACCAGATCGCCGGGGCGGTGAACCCCAAGTGCGGATCATTGGCCAAAAGCGTGCCGCCCGCGGCAGAGCGCGACGGCGCTGCGGCCCAAGCGTTGGACGCACCGGCGAAGGCCTGCCGTTTGAAAGGCGACAGCGGATGACTGTCCATGGGCGCTGCGGCGGCGTGGCGCGTCGTCACGTCAGGAAAGAGGGCGGCATATTCAGGCAGGGCGGCGACCCCGCTGCCCGGCGCATCCGGCAGGATGTCGCGCAGGCGATCTTGGTCGCTCAACTCCAATGATACCCGCGCGCGCAGCACTTCGGCCTCTAGGTGGCCCGACATCTGCAGGCCCATCAGCTTGGTCACGGCCAATGAGTCGGCGGGCCGCCACGGGGCCATGGGCGCATTGAACAGCCACATCTCGGGCGCGCCACGGCCCAGGGCTTCGGTGTTGATCTGATCTAGGCGGGCGTTGATCCCGGCGGAATAGGCCTCAAGTGCCGCGTCGGTTTCGGGGTCAAGCTCACCAGCCGCTGCCACGGCAAGACGGTAAATGTCATAGCGCCGCATCAGCTTGTCGGTGGTGACGGTGGCGGTGCCGAAAACCTCAGACAGACGCCCCTGTGCAGTGCGCCGTAGGGTGATCAACTGCCACAGCCGGTCTTGGGCATGGGCGAAGCCAAGGCCATAAAATACGTCTTCGTCGGTTTCGCCAAAGATATGCGGCACATTGGCGTTGTCGCGCACGATCTCGACCGGGGCGGTGACGCCTTGAACCTGAACCGTATCGTCATAATCGGGCAGCGACCGCGCGGCGAACCAGTAGACCAGCAACAAAACCACGACGCTCAACGTGACGAGAAACACCGCCAATCGGATAAGCCAGCGAAACATCAATGCCATCGGGAGATCCTCAGCTGGCGCGCAGATTGACCGGAGCGCGCAGGGTGGTAGGTGTTGTGACAGGGAATAACGCAACTGAATGATAAGGAAAAGCACATGGCAAAGCTCGCGTTTTTGGGACTGGGGGTCATGGGGGCTCCGATGGCGGGGCATCTGCAAAAGGCCGGCCACGAGGTAACCGTCTACAACCGCACCGAAGCCAAGGCCGAAGACTGGGTTAAAACCTATGGCGGCGCCATGGCCAAGACCCCGCGCGCGGCGGCAAAGGATGCGGATTTCGTGATCGCCTGCGTGGGCAATGACGATGACCTGCGCTCGGTCTGTCTGGGAGAGGACGGGGCCTTTGGCGGCATGACGGCGGGGGCGATCTTTGTCGATCACACGACCGTTTCAGCGGCCGTCACGCGCGAACTTTACGCCGCTGCCGATAACGCACAGGTGAGCTTTGTCGACGCGCCGATTTCGGGCGGTCAGGCAGGAGCGGAAAACGGCCAATTGTCGATCATGTGCGGCGGAGATGAGGGCGCCTTTGACCGGGCGCTGCCGATCATGGAGGTCTACTCCAAGATTTGCCGCCGCATCGGCGACAGTGGCGCAGGCCAGATGGCCAAGATGTGCAACCAGATCGCCATCGCCGGGCTGGTGCAGGGCCTCTCTGAGGCGCTGCATTTCGCCGAGAAGGCGGGCCTTGATGGCCGGGCTGTGGTTGAGGTGATCAGTCAAGGTGCCGCTGGGTCATGGCAGATGGCGAACCGCTATGAGACCATGCTGGACGATGAGTTTAACCACGGTTTCGCGGTGGATTGGATGCGCAAGGATCTGGGTATCTGTCTGGACACAGCGGATGAGACAGGGGCGAGCCTTCCGGTCACGGCGCTGGTCGATCAGTTTTATAAAGACGTGCAAAAGCAGGGCGGCGGGCGTTGGGATACATCGAGCCTGATCAAACGCCTGCGCGCCATGGGCTAAGGCTGTTTGCAAAAGAAAAAGGGCAGCGCCGGATGAAACTGGCGCTGCCCTTCAAAGACCATCGGTCGACCCTGCGTTAGGGGATGATCCGCGTGTATTTCGTGCCTTCCAGCGTCGCGCCGATGCGCAGGCCCGCGCGGCCAAAGACCGCTGCCAGAACCGGAGCCATGACAGTGGTCGTGTCGGCGCTCACGCTGTCGCCCTTGTCGGAGATCACATACTCCAGACCGGCGCCAGCCGCCCAACCCGGCGAGCTGCGGAATTCGCGCAGCGCGGGCTCGGTCATGAAGAACAGCACATGCGCATATTGCTGCGCGCCAATCTGCAAACCGCCCGATGCTTTGGTCACCGAATAGTAGTCCACCGTCACGTCGTTGACGCGCAACGCGCCGCGCCCGTAAGCGCCGCCAAAGCCAAGGCCCGCTTCGGTCACCAGCGGCATGACCAGCATGCCATTGGCTTTTTCGGCCAACTGCCGGGTGTTGGGATAGCCGCGGTACATTTCGGCCAGGGTCGCATCGACGCGCGCGTCGATCATGGCGCCGCCCCGTCCGCCAACGCCGTTGCCGCAAGCCGCGGTTGCGCCAAGCGCCGTAAGGGCACCCAAAGTCACAAAGCGCCGGTTATATGTCTGATTGCTCATCTTTTCTGCCTGTATGTTCAAGATCGGTTGCCTGCTGCCGGTTTTCCCGACTTATGCGCGAGATTACGCATAATCACGCGCTTTGTCATGTCGGTTAGACCCTTTGCGCAGATTTACGCCCTCAGGTCACGCGCTTTTGGCCAAAAGCCGGGCAACATCGGGGGCAAAGTAGGTGAGCACCCCATCACAACCTGCGCGCTTAAAGGCCAAAAGGCTCTCCATCATTGCGCGTTCGCCGTCGATCCACCCTTGGTCCGCCGCGCCCCGGATCATGCTGTATTCTCCCGAGACCTGATAGGCAAAGGTCGGCGCGCCAAAGGCGTCTTTCACACGGCGGCAGATATCAAGGTAAGGCATGCCGGGTTTGACCATGACCATATCCGCGCCTTCCGACAGGTCGCGCGCCACCAGCCGCAGGGCTTCGTCGCTGTTGGCGGGATCCATCTGATAGGTCTTTTTGTCGCCGGTCAGGGCTGAAGAGGCACCCACCGCATCGCGGAACGGGCCGTAAAAGGCGCTGGCGTATTTGGCGGCATAGCTCAGGATCATCACGTCATGATGCCCGGCCTGCTCAAGAGCGTCGCGGATCGCGCCGATGCGCCCGTCCATCATGTCTGACGGTCCGATGATATCGGCACCCGCTTCGGCTTGGGCCAGCGCCATCTTGACCAGCGCCTCAACCGTGCGGTCATTCACGATGATGCCATCTTCGACAAAACCATCGTGGCCGTTGATGTTATAGGTGTCCAGCGCCACATCGGTCATCACCACCATCTGCGGCATGGCCTCTTTGATCGCCGCGATGGCGCGGTTGGTGGCGTTTTGCGGATCCCATGCGCGGGCGCAATCCTCGGTCCGGTCCTCGGGGCCGGTATAGGGAAAGACACAGACCGTACCGATGCCGAGATCCGCCGCCTCGCGCACCGCCGCGACCAGCGTGTCGACCGAGCGGCGCATGACCCCGGGCATGGAGGGGATCGGTTCTTCCACGCCTTCGCCTTCGCGCACGAAAACCGGCCAGATCAGATCGCCCAGATGCAGGTCATTCTCGCGGACCAGCGCGCGAATACCGGCGTTGGCACGGGTGCGGCGCAGGCGCGTGGCGGGGAAGGGGGCGTGGACGGGTTGCATCAAAATTACCTCAGAATGGCTTGGCATGGGCTTGCCATGTATTTTTGAACGCCTCAACCCTATGAATTGTCGCGCCGGACCGCTAAGAGATGCGAACTTAAATTTCGGACGAGCACGCCTTGGACTGGTACCAGACCCTTTTCGAAATGATTGACATGCGCTCTTTCTCGAACCTTTGGTTCTGGATCGCGCTGGCTGTGATGTGGTCGACCGCAAGCCATTGGGTGCTGGGCGTGCCCTTTGACATGGTGCTGCGTGCCCGACGTTATGGGGGCGAGGCGCAGGCCGATCTCGAAGACATCGTGCGGATCAACGTGAACCGGCTGCTCTATATCTCGCAGGTCTCGGGGCTTTGGCTCTTGGGGCTGGGTTTTTTCGTGCTGACCTCTCTGGTGCTTTTGGGGTTCGTCTATGCCATCGAATTCGCCCAGGCCCTGCTGCTGCTGGGGTTCCCCATGTCGCTGGTCGGGCTGCTGAGCCTCTCGACCGCGCGGCTGATCCGCATCGAAGGCTCCACCGGCGACGTGTTGCAGCGGCGCTTGATGCGGCACCGACTTTATACCCAGATCATCGGCATGTTCTCGATCTTCGTGACCGCCCTTTGGGGAATGTATCAAAATCTAAGCATTGGCCCGCTGGCGGGTTGACAGGCCCCCCGTGAGGCCCAATTGAGACCCGATGAACGATCCGCGTAATATCACCCTCTCCGGCGTTCCCGAAGGCTATGATGCCCGCGCCATTCTTGATGAAATCGCCAAGGGCGGCCAGCCGGTGGTCCATGTGGCGCGCGATGACAAACGCATGGCGGCGATGCAGGCCGCTTTGCGGTTTTACGCGCCCGACATGCCGGTCGTCACCTTCCCAAGCTGGGATTGCCTGCCCTATGACCGCGTATCGCCCAACGCCGATATCTCGGCTCAGCGGATGGCGACACTTGCCGCGCTGGTGCATGGGATGCCCCAGCAGTTCGTTCTGCTGACGACGCTGAACGCGGCCAGCCAACGTATCCCCGCACGCGAAACCCTGCGCGACGCGGCCTTTGCGGCGCGCGTGGGCAGCCGGATCGACGAAAAAGCCCTGCGCGCCTTTCTGGTGCGCATGGGCTTTGTGCAAAGCCCCACGGTGATGGAGCCGGGCGACTACGCCGTGCGCGGTGGGATCATCGACATCTACCCGCCCGGCGACCTTGGCCCGGTGCGGCTTGATCTTTTCGGGGACGTGCTGGACGGGGCGCGGCGGTTTGATCCGGCCACGCAGCGCACCACGGAAAAACTTGATCTGGTAGAGCTTGCTCCGGTCAGTGAGGTCATTCTTGACGACGCGGCAATCACCCGTTTCCGGCAGAACTACCGCATCGAATTCGGCGCAGCGGGCACTGATGATCCACTTTATGAGGCGATCAGCGCGGGCCGCAAACATCAAGGCGCGGAACATTGGTTGTCGTTTTTCCACGACAATCTCGAAACGCTCTTTGACTATCTGCCGAAGGCCACGATCACGCTGGACGATCAACTGACGCCCATGCGCCTCGCGCGGTGGGACACGATTGCCGACCAATATGAGACGCGGCAGCTGGCGATGAAGACGCGCTCTAAAATGGACAGCGTCTATAAACCCGCCCCGCCCGAAGGGCTATATCTGACCGACGACGCTTGGAACGAGGCGTTGATTGGGAAACGGGTTATCCAGTTCAACCCATTGCCGCAGCCCACTGGGCCGGGCGTGTTGGACGCAGGTGCGCGGATCGGGCGCAACTTCTCGCCCGAACGACAGCAGGAATCTGTCAGTCTTTTCGGGGCATTGGCTGCGCATATTAAAGCAAAGCTTGAAGTTGGTCCGGTGTTGATCGCCAGCTACTCCGAAGGCGCGCGCGAACGCCTGACTGGGCTCATCGAAGACGAAGGTCTGGCCGAGGCGATCCCGGTGATGGACGCCACCCGCATCGGAAAACGCGGGCTGCATCTGGCGGTCTGGGCGCTGGAACACGGGTTCGAGGCGCCGGGCATGACGGTGATCTCAGAGCAGGACGTGCTGGGGGACCGGTTGATCCGCGCCCCGAAACGCAAACGTCGGGCCGAGAATTTCCTGACCGAAGCCCAAAGCCTCAGCCCCGGCGATTTGGTGGTTCATGTCGACCACGGCATTGGGCGCTATCACGGAATGGAGGTGGTCACCGCCGCAGGTGCTGCCCATGAATGTCTCGTTTTGGAATATGCCGAACAATCAAAGCTTTACCTGCCGGTAGAGAATATCGAATTGCTGTCGCGCTACGGCCATGACGAAGGGCTGCTGGACAAGCTCGGCGGCGGGGCGTGGCAGTCCAAGAAAGCCAAGCTCAAAGAGCGTATCCGCGAGATGGCGGACAAGCTCATCCGCATAGCGGCCGAACGCGCGCTGCGCAAAGCGCCGGTCCTCGACCCGCCACCGGGCATGTGGGATGCCTTCTCAGCCCGTTTTCCGTATACGGAGACCGACGACCAGCTGCGCGCCATTGCCGATGTGGTGGATGATCTGACCAGCGGCAATCCGATGGACCGTCTGGTTTGCGGCGATGTGGGCTTTGGTAAAACCGAAGTTGCGATGCGGGCGGCCTTTGTCGCGGCGATGTCGGGTGTTCAGGTGGCGGTGATCGCGCCTACGACACTGCTCGCCCGGCAGCACTACAAAAGCTTTGCCGAACGCTTTCGCGGCTTCCCGATCGAAGTGCGCCAACTCAGCCGCTTTGTCTCGGCCAAAGAGGCAGCAGCGACGCGCGATGGGATGGCGAAGGGCACGGTCGATATCGTCATCGGCACTCATGCGCTGCTGGCCAAAGGCATCCGGTTCAAAGACCTCGGCCTGCTGGTGATCGACGAAGAGCAGCATTTCGGCGTGACCCACAAGGAACGGCTGAAGTCCCTGCGCACCGATATCCACGTACTGACCCTGACCGCCACACCGATCCCCCGCACGTTGCAACTGTCGCTGACGGGCGTGCGCGATCTGTCGATCATTGGCACACCGCCCGTCGACCGCCTCTCGATCCGCACCTATGTGAGCGAGTTCGACGCGGTTACCATCCGCGAGGCGCTGCTGCGTGAGCATTATCGGGGCGGGCAGAGTTTCTATGTCGTTCCGCGTTTGAGTGATCTACGTGAGATCGAAGATTTCCTTCAGGCGCAGCTGCCGGAACTCTCCTACGTCGTCGCCCATGGTCAGATGGCACCGGGCGAGTTGGATGATCGGATGAACGCCTTTTACGATGGCAAATTCGACATTCTTCTGGCAACGACGATCGTTGAATCCGGCCTCGATATTCCTACGGCCAACACCATGGTCGTGCACCGCGCCGATATGTTCGGCCTTGCGCAACTGTATCAGATCAGGGGCCGCGTGGGCCGCTCGAAAACGCGTGCCTATGCCTATCTGACCACCAAGCCGCGCGCGAAGCTGACGGATACGGCGCAGAAACGTCTGCGGGTCTTGGGCAGCCTTGATACGCTTGGCGCGGGCTTCACCTTGGCCAGCCAAGACCTCGATATTCGCGGGGCGGGCAACCTGCTCGGCGAAGAGCAATCCGGCCAGATGCGCGATGTGGGCTTTGAGCTTTACCAGTCCATGCTGGAAGAGGCGATTGCTAAGATCAAGGCGGGCGAGATGGAGGGCCTTAGCGAGGCCGACGAACAATGGGCGCCGCAGATCAATCTTGGCGTGCCGGTGCTCATTCCTGAGGATTACGTGCCTGACCTCGATGTGCGTCTTGGCCTCTACCGCCGCCTCAGCGAGCTCTCAACTAAGGTGGAACTCGAAGGCTTTGCCGCCGAATTGATCGACCGTTTTGGCAAGCTGCCAAAAGAGGTGAACACCCTGATGCTGGTGGTGCGGATCAAGGCGATGTGCAAACGCGCCGGGATCGCCAAGCTCGATGGTGGGCCGAAGGGCGCGACGATCCAGTTCCACAACGACAAATTCGCCTCGCCCGAGGGGCTGGTGCAGTTCATTCAAGACCAGCGTGGGCTGGCCAAGGTCAAGGACAACAAGATCGTCGTGCGCCGGGATTGGAAGACGGATGCCGACAAGATCAAAGGCGCCTTTGCCATTGCACGCGACTTGGCCGAACATGTGATCGCCAAAGAAAAGACTGCGAAAAAGGCCAAGGCAAAGGGCTAAGCCCCGAAAGGGCGGCGGTTATTCCGCCGCCGCCGGCTGTCGGTTTTCCATCCGCCCCATATAGAGCATCAGAGCGTAAGCTCCGCAGGCCATGAGCAGCATCGCCAGCGCCAGTGGCTTGGTCGTGCCGTCGAACATCAACCCCACGGGCGAGGCGATGAGCGCGGCCAGCACAGTTGAAATCGCCCCCACGACCGAGGCGGCCATGCCCGCGATATGGCCCATCGGCTCCATCGCGATGGCATTAAGGTTGCCCAGCGTCAGCCCCGCTTGGAAGAACAGGCAGGTCTGGAAGAACACAAAGGCGGCAAAGCCGTAAGGGTCGGGCAGGGCGCCGAGGTTCAGGAAATACATGGCCCCTGACAGCAGAATTTGAAAGCCAAAGGCGATGCTCACCAATCGGCGCATGCCATAGCGCACGACCAGCAGCGCATTGATCAGGCTGGCGCTGGCCGCCACGACGGCGATACCGCCAAACCAGAGCGGGAAGCTTTCGCCCCGGCCATAGACGGTGTCATAAATCGGCTGCACCAGCATGATCATCGAAAATAGCATCGCCAAGGCCAGCGATTGCACGAGGATCGACAGGCGCACCGTGCGGTGGCCGACCAACTCGCGCACTGCGTCGATGATCAGCCGCGCGCGCAGGGGGCGACGGTTTTCCGGCGGCAATGTTTCGGGCAGGCGCAGGCCCATCCAAACTACTGAGATGATTGAAAACGCCATGAAAGCGATGAAGATCGCGCGCCAGCCCGCCGTGTGAATGATCCCCGCGCCCAACATGGGTGCCATGGCGGGCACCAATGCGAAGACCATCATCACCACCGACATGATCCGCGCCATCTCGCGCCCGGCATAGAGGTCACGAATGATCGCCACGGCCACCACGCGGGGACCAGAAGCGCCGAGCCCCTGAAAGATACGGGCCACGAGCATGACTTCCAGTGAGTTGCTCATCCATGCCACGAAGGCCGACACCGAATAAAGTGCTGCGCCGCCAAAGACCACGTTGCGCCGCCCGAATGCATCCGACAACGGCCCGCTAAAGAACGTGCCCAACCCCATGCCCAGCACGAAGGACGTGAGGATCAGCGGGGCGCGGTGGGCGATCTCGGGCGAGAGTTCCGCCGCGATCTCGGGCAGGGCGGGCAGCATCGCATCAATGGAAAAGGCGATGGTGGCGGTCATCATCGCGATGAGGGCGACGAATTCGATCCGCCCCATGGAGAATTTTGGATTTTCGGTGGTCACGAACGCGCGCTCCGGCGATTGTCCCGAACGGCGGATCCGTCTGGGCAGGCTTCAGGGAATAACTTGTGGTTGCGCTCTCGATAATTGAGAACGCTTAACTTGGCAATGATTGCCGCCCTGTTTAGCTCTGCTGTTTGGTCAGATCGGCAATGACCTGCGCCCATAGCTCGGGCGGCTGTGCACCCGGCACCGCATGGGCATTCGCGATGATGAACGTCGGCACGGAGTTCACCCCCATCTTGCGGCTATGGGCATCGCGGTCGCGAATGTCCTGCGCGTCGACATCGGATTTCAGCAAGCGGGTGACCACGGCGGCGTCCATCTCAATGCTATCGGCGATATCGGCCAGCACTTCGGCATCGCCTATGTCGCGGGCCTCGACGAAATAGGCTTTGAAAAGCGCGGAGACGGCGGCGGTTTGGCGGCCTTCGATCCCGGCCCAATGGATCAGACGGTGCGCGTCCAGCGTGTTGGGCGTGCGCTGCATGGCCTCGAAGTTGATGTTCAGACCGGCCTTTTCGGCATGTTCCACGACCGGTGCATAGGCGCGTACGGCGCCCTCTTTGCCGCCGAACTTGCCTTCTAGATAGGCGCGACGGTCCATGCCCTCGCGCGGCATCTCGGGGTTCAGTTGGAAAGGGTGCCATTCGATGGCGAAGGGATGGTTGGGGTGATCCTGCAATGCGCGGTCCAGATGCGCCTTGCCGATATAGCACCATGGGCAGATCGGGTCTGACATGATATCGAGTTTGATCGCTTCGGCCATGGTAAACCCCATCTATTGCTGCGCAATGGGCATAGCGGGCCGGGGCGGGTATCGCAAGCGGGCAGCGTTGCAAGCGCCTTTGGGCGCGGCTATAGCAGGTCCATGACAGACACGCCGCCCCGTTCCATGATCCAGATCGCCCGCGAAAGCGGCGCGAACGAGACCGCCCCGCCGGTCGACCTTGGTGCGCGGGTGCGCGAGCTGCGCAAGGCGCGCAACTGGACGTTGGAGCAGGCCGCGCGGCAGGCCGGGCTGGCGCGCTCAACCCTTAGCAAGATCGAAAACGGGCTGATGTCGCCCACCTATGACGCGCTGAAAAAGCTCGCCGTGGGGTTGGAGATCACGGTGCCGCAGTTGTTCACCCCGCCTGCGGGGGAAAAGATCACTGGCCGCATGGCCGTGACCCGCGCCGAAGAGGGCGCGGCCAAGGCCACCGGCACCTATGAGCATGTTCTGCTGGCCGACGCCCTGCGCAAGAAACAGATGCTGCCCTACCGCGCCCGCATCCGCGCGCGCCGGATGGAGGAATTCGACGGCTGGGTGCGCCATGACGGGGAGGAATTCCTCTATGTGCTGACCGGCATGGTGCGGCTTTTTACCGAGTTTTACGAGCCCGTCGACATGCGCCGGGGCGATAGCGCCTATTACGACGCCACCATGGGGCACAATGTCGTCTCGCTCAGCGATGAGGATGCGACGATCCTCTGGGTGACCTCACTGGTCTGAATTCTCTGCCGGTTTCCACCACCAGACTTCGGGCATGAAGTTCGGCCCGTCGCCATATAGCGGGATCGTGTCTGGGTAAGCCATGCGGGCGTCATGGGCGATCAGCCCCTCGTCGAACTGCCAGAACGGAATGACATAGCGCCCGGCGGTCAGGATACGGTCCAGCGCGCGGGTGGCGGCGACGAAATCCGCCGTTTCGCGGGCCTGCAGCATCTGGTTAATCATCGCGTCCACCGCCGGAGAGCGCACGCCCATCAGGTTGCGTGTGCCGGGCAGGTCGGCGGCCTCTGACCCCCAATAGAAACGCTGCTCTGTGCCGGGGCTGAGCGATAGGGCGCGGCGGAAGAAGGTCATGTCGAAGTCATATTCGTTCTGACGCGCCACGAATTGCGCGTCATCAACCGTTTCAATCTGCGCTGTGATCCCGAGCCGCTTTAGCGCCTGCGTGTAAAGCTCTGCAATCGCTAGGTTTTCACGGCTGCCCTTCGACAGAAGAATGGAGAATGTAAGCGGCGTGCCATCCGCCCGGCGCATGACGCCGCCTTCGGCCTGATAGCCTGCGGCATTAAGCTGCTGCATCGCGGCACGAATGCCCGAGCGGTTGCGGACAGAGCCATCGGCCACCGGCAGCCGATAGCCATCCACCGTGCCCGGCGGCAGCGTGTCGGCGTAATCGGCCAGCAGGTCAAAGACCCGGCCCGTCGCCGGGCCATCGCGCATGGCAAGGTCGGAGTTTGAGAAATAGGAGGTGATCCGGGGCAGGGCACCGCCGGTCAGCGTCTCGTTGATATACTCAAAGTTAAAGGCCGAGATCAGCGCGTCGCGCACCCGCCAATCGTCAAAGGGCGCGCGGCGGGAATTCATCACAAAGCCCGTCATGCCCGAGGGTTTGCTGTGCGGAAAACTGGATTTCACCACCTCGCCCCGACTGATCGCCGGGAAGTCGTATTGCGTGGCCCAAGTCTCGGCGTTGAATTCACGCACGGCTGAGATTTGGCCGGCTTTAAATGCCTCGAACAACACATTGGCATCGCCGTAGAAGTCGATTTTGACCTCATCATAGTTATGCGTGCCTTGCCGAAAGGGTACATCGGCGCCCCAGTAATCAGGGTTGCGCGTCAGCGTGACATGGCGCCCCGCCTGATAGTCGCTGATGACGTAAGGCCCCGTTCCTAGTGGTATTTCGGTCAAGGGGGCATTGGCGAAGTCCTGACCTTCCCATTGCGCTTTGCTGAGAATGGGGCGCATCCCGGCGAGCAGGGCAAGCTCACGGTTGTCGCTGTCAAAGGTCATCCGCAGGCTGCGCGGACCGGTCTGTTCGATGCTTTCAATCTGTTGGCGCAGTCCGTGGTAGCGGGGGTGGCCCTCAGTGCCCAGCAGATCGAAAGAAAAGATCACATCCTCGACCGTGACCGGGCTGCCATCGGAAAACTGCGCCTCTTCGCGCAGGGTGAACTCAACCCACGAACGGTCATCGGGCACTTCGATCGTCTCGGCCAGCAGCCCATAAAGCGCAAAGGGTTCGTCCCATGATCGCCCCATCAAAGTCTCATGGGTGAAATGCGGCAGCTGCCAAGGCGCGGTGCCTTTACGGACGAAGGGGTTAAGGCTGTCGAATCCCCCGGTATTGCCCAAAACGATCTCGCCCCCCTTGGGGGCATCGGGATTTACATAAGGCAGGGCGGCAAAATCGGCGGGCAGGGCTGGGTCGCCGTACATGGCGATTCCATGCTGAGGGGCCGCCAAGGCCCCGCCAGAGAGCAGAATCAGTGAAGAAAGGGCCGCAACGCCCCGGCCTGTCGAGAAAAAATCCCAGCTCATTTTTGAAACAATCACGATCTGCCCTTATTTTGTTGGAGTTAATCCATACCCGCGGATTCCCGCCTTATCAAACTTTTAGCTTGGATTGTGACCGTAGTAGGCGTATACAGAGGTCACTGCTCGATAGGTTTCTTGCCTGTATGAAACCTGCCTCAATAACTTACGCCCGCCTCGTGCGGGCGTTTTTTTTGGCCTATTGCTTGCCGCCTCCCTTCCTTGGCGGTTTCGCGCGCAAACCCTTTCCCTTTGCCGCCGTCGCAGTACATGATGCAGTCGCAGCATGAACAAGGAGACGCGCCATGGCTTTCACCATCGACCTGTCCGGCAAGACAGCCGTCATCACCGGATCGAATTCTGGAATCGGACTGGGCATCGCCTGGGAATTGGCGCGTGCCGGGGCCGATATCGTGTTGAACTCTTTTACCGATGACGAAGCGGATCATGCTTTGGCGCAGAAGATGGCCGAGGAATGCAACGTAACGGCCCGGTACATCAAGGCGGATATGTCCAAGGGGGCGGAGTGTCGGCGTTTGATCGCCGAAGCCGGGACCTGTGACATCCTGGTGAACAATGCGGGCATCCAGCACGTGGCTCCGATCCCTGAGTTTCCGGCCGAGAAATGGGATGCGATCATCGCGATTAACCTGTCGTCGGCCTTTCACACCACCGCCGAAGCACTGCCGATGATGCGCAAGGCGGGGTGGGGCCGGGTGATCAACATCGCCTCGGCGCATGGCTTGACGGCCTCGCCCTATAAATCGGCCTATATCGCCGCAAAACATGGGATTGTCGGCCTCAGCAAGACGACCGCGCTAGAAACAGCAAAAGAGCCAATCACCTGCAACGCGATCTGCCCGGGCTATGTGCTGACCCCCATCGTCCAGAAGCAGATCCCCGACACGATGAAAGAATACGACATGAGCCGCGAAGAGGTAATCGAGCAGGTCATGCTCACGCGCCAGCCTTCGCGTGAATTTGCCACGGTCGAGCAGATGGGCGGCACGGCGACGTTTCTCTGCTCTGACGCGGCGGCCCAGATCACCGGCACGACCATCAGCGTCGATGGCGGCTGGACAGCGTTGTAAGCGCCGTGGCGGTCAAAAAACGCATTAACCTCGCCCTCCAAGGGGGCGGCGCGCATGGCGCTTTCACTTGGGGGGTGTTGGATCGGCTGTTGCAACAGGACGATCTTGAGATCTGCGGCATCTCCGGCACGTCTGCCGGGGCGCTGAATGGCGCGGCGCTGAAATCGGGCATGATCTCGGGCGGGCGCGAGGGCGCGCGGGAAAACCTTGATTGGCTCTGGACGCAGGTGTCGGGCATTTCCGACCTGCGGCTGTCACATTGGCTGGCGCCTTTTGGGCTGGATAAGCTCAGTCAGGCGATGGAATATTCCCTGCCCATGGCGATCTCAGACTCGCTGACGCGGGTCGTGTCGCCCTATGCCTATGGGCCGTTCTATCGCAATCCACTCGAAGATGTCGTGGCGCGGTTCGACTATGGCAAAGTGGGGGCGCAGAAACCGCCGTTCTTCTTTGTCTGCGCCACGCGGGTGCGCAACGGCAAGATCAGAGTGTTCGAGGGAGATGAGATCGGCCCTGCCGCGCTGCTGGCCTCGGCTTGTCTGCCGACGATCTTTAAGGCGGTTGAGATTGACGATGCCCAGACCGGCCAACGCGAAGCGTTTTGGGATGGCGGTTACACTGGCAACCCGGCGCTGTTTCCGCTGTTCCGCGATGACCTGCCCGAAGACATCGTGGTGGTGAACATCAACCCGCTAGAGCGTGAAGACCTGCCGACAACGCCCCAGCAAATCCAGAACCGGATCAATGAAATCAGCTTTAATTCCAGCCTCTTGCGAGAGATGCGTGCGATTGATTTCGTCCAGCGCCTGATCGCGGATGGCACCCTGCCAGAGGGACGGATGAAGCGGGTCCACATGCATATGATCGCCGATGACGCGCTAATGGCGCAGCTTTCGGTGGCCACCAAGCTGATGCCGAACCCAGCCGTGATCAGGGCGCTGCATGAGGCGGGTGTGGCGGCGGCGGATCAGTTTTTGACGGACCACTTTGATGATCTGAACCAACGCAGCAGCGTCGATCTACCCGCGATGTTCGGCTGAGTTTTCGGGGTCTGACAGCGCCAGCGCCTCGGGCAGATCGGCACCGGGGCGCGGCGGGTAGACCAGCCCGGCAGAGATCACCAGCTTCGCCGCGTCTTCGACACTCATGTCGAGCTCGATCACATCCTCGCGCGGCAGGAAGAGCAAAAAGCCTGAGGTCGGGTTTGGCGTCGTCGGCAGAAAGACCGAAAGCATCTCGCCCCCCGCGTTTGTCCGGGCCAAGACCTCTCCCTTGGCTTCGGTCGAGATAAAGCCAAGCGCCCAGATGCCGCGCCGGGGGTATTCGATCAGGCAGGCGGTCTCAAAGCTCCGCTCGGACTGGGCAAAGATCGTCTCGGAGATCTGTTTGATGCCGGAGTAGATCGTCCGCACCACGGGGGTGCGTTCCACCAGACTTTCGGCAAAACGGATCATCGAACGCCCGATCAGCCCTTTCGCAGCCCAGCCCACCATGACGGTGAAGATCAAAAAGATCACCACCCCAAGGCCGCGCACGTTGAATTGCATCGAGGGGTCGAGGCCAAGGAAATCTTGGAGCAGGCGGTCAGGATGGTAGGCTTTGGGCACCAATGGCAGCACGAAACCGTCGATCCAGCCGACCACGCTCCAGATCAGCCAGATGGTCAGCCCAACGGGCGCAATCACAACCAACCCGGTCAGGAAAGACGCGCGCAGCCTTGCGACAAGGCTGCGCCGGACCTGTGTTGGGTCGGGATCAAAAGGTGTGTTCATCTGCGCCGTTTTCCGAAGAGTTAATCGCAATATAGCTAAGGCGTATGCCCCGGCCCGGCAATGGCTCGACGGTGTTTTTCGCCTTTAACGCGGCAGGTTGACGAGGTTTGCGGCGATCTGGGCCCCCAGCCGGGCATTGTTGCGCACCAATGCGATATTGGCGACCAGCGAGCGGCCCTCGGTCAGTTCAAAGATGCGCTGGAGCAGGAAGGGGGTCACGTGCTTGCCGCTGACACCCTGCGCATCGGCCTCAGATTGGGCCTGCGCGATGATTGGGGCCAGTTCGGCGGCGGGAATTTCCTCATCCGCGGGGATCGGATTGGCCACAAGCTGCCCGCCGGGCAGCCCCATGGCGGCGCGGGTGCGGTGGGCCTTGGCAAGGGCTGCGGCATCGTCAAGACGCAGCGGCGATTGCAGATCGGAGCCTGCGCTCCAGAAGGCGGGGAAGCTGTCTTGCCCCACGGTGATGACCGGCACGCCTTGGGTCTCAAGTACTTCCAGCGTTTTCGGCACGTCCAAGATTGCTTTGGCACCCGCGGCGATCACGGTGACGGGTGTCTGCGCCAATTCCATCAGGTCGGCGGAGATGTCAAAGCTGTCTTCCGCGCCTTTGTGCACGCCGCCGATGCCGCCCGTGGCAAAGACTTCGATGCCCGCGAGGTTGGCGGCGATCATGGTGGCGGCGACTGTGGTGGCGCCTGTGCCGCCCGATGCGATGCAGACGGCCATATCGGCACGCGAAAGTTTCGCCACATTTTTGGCCTGCGCCAGATCGCTAAGCTGGTCGTCGTCCAAACCGATATGCAACGCGCCACGGATCACGGCGATGGTGGCGGGCACGGCCCCGGCATCGCGGATGTCCTGCTCAACCTGCCGCGCCACTTCGAGGTTCTGCGGATAGGGCATGCCATGGGTGATGATTGTGCTTTCCAACGCCACGATCGGTGCGCCGCTTTCGCGGGCCTTGGCCACTTCGGCGCTGAAGGTCAGGGGCAGGGCGTAAGGGGCGGTGGTCATATCTTGGTCTCTCCGGAAACGTAAAGGGCGGCAGCGTCAAGTGCGGCCTTGAGGGCGGGTTGCGCGACGGCACCGCCAAGTTCGGCCGCCACATGGGCGGCCATGAATGTGTCGCCTGCGCCCGTCACCCGGGCCACATGGACCGAGGGTGGGGTGAGGGTGATGATATCATCGCCTTGACCCACGGTGGCGGGGTTGCCGCCATCTGTCACCACGGCACGGCGCGCGCCGCGGGCCAGCAGGGCGCGGGCGGCGGAGGGGGAATCGTCAAAGCTGGCCTGACACAGCAGCCCGGCTTCTTCGAGGTTCACATAAAGCGTGCCGCGCCCCGCTTTAAGGAAAGGCGTCAGCCGCAGTGCCTTGCCAGGAGAGGCGGGGGCCACGCGCAGATCGGCCTTTGCCAACAGCGGGCTTTGCGCCATCCGGGCGAGCAATTCGACGGTAAGGTTGCCATCCAGCGCCACGGCGCCTTCGTAAGGGGCGGGCAGGCTGCCATCCTCCAGCGGGCGCAGAATTTTATCCCCCGCAGCTTCCAGCGAATGGGCATCGGCAATCGCGGCGATAAGCCCGTTAGACCCTTCGACGGCCATATAGCGGTCAGTCGGCAGATCGTCTGAGCGGTAAACGTGATCGGTGATCAGACCGCGCAGAGCGCAGGCGGCGATCAACTCGTCCCCCTCCGCGTCGCGGCCCACGGCGGAAAGCAGCGCGGGCGTCAACCCAAAGCGCGCCAGCGCCATGCCGATGTTCAGCGCCACGCCGCCCGGCAAGCGGGTGATGCGCCCCGGCATGTCAGAGCCTTGGCGCATCGCGTTTTCAGAGCGGCCGATCACGTCCCAAAGGACGGAGCCAATGCACAGGATGTCAGCTGTCTTTGTCATGCGGCGCTTCTAGCCGCCAAATCTGCCCACGTGCAAGCGGCGTTATTGTGGCACCGCAAATGTTAGCGCCGCCCAAAGCGTTTCCCAGACCGGCTGGTCGGGATCGTATCCGGCACCTGTCTGTGCCGCTGCTGCCGGGCGCAGCACCACGGCGTCAAAGAGGTATTCGTGGCCTTCGGTGACTGGAATAACCGCTTCGCCCGCCGCGTCGGTGCGGTGGAGCGAGATGGTCACGCTGTCATCCGGCGCGCGGTCGAATACCTCAACCTGGGCATCGGCGCGAGGTTCATCCTGATAGAAAAGAGCGACCTTCATCTGACCCTCGAAATCCGCGTCATAGGGATTCGTCAGGGCGACAAATTCGGTGGTCATGCCGGTGGGGGCGTCGTCTCCAACGCCTGTACCTGTGGCGATCAGGGTTTTGACGTGGCGTGTATAGCTCTCCACGACTTTTTCCTGCGACCAGCCGTTGGCGCTGTGATCGGCTTCAGCCTTCGGGAAATCCTTGTGCTCGGCGAAGGAGAGGAACTTCTCCCATTCCTCATAGATCACCTTTGAGGGGGTGGTTTCGGCCAGTACAACCACCAGCGCATCCCGGCCCGGCGCGGGGATCTGAAGCGCCGGGTTGTCGCCCGCACGGGGAGAGAGATTATAGGCCTGTCCCTCTACCACAATTTCAAAACGATTGAGCCGGTTGGGAAGATAGGGAAAGGTCGATCCGACAAACTCTTCGCCATTGCGGAAATGCGCTGCGATCTTTTCACCGCTTTCCACTTGATAGTTCAGTGGCGACAGCCAGTATTCATGGGCAACAGCAGGTAATGCCGGTAAGATACTGAAAATAATAGCGGACAACTGGGACAGTTTCATGAAGCGAACTTTCATTTTGTTAAGAACCAAGCTGGCATTGCTTGGGCTAATGTCAAGCGCGTTGGTGATTTCCATAGGCGCTGCGGTACAGGCGCATGAGGTCAAACCGACAATCGCGGACCTGACCGTCGCCGAAGGGCGCGCGGTGCTGGCGCTTGAGATTAACCTCGAGGCTCTGCTGGCGGGGATCGACCTCGACACTGTCGAAGACACCGACAATTCCGAGAATGCAGGCGATTACGATGCGCTGCGAAGCCTGCCCGCCGCGCGTATCGCGGCCCGTGCGCCCGAGCTTTTGCCGAACTGGAACAGCCTGCCATTGCTCAGCGTGAATGGCGCGGCCGTGCCTTTGGAAAGTGTGATGATCGAGGTGCCCGAGGGGATCGACGCCGAACTGCCGCGCGACAGTCTTTGGCGGCTGGAGGCGGCAGTGCCTGCAGGAGCCGAGCAGGTGCAGGTGACCTGGCCTGATGGCGCGGGCGCATTGGTGCTGCGCCAGCAGGGGGTGGAAGACCCCTATACCGGCTATCTGGCGGGTGGCGAAACAAGCCCCGAGATCGCGCTCTCGGGCGGCGATGCGCAAAGTGGTTGGCAAGCCTTCGTCAGCTATATCCCGGTCGGTTTCGACCACATCCTGCCCAAAGGATTAGATCATATCCTTTTCGTTTTGGGCCTGTTCTTCCTGTCGACCCGTCTGCGCCCTTTGATCTGGCAGGTTACCGCCTTCACGCTGGCCCACACGGTCACGCTTGCACTTGGTGCTCTGGGCTGGGTCAACGTGCCCGGTGCCATCGTCGAGCCGCTGATCGCCGCGTCGATCACCTATGTCGCGGTCGAGAATATCTTTCATTCGGCGCTGAACCGTTGGCGGCCCTTGGTGATCTTTGGTTTCGGCCTGCTGCACGGGCTCGGCTTTGCCTCGGTGCTGGGGGACTTTGGCCTGCCAGCAGGGCAATTCGTCCCGGCGCTTATTGGCTTTAATATCGGGGTGGAACTGGGCCAGCTTGCGGTGATCGCCATCGCCTTCGTGCTGGTCGGCTGGGCGATGAAGCGCGATTGGTATCGCCGGGCCATCGCGGTGCCCGCCTCCTGCGTCATCGCGGCGGTCGGGGCCTATTGGTTCATCGAACGGGTATTTCTGTAAGCGCGCGGGCAGCCCTTAACCGGGCTGCCCCAAGGGCCGCTTAGCCCTGCATGGCGGCGATCAGGGTGGCGAGTTCGGCCACCGGATCGTCCTTGTCCCAAATCTCGGTCCCGATGCCGAAAAAGTCGGTCCGGGGGGCAAGGGCGCGGATCATATTGATGTCCAGCGCGCCCTCGGCGACGACGGGCACTTCGATCACTTCGGACCACCATTGAAACAATTCGGCTTCGGCAAAGCTTCCGTCGCCAAGCGTGCTGGCTTGGGTGGGGCCAAAGCTGACGTAATCGGCCCCGGCTTCGCCAGCGGCCATCCCCTCGTGCCGCGATGTGCCGCAGAAGGAACCGACGATCGCATCTTCGCCCAGTTCTTTGCGGGCATGGCGCACGGTGCGCGCGGCATCGCTGAGGTGTACCCCGTCAAGGCCGAGCTTTTCGACCATCAGCAGGTGATCCGAGATCACCAAGGCCACATCGCGCGCATGGGTCACCTCGCGCAGCGCGTCACCGGCGCGCGACAGACGGTCTTCGTCGCGGGTTGATAGCGCCATCCGCACACAGGCGACCGGATGCGCGTCCAGCACGGCGGCCAGTTGCGCGGGGAATTGGCTCAGCTCAACTTCGGGTGGGGTGATAAGGTAAATCTGCGGCTGTTCTGGCGCGTCCATGGTCCTATCCTTAATCGGGTCCGGGGCCTTAATCGGGTCTGGGGCCCTGCTCGGGTCTGGAGGTCTGACTAGCGCAAGGCGCTGCAAAAGAAAACGGATATGCGTCTGTGGCGCGGGCTTTCTTGCGGTGGTGCGGCGCAGGGGCTATGAGGCGCGCATGACCCAGACAACATCCTCCTCCGTCCAGCCTGCGCCGATCCCGGCCATCGTGCTTGTCCGCCCACAGATGGGCGAGAACATCGGCGCCGCGGCGCGCGCGATGTGGAACTTTGGCCTAGATCACATGCGCGTCGTGGCCCCGCGCGACGGTTGGCCCAGCCAATCTGCCGTGGCCATGGCCTCGGGCGCGGGGCGGCTGTTGGATGAGGCGCAGCATTGCGACGATCTGCCGGGCGCGCTCAGCGATTGCGATTTCACCTTTGCCACCACCGCGCGCGGCCGCGACCTGACCAAGCCGGTCTACAGCCCCGAAGCGGCGATGCGGCTGGCCGCGGAAAAGATCGCGGCGGGCCAACGGGTTGCGGTGCTTTTCGGCCCAGAGCGGGCCGGGCTGGAGAACGAGGATATCGCGCAGGCAAACGCCATCGTCTCGGTCCCGGTGAATCCTAAATTCGCCTCGCTCAACCTCGCGCAATGCGTGCTCTTGATGTCCTATGAATGGATGCGCGCACAGGGTGAAGTGACGCATGAGGTGACCGAGATGGCAGGCACCGACTGGGCCAAAGGAGCCGAGGTTGACCATCTGGCGCGGCATTACGAGGAACGGTTGGAAGAGGCGGGGTTCTTCTATCCCGAACATAAAACCGCATCGATGAAGCTGAACCTGCGCAACATGTGGTCGCGAATGCCGCTGACCCGAGCGGATGTTCAGATGTTGCATGGCATCCTGCGGCAAATGGTCCGGTGGAAGAACAAGGACTGAGGGAAGACTGAGGGCCAGCGGCTGCCCGTGGGATGGCGATGCATTGGGTGGTTCATGCCACTTTATCGTGCAGCGTCAACGCTTTGTCGCAAAGGCGCACCCAGCCTCACCAAATCGCCTCCCCGTGGGGCGGACAGGCGATGGCCCGGCGCCTGCGGCTTGGCTCCGGGCTGGGCTGCCTCTGCACCGTTTCGAACATAACGCCCCCCGCTAGACCTTTCCCCGCCCATGGCATACCACTGCATCCAAACGGAAAATGAGGCGCGCCATGGCGGAAAAACGCAAACTTTTCGAAGAGGTCGGCACCGACCAACCCAGCCGTGCCCCGGTGCAAACCGGCGGCATCGACAAGGGCCGTGGCGGCGCACGCGGCCCGATCCGGATTTGGCTGATGATCCTCTTCGCGCTGGTCTTTGTCATGATCGCCGTGGGCGGGCTGACGCGGCTGACCGACTCTGGGCTCAGCATCACCGAATGGCGCCCCGTCACTGGCGCTCTGCCCCCGATGACTGAGGCCGACTGGCAGTCTGAGTTCGATAAATACAAGCAGATCGACGAGTTTCAGGTCCAGAACTCTTGGATGGAACTCTCTGATTTTAAAAGCATCTATTGGTGGGAATGGGGGCATCGGCAACTTGGCCGGGTGATTGGCCTCGTCTGGGTTTTGGGCTTTCTCTACTTCCTGCTTCGGCGTCAAATTCCGGTGGGCTGGAACAAGCGCCTGCTTTTTATCGGCGCATTGGGCGGCGCGCAGGGGGCGATTGGCTGGTGGATGGTCGCCTCGGGGGTGACCAGCGGGCAGGGGGTGACGGATGTGGCCTCTTACCGTTTGGCGACCCATCTCGGCCTCGCCTTTGTCATCCTCGGATTTATCACATGGTATGTGCTCTTGTTGGGCCGCAGCGAACGCGACCTGATTCAGGCCCGCCGCGCCAAGGAGGCCAAGCAGTTCGGCATGGCCACGGGGTTGTTGCATTTCGCAGCGTTGCAGATCCTACTGGGTGCCTTGGTCGCGGGCATTGATGCAGGGCGCTATTTCGTCGATTGGCCGCTGATGCAGGGGCAGTTCTTCCCGCCAGAGGCTTTCGATATCACGCCCACATGGCGCAACTTCTTTGAAAACCCCGGGCTGGTGCAATTCATGCACCGAATGGCGGGCTATCTGCTCTTTGCATTCGGCGTGGTCGTCTGGCTGCGCGGTCGCCGCTCGGCCCATGCGCGGACGCGATTTGCGTTTAATGCGGTGATGGCGGCGCTGGCCTTGCAGGTGGTTCTGGGCATCACCACGGTGCTTTATGCCGCTCCGGTGCATCTGGCGCTGGCGCATCAGGCGTTGGCCGTTCTGCTCTGGGTGTTGATCCTGCGGGCGCGTTTTCATGCGGCCTATCCCGTCGCCACATCGCTGAGAGGCTGAGACATGACTGCATATGACGAATTGATGGCCTTTCAGCGCGAAACAGAAGCGTTGGCGCAGGTCGCGGGGCGGCTCGGCTGGGACCAAGAAACGGTCATGCCCCGCGGCGCCGCGCCCCAGCGGGGCGAGGAGATGGCGGCGATGGAAAGCGTGCTGCACGCCCGCCGCATCGACCCGCGTATCGCCGATTGGTTGGGCCGTATCGAAACGGCGGGTCTGGACGCGGTGGGGCAGGCCAATCTGCGCCACATCAAACGCGATGTTGACCGAGCGACCCGTGTTCCCGCCGATTTGGCGGCGCGGATCGCCCGTGTCACCTCCGCCGCCCAAGGCACATGGGCCGAGGCCCGTGCCGCCGACGATTTCGCGGCCTTCGCTCCTACCTTGAAAGAAGTGATCGCCCTCAAACGGGAAGAGGGGGCTGCGCTGGCCGAGGGGCGCGATATCGGTATCTACGACGCGATGCTAGAAGACTATGAGCCCGGCACCACAGCGGCGGACCTCGAAGCCATGTTCGGCGCGCTGCGCCCAAAGTTGGCCGAACTGCGCGCCGCCGTGCGGGAGGCCGAAGCGCCACCGGTGCTGGAAGGGGTTTTCGACGAAGCGGCGCAGATGACCCTGACCGCCAAACTGGCGCGGCGCTTTGGCTATGATCTGGCCACCGGGCGGATCGACAAGGCGGTGCATCCTTTCTCATCGGGCTCGGGTTTGGACGTCCGGATCACCACAAGGACTAATGCGCTTGACCCGTTCAACTGCTTTTATTCGACAGTGCATGAGGTTGGCCACGCCGCCTATGAACAGGGAATCGACAGCGCCTACCTGCTGACCCCGCTGGGGCGCGGGGTGTCGATGGGGGTGCATGAAAGCCAGAGCCGAATCTATGAGAATCAAATTGGCCGCAGCCGCGCCTTCACCGGATGGCTCTACGGCGAGATGACGGCTGTCTACGGCGACTTTGGCGTGCCGGATGCCGAGACATTTTACAGCATCGTCAACCGCGTGTCGGATGGCTTCATTCGGACCGAGGCTGACGAGCTGCAATATAACATTCACGTCCTGCTGCGGTTCGACCTTGAACGTGCGCTGATGTCGGGCGATCTGCAGGTCGACGGGTTGGAGGCCGCATGGAACGATCGGTTCGAGGCCGATTTCGGCTACGCGGTTGACCGTCCCTCAAACGGGGTCTTGCAGGATGTCCATTGGTCGGTCGGGCTATTGGGGTATTTCCCAACCTACAGCCTCGGCAATGTCTATGCGGGATGCCTTCATGAGGCACTGCGGAAAGCGGTACCTGATCTTGATGACGCCTTGGCAAGAGGAGATACAAGCACGGCCACCGCATGGCTTCGCGAGAACGTGCAGCAGCACGGCGGGCTCTACGAGCCGCGAGAGGTGATCGCGCGGGCTTGCGGAAAGCCGCCGACGGAGGCGCCTTTGCTGACTTATCTGGAGAATAAGTTCAAAGATTTGTACAATATTTAAGCATGCAAGACCGGGAACAATCGAGCGTTGACGGGGTTGCTTAAACAGCGGGCACTGCTTTGGTTCTTAACTATGCCTTAACATTTCGCCTTTGCGCTGCTCTCGTTTATATGCGATGGTGCAGTGAGTTTAAAATTTGACGAGATACAGGAGTACCTAGACGTGAAAATTCTTGCAACGGTGGCGGCGACTATCGCTCTTTCGGGTGCTGCATTCGCCCAAACGACAACACAGGCAGCTGTTCTTGGCGCATCGGACGATAGCGTCTATTCGCTTCAGGTTCAGGGCGCTAACGGCATCATCTACAACTGTAAGCCGAACCCAGTAACAGTTGACGGCAACACCGCACGTGTTTGCGTTCGTGCCGATGGCGCTGGTCTCTTCGAAGCGGGCGCTGGCCTGGGTGGTGGCGCTGCTGCAGCCGGTGCGGCTCTGGTCCTGATTGCCATTGCGTCGGGCTCGTCTTCTTCGACTACAACAACGACTACCAACTAAGCCTTAACGAAAGCTTAAGTTGGAAAAACCCCCGCGCTGATAGCGCGGGGGTTTTTTTATTGCTGGATAGTCTGTCGAAAAAAACGCCCCCCACGTTTTCGCGCAGGGGGCGGAGCGGCTGCCGATTATTCGGCGGCGCTGCTTCCTTCATCGGCTTCGCCTTCTTCCTCTTCGTTGCCCTGATCGGCGATCCAAGCGACGCTGACGACTTCCTCGTTCTTGCCGGTGCTGAACACCTTCACGCCGCCTGCACTGCGCGAGCGGAAAGAAATCCCCTCAACCGGGACGCGGATCGACTGGCCTTTGGAGGTTGCAAGCATCACCTGATCGGACATTTCCACCGGGAAACAGGCGACGATAGGGCCATGGGCCATGGCCTTGGTCCAAGCGGTCACACCCATGCCGCCGCGGCCTCGGACCGGGTAATCATGAGCCGAGGAAACCTTGCCCGCGCCCTTTGCGGTGATCGTCAGGATCAGATCTTCGGCTGCCGACATTTCCGCATAGCGTTCGGTGCTGAGCTGCCCGGCTTGTACCTGCTCTTCCTCGTCGTCGCTGCTTTCGTCATCGGTCAGCCCGGCCATCAAGCGGCGCTGTTTAAGATAGGCGACACGTTCTTCCGAGCTTGCCTCGAAATGCCGGATCACGGACATGGAGACGAGGTTATCTCCTTCACCCAAACGGATGCCGCGCACACCGACGGAGTTGCGCGAGTTGAAGACCCGCACGTCGGTCGCCGGGAAGCGGATTGCCCGGCCTGCGTCGGTGACCAGCATCACGTCATCGTCGTTCGAGGCGATGCGCGCGTTGATCAGCGTGGTGCCCTCGTGTTCGCCTTCGAACTTCATCGCGATCTTGCCGTTGGACTTCACATTGGTGAAATCCGACAGCTTGTTGCGCCGCACGGTCCCGGCGGAGGTGGCAAAGATCACCTGTAGGTCGTCCCAATCCTTCTCATCCCGGTCCACGGGCATAATCGCGGCGATGGAGACCCCGGTGGGTATGGGCAGAATGTTCACGATGGCCTTGCCCTTGGCGGTGCGGGCCCCCTGTGGAAGGCGCCATGTCTTCAGCTTGTAAACCATGCCATCGGTGGTGAAGAACAAAAGCTGCGTATGGGTATTGGCAACGAAGAGGTTGGTGACAACATCCTCTTCCTTGGTCTGCATGCCCGAAACACCCTTGCCGCCCCGGCGCTGCGCGCGGAAGTCGGCCAGCGGCGTGCGTTTGATGTAGCCGCCGGAAGTCACGGTCACGACCATGTCCTCGCGCGCAATGAGGTCTTCGTCGTCCATGTCGCCCGACCAGTCGACGATCTCTGTCCGGCGCGGCACGGCGAATTGCTCGCGCACCTCGCGCAGCTCGTCCGAGATGATGCCGAGGATGCGCTCACGGGAGCCGAGAATTTCGAGATATTCCTTAATCTTACCGGCCAACTCTTCCAGCTCGTCGGTGACTTCCTTGACGCCGATCTGGGTCAGGCGCTGCAAACGCAGTTCAAGGATCGCGCGGGCCTGCGCCTCGGAAAGGTTATAGGTGCCATCGTCATTCGCGGTATGGGTCGGATCGTCGATCAACGCGATATAGGGCAAGATGTCTTCGGCGGGCCAGCGGCGGGTCATCAGCTTTTCGCGTGCCTCGGCCGCGTCGGCAGAGGCGCGGATGGTGGCGACAACCTCGTCGATGTTGGTGACGGCCACGGCCAAACCACAAAGGATGTGGCTGCGTTCACGTGCCTTGCGCAGCAGATAGGCGGTGCGGCGGGCGACAACTTCTTCGCGGAAGTCAATGAAGTAGCTGAGGAACTTGCGCAGCGTCAGTTGCTCGGGGCGGCCCCCGTTCAGGGCCAGCATGTTGCAGCCGAAATAGGTCTGCATCGGCGTGAAACGGTAAAGCTGGTTCATTACCACTTCGGCAGTCGCGTCGCGTTTCAATTCGACCACCACGCGCACGCCGTTGCGGTCGCTTTCGTCTTGAACGTGGGAAATGCCCTCGATTTTCTTGTCACGGACCTGCTCGGCGATCTTTTCGATCATCGAGGCCTTGTTAACCTGATAGGGGATCTCGTCGATGACGATGGCCCAGCGGTCTTTGCGGATTTCTTCGACCCGCGTTTTGGCGCGGATCACCACGCTGCCACGCCCCTCAAGGTAGGCTTTGCGCGCGCCGGAACGCCCCAGCATAATGCCGCCTGTCGGGAAATCGGGGCCGGGGACGTAGTCGATCAACTGCTCAGAGGTGAGGTCCGGGTCGTCAATCAGCGCGAGGCAAGCGTCGATCACCTCACCAAGGTTGTGCGGCGGGATGTTGGTTGCCATGCCGACGGCGATACCGCCCGCGCCATTGACCAGCATGTTGGGAAAGCGCGCGGGCAGGACAGTCGGTTCCTGCTGCTTGCCATCATAGTTGTCTTGGAAATCAACGGTTTCCTTGTCGATGTCCGCCAAAAGATAGGCGGCAGGCTTGTCCATGCGCACCTCGGTGTAGCGCATCGCTGCCGGGTTATCCCCGTCCATCGAGCCGAAGTTGCCCTGACCGTCCAAGAGCGGCAGCGACATGGAGAAATCCTGCGCCATCCGCACCAGCGCGTCGTAAATCGCACTATCGCCATGCGGGTGGTACTGGCCCATGACATCGCCCACCGGACGGGCAGATTTGCGGTAGGCTTTCTCATGCGTGTTGCCGGTCTCATGCATCGCATAAAGGATGCGGCGGTGCACCGGTTTCAGGCCATCGCGGAGATCGGGAATCGCGCGGCTGACGATCACGCTCATCGCGTAGTCCAGATAGGACGTGCGCATCTCGTGTTCGATGGTCACCGACGGCCCGTGAAAGATGGGCTTTTCGTCTGCGTTTTCAGGGGTATCCGGCGTATCGGTCACGTATCTTGCCCACCATTTTTATGGTTCTATATCTTGGGGTTTTCTATAGCAGACGGGGCATATCAGGTGCAATGGCTGTGGCCGAAACGCACTGGCAGCACTCTGGCTCAAGTGCCAACATGCTGTTTTCATTGAAAAGTAATTCTCACCGCGCAAACTTGTCATACAGAGGCAGCAAAGGAGGCGCAACATGCCCCGCAGTGAAACCGAAATGATGCTGAAAGGTTACGGGCTGACCACGGCAGAGTTCTTTTATCATATGCCCGACTATAGTCATGTGCTGAACAGCTATATCTGGCAGGACTACGATATCGCGCCAGACCATCCGCGTTTGTTCGAATTCGTCGAATTCTGGCGCGCGGAACTGGATGGGCCGCTGCATTCGGTCCGTTTCACCCATCGCAAGCTGATCGGTCCCGGTGAGTGGCAGAACCAAGTGGGCGAGTTCACGTTGCATTAAGCCAAAAGGGCAGCCATCCAAAGGGCAGGGGCATCAAGCCGAACAACTCGCCCCGCCCAAGACACAGAACTTTGCACAGTGCGGGTGGTTCAATGCCACATCACGCTCCGCCTCGGCCAAGGTCGTGCCAAGCTCGAACTCCGGGTCGTAGGGCAGCAGGGTGCAGGCCAGCACGGCAGGCTTCTCAGCGCCTTTGCGTTTTACCACCATACGAGAGGAGGAGCACATCACCGCATTTGGCGAAATATCCAAGATGCCCCAGCAGGCGGTGGTAATCTCTGGAACTTCAACGGCTTCGTCCATCTCAGGGAAAAGTACGGTCATGCCGGGGTCTTGGGCGTCGATGTCAAAGCCGTGCTCTGCGTAAAAGGCGGCATAGCCCGCGCGGCTATCGGCATCGCTATCGGCAAAGATCGAGCGCCCCGCCACGGCCATGCGGAACCCATTGTCGCGCAGCCATTCCATGCCCAGCAGCGTCTTGTCAAAAGCGCCTCCACCGCGCTCCGCGTCATGCAGATCGCGGCGGTAATGGTCGACGGAGATACGAAAGGTCATCTTGCCGGGATAGGCATCGCGCAGCCGCAACAGGCCGTTTTGCACCGACTTGCGCATCATCGGGCGCATGGCGTTAGTAAGGATCAACACCTCATAGCCGCGCGCCAGCGAGGCTTCGGTGATCTCGATCATCTGCGGGTTCATGAAGGGCTCGCCCCCGGTAAAGGCGATTTCGCGCACCGGCCAGTCGCGCTCGACAATCTGGTCGAGGTAGTCGCGCACTTCATCGGCGGTGATATAGACCAGCGCGTCATTCTTGGGGCTGGAGGCGATGTAGCAGTTCACACATTCGATATTGCACAGGGTGCCAGTGTTGAACCACAGCGTCTCCGCGCCGCGCAGAGCGACGGTGGCGCGTGGTTCCCCCTTGGCGGTCACCGCCGGGTTCTGGAACTTGCCCTCGTTTGCTTGCGCGATATCTTTCATGATTGGTCCTTGCGTGATCCCGTGTGTTCCTATCCAGTTGTGGTAAGCTATTGCGACCCTGCCTAAAAGTCCAAGCTGCGGGGCGCACAGTCTTGTGAACTGGGTAAAAATAAGTATGTTTGCGCTAACTCTGCTATCTCGCACAGACAAGGATTGATCAATGGTTTCGCGTGTTATCCCTGTCGACCCTTTCGATCTGGTCATCTTTGGCGGCACCGGAGATCTGGCCCGGCGCAAGATTTTGCCCGGCCTCTACCGCCGCTATTGCGCGGGCCAAATGCCCGAAGAAGCGCGGATCATCGGTGCCGCGCGGACCGAGATGGACGCCGCAGGCTACCGCGAGATGGTGGCCGAAGCGATCGAAGAGTTCGGCGGCAAGGACGCCTGCGACAACCTCGATGCCTTTCTGGCCAAGCTCGACTATGTCGCCATTGACGCACGCGGAGAGACCGGCTGGGCCGAGCTGCAAGACCTGATGTCCGGCAAGGACCGGATCGAGGTCTATTACTTCTCCGTCGCGCCCGGGCTCTTTGGCGATTTGGCTGAACGCTTGCAGCAATGGGGCATGGCGGGCGCGGAATGCCGGATCGTCGTCGAAAAACCCTTTGGCCGCGATCTGGAGAGTGCGCGCGCGCTGAACGCGACATTGGCCACCTATTTTAAAGAGCAGCAGATCTACCGCATCGATCACTATCTCGGCAAAGAGACGGTGCAAAACCTCATGGCCGTGCGTTTCGGCAATATGCTGTTCGAGCCTTTGTGGAACCGCCAATATGTCGATCACATCCAAATCACCGTGGCCGAGACTGTTGGCGTCGGCGGGCGTGGGGAATACTACGACAAATCCGGTGCCATGCGGGACATGGTTCAGAACCACCTGATGCAGCTTTTGTGCCTGATCGCGATGGAGCCGCCCGCGCGGTTTGATCCGGATGCGGTGCGCGACGAAAAGCTGAAAGTGATCCGCGCGATCGACCCGGTGTTGCCGCATCATCTGGTCCGCGGTCAGTACGAGGCCGAAGAGGGCAATGAAGAAGAGGCGCCAAGCTACCGTGACGCCGTCGACAACCCGCGCTCGCGGACCGAGAGTTTTGTGGCGCTCAAGGCCCATATCAGCAATTGGCGCTGGCATGGCACGCCGTTTTATCTGCGCACCGGCAAACGCATGGTGGCGCGATCCAGCGAAATCACTGTGGTTTTCAAGGACACGCCCCATTCGATCTTTGCCGAAGACGCAGGCCGCCACCGCAATGTGCTGTCGATCCGCCTGCAACCGAACGAAGGCATCACCCTTGGCGTGACGATCAAGGAACCGGGCCCGGGGGGCATGCGTCTGGTCGATGTGCCGCTCGACATGACCTTTGCCGAGGCGCTCGGCCCCGATGGGGGCGATCAAGTTGATGCCTATGAGCGGCTTATCATGGACGTGATCCGGGGCAACCAGACATTGTTCATGCGCGACGACGAGGTCGAGGCCGCCTGGGCCTGGACCGATCCGATCATCCAAGGCTGGGAGGCCCGTCACGACGTGCCCAAACCCTACGACAGCGGCTCTGCCGGGCCGACGGATGCGACAGAAATGATGCGGCGCGATGGCCGTGAATGGCGAAAGGTATCCCCATGAACATCATCGAATATGCGGACCGCGAAATGCTGGTGATGAATGTCGCCAACAAACTGGCGGGCAAGCTGAAATCGGCGCTTTCGGGCAATGACCGCGTGTCTTTCGCGGTGCCGGGCGGCTCTACCCCCGGGCCGATCTTTGAAATGCTCAGTGCCACCGATCTGGATTGGGACCGGGTCGATGTGATGCTGACCGATGAACGCTGGGTCGATGAGCATGATCCGCTGTCGAACGCGCGTTTGGTGCGCGAGCATCTGTTGAACGACCGCGCCGCCGCGGCACGGTTCATCCCCTTTTTCCGTGCTGGTCTGTCGCCGGGCGAAGGGGCAGAGGCCGTGGCCCCCAGTCTGGCCAGCCATATGCCGATCTCTGTGCTGCTGCTTGGCATGGGCGATGACATGCATACTGCATCGCTTTTCCCCGGCGACCCCGGTCTGCCTGACGCCTTGGCCGCTGATGCGCCACTGCTGTGCCCGGTCTACCCCGAGGGGCAGCCCACCGCGCGGGTCACGCTTCCTGCGCATGTCTTGGATGGGGCGCTGAACAAACATCTCGTGATTTTCGGGGAAGAGAAACGCGCCGCCCTTGAGCGCGCGCAGGGGCTTTCCCCCGATGAGGCGCCGATCGCAGCGGTGCTGGATGAAACTGAAGTTTACTGGGCGGCATGATGAGCATTTGGCAAGACCTTCAAGAGCGGCAAAACGCCGTGGCGGACCGCAAGATAACCGCGCTGTTCGATGACCCGAACCGCGCCGAGGATTTCTCGCTCCGCACGCAGCACATGCTGTTTGACTACGCAAAGACCAATATTGACGCCGATGCCCGCGCGGCGCTGTTGCAGCTGGTAGAAAACGCCAAGGTCACTGAGCGTCGCGATGCGATGTTCGCGGGCGCGCCGATCAATGAAACCGAAGGCCGCGCAGTATTGCACACGGCTCTGCGCAACCTTGATGGCGGGCCGGTCGAGGTGGCGGGCGAAGATGTCATGCCGCAGGTCCGCGACACGCTGGCGCGGATGCGCAGCTTTGCCGATCAGGTGCGCGGCGGCGACATCACGGATGTGGTCAATATCGGGATCGGCGGCTCGGACCTTGGCCCCGCCATGGCAACCCTCGCACTGACGCCCTATCACGATGGGCCGCGCTGCCATTTCGTCTCCAACGTCGATGGCGCGCATATTGCCGATACGCTGCGGGGGCTGGATGCCAAGACGACTTTGGTGATCGTCGCCTCCAAGACCTTTACCACCATTGAGACCATGACCAACGCGCGCACCGCGCGGGCGTGGATGCAGGACCATGGCGGTGACCCGGCTGCGCAATTCGCAGCCCTCAGCACCGCTGATGACAAGACCGCCGAGTTTGGGATCGACCCCGCGCAGGTCTTCGGCTTTGAGGATTGGGTCGGGGGGCGTTATTCCGTCTGGGGGCCCATTGGCCTTTCGCTGATGATCGCCATTGGCCCCAAGGCCTTTGACAGCTTTCTGCGCGGCGCGCAGGATATGGACCGCCATTTCTGCGGTGCCGAACCGGCTGAGAATATGCCGATCCTTCTGGCGCTGGTGGGCATCTGGCACAACCAAATCTGCGGCCATGCCACCCGCGCGGTGCTGCCCTATGATCAACGGCTTGAGATGCTGCCCGACTACCTGCAACAGCTTGAGATGGAATCGAATGGCAAGGGCGTGCAGATGGATGGGTCTGACAGCCCGCGTCACACCGGCCCAGTGGTCTGGGGGGCGGCAGGTACCAATGGGCAGCATGCTTTCTATCAGTTGATCCACCAAGGCACCCGTGTGATTCCTTGCGAGTTTCTGGTCGCGGCCAAAGGGCATGAGCCTGACTTGCAGCATCACCACGACCTGCTGATCGCCAATTGCCTCGCCCAATCCGAAGCGCTGATGCGCGGGCGGTCATTGGAAGAAGCGCGGGCCATCATGCGCGACGCGGGGCTTGCGGGCGATGAGCTTGAGCGGCAAGCGCGCCACCGTGTTTTCCCCGGCAACCGGCCCTCAACCACGCTGGCCTATGAAACGCTCGATCCCTTCACGCTGGGCCAGATCATCGCGCTTTATGAGCATCGCGTCTTTGTCGAGGGGGTGATCCTCGGCATTAACTCGTTCGATCAATGGGGCGTGGAACTGGGCAAGGAATTGGCCAAGTCGCTCCAGCCGCTGGTCGAAGGAGAGGTCTCCGCCGAGGGTAAGGATGGCTCCACCGCCGGGTTGATCGGCTATATCCACCAACATCGCGGCTAGCGCTGCATCCCAAGTTGATTGAAAAACCGCGCAGGCAAACCCCGCCTGCGCGCTCTATTTTGCTGTCTATCGTTGCCGATTTCGACTTGCCGGAGGGGAAGGCTTGCAACTGCCCCGACCTTTGGACAGTCTCAAAGCAAATGATTGGAGGATCCCCATTATGCTTGGCCAAATGATGTCGCAGCCGCTGCTGATCTCAAGCCTGATTGCCCATGCCGAACGCTACCACCCCGAGGGGGAGATTATCTCGGTTTCGACCACGGGCGGGGTTGAGGAAACCAACTGGGGCAAGGTGGCCGAGAACGCGCGGCGCTTGGGCTCGGCCCTGACCGATTTGGGGCTGTCACCGCAGGCGCGCTGCGGGACCATCGCGTGGAACAACCGCCGGCATTTGGAGATCTACTTTGGCACCTCCGGCGCGGGCTTTGTCTGCCATACGATCAACCCCCGTCTCTTTGCCGATCAACTGATTTATATCCTCAATCACGCGGCGGATGAGGTGCTGTTCATCGACAAGACCTTCGTGCCTCTGGTCGCCGCAATCCGCGACAAGCTGGAGCATCTCAAGTATCTCGTGTTGATGTCCGGCCCTGATGCCGAGGCCGCCGAGGCGCTGCCGGGGCTGATTTTCTACGACGAGTTGGTGGCCTCAGGAAATGCCGGTTTCGACTGGCCCAATCTGGATGAGAACACCGCGTCGAGCCTGTGCTACACCTCCGGCACCACGGGCAATCCCAAGGGCGTGCTCTATTCTCACCGCTCGACGGTGCTGCATTCCTTTGGCATCAACATGGCCGACAGCATTGCGATCTCTGCGCGGGACATAGTGATGGCCGTGGTGCCGATGTTCCACGTCAACGCTTGGGGCTGCCCCTATGCCAGCGCCATGACCGGCGCGCGGATGGTACTGCCGGGGCCGAACCTTGATGGGGCGTCGCTGGTGGGCTTGATCGACAATTACCGCGTTTCCTTGGCGCTCGGCGTGCCGACGATCTGGCAGGGGCTCTTGGCGGCGGCCAAGAAGTCGGGCAGCGAACTTACAAGCCTTGAGCGCACCGTGGTCGGCGGCTCGGCCTGTCCTCCGTCGATGATCAAGACCTTCCGCGAAGACTATGGCGTCGAGACGATCCACGCGTGGGGCATGACCGAGATGTCGCCCGTGGGCAGCGTCAACAAACCCTTGGCAAAACATGGTGAATTGCCCGAAGACGCCCAGCACAAGCTACGCGAGAACCAAGGCCGCCCGGTCTTTGGTGTTGAGCTTGAGATTTGGGACGACGAAGGCAAGCCGCTGCCCCATGACGGCGAAACCCAAGGGGCGCTGGTCACGCGCGGGCATTGGATTTTGGACGCCTATTATCAATCCGACCGCGACAGCACCCTGCGCAATGGCTGGTTCGACACCGGCGATATCGCGACGATGGACAAGGACGGATATATCACTATCCGAGACCGGGCAAAGGACATCATCAAGTCTGGCGGTGAATGGATCAGCTCGGTCGAGTTGGAGAATATCGCCATCGCCCATCCTGATCTCGCCGACGCCGCGGTGATCGGCGCGACGCATCCCAAATGGGACGAGCGCCCGGTCTTAATTGCCGTGAAGGCCGATGGGGCCGATCCGTCAGAGGCGGATATCCTCAAGGTTTTTGAGGATCAGATCGCCAAATGGCAGGTGCCCGACAGGGTGGTTTTCACCGAAGCGCTGCCGCGCAACGCGACGGGCAAAGTGCTGAAGCGCGATCTGCGGGACCGCTTTGGCGATGTGCTGATGCAGGGCCAAAGCTGAGGTAGGCTGCCCCGGTCCGCTTTGGGCTGGGGCGTTTTTACCCGCGTTTGGCGTCAAGCCGAGCGACGCATCTCGCTGTCGACCAAGGGCCGGGGCAGGGTCAGCCGGAAGGTGCTGCCGACGCCAACTTGGCTTTCCAACGACAGCCCGCCACCATGCAGGGTCGCCAACTGCTCGGCAATCGCCAGTCCCAGACCCAAGCCGCCATTTTCCCGTGACATCGATCCGTCAACCTGCTGAAATCGCAGGAAAACTCGCTCAAGGTTTTCCTCATAGATGCCACAGCCCGTGTCGGTCACGGAAAAGGTGATCTCTTCGGCGTCCTGATGCATCTTAAGGTGGATATTGCCGCTGCGGGTGAATTTGATCGCGTTGGAAATAAGGTTGTAGAGGATCTGCCGCAGGCGGACCGGATCGGCGTTGGCACTGGCCGTGCCGTTGTCCTCATAGGTGAGCGTCAGCCCCTTGGCTTCGGCATCCGGGCGCAGGTCATCGGCGACTGAGCGGGCGATCTCGCTGGTCTCAATCTCTTGCAGATCAAGCTCCATCTTGCCGCGCGCGACTTTGGTCCAATCCAGCAGGTCTTCGACGAGACGCAGCATATGTTTGGACGATCCCGCGATCCCGCCGGCTTGGTCCGAGACGAAGTTCTGAAATTCATCTACGCTGTGGCGGATATCGGGTGTGGCGTTCGCGCTGTTGTTCAGCGCGGTCTGCAAGCGACGGGCCTGAGGCAGTTTCTCGGCATGTTGCAAGAAGGTCGCCCGGCCTGAGATCACGGTCAGCGGGGTGCGCAACTCATGGCTGACGTTGTTAAGGAATTCGGTCTTTTCACGGTCCGCCGCCTTGGCCGCGTCCAATGCGCGTTTCTCAGCCGTCACATCGGTCCAGATGCCCACGGTATAGCCATGCGGCGTGCGCGATTCCGTGACTTTGAGCCAGAAGTTGTCGGACACCTCAAGGATAAAGGCGCCAGTCGGATTGCGGAACCGGGCAAGACGTTTGGCGATCCATGCCTCACGCTCTTCGACCTTCTCGGGGTGCTGATGGCGGGCGACCCAATGGCGCAAAAGCTCTTCGATGGTTTTACCGGGGATCAGAAGGTCAGCGATTTCAGGGTGATACTCAAGAAACTTGCTGTTAACGGTGACCAGGCGTTCTTTCTCATCGAAGGCGATGAACCCCTCTTGGATCGAACCGATGCCCTCGGCCAAAAGCGCATGTGCCTCTTGCTTTTTCAGCGTGACCCGGCGGAAGGCCCAGAGCCCCGCCATCAGTGCGATGGTCGCGATCAGAGCGAAAGCCACGAGGTAGGGGCTTTGCGGAGCATAAGGAGGCAGGCCGTTGGCAAGGCTTGCCGTGGCCTCCCATGTCTTGCCCAAAAGCTCGAACCGGGTGCGGACGGGCGCTGCGGGGTCGATGGTCGCGTGCTCAATCTCGTCCGGCATGACACCTGTCGGGAAGGCGCGCAGGCTATAGATATAGTCAGCGGCTTGATGCGGGTTTTGATGCAGTTCAAACAGCCGGTCAGGCTGGAACACGATGGACATCACCCCCCAAAAGCGCGGCGCGCCAAGGCCGATGGGGCGCTCGAACACCGGGTAGTGCATGATATAGCCCTTGCCGCCTTGAACGAGGTTCAGCGGCCCTTCGATGGTTGGGCTCTGGCGGCGGTAGGCGTTGGCCACACCTGAAAGCTGCGTCGGAATGTTCTTATATTCCAGCCCGATAACCCCGGCGTTCGGGGTTTTGGGATAGCTATGGGTGATCTTGAGATCAGGGGCGAGGGCGAAGGCCTGAATGCCGGGGTTCCGATCCCGCAGCTCTTTGACCAGAAGTTCGATTTTCTTGTCTTTGAAGGCTTCGCCGGACAGCAGAATATTCTCGATGTTCTTTGTCACCAGAATGGTTTCTTGGAACTGGTGCTGCACCTGATTGCTGACTTCATGCAGCGTCTGCCGCGCATCCTGACGGATGCTGGCGATATGTTGTTCGTAATCCAATTTGACGATCGAATAGCTGATGCCAGCGACGCAGCACAGCACGATGAAATTGACGATGATATACGCGTTGGATGTTGCGTAGTCCCTGAACGCGTTTGCCACGCTTTTTTCCTTTGCCTGCCAGCGCATCTGACTTCGTTGGGCCATTTGCGCGTAAGTTACTTCCCTGCTGATTGCTACTTTTGCGGGCAATCATGGCGAAATTCGGACCAGAATGGGCTTTTCGTGGGTGACCCTAGGTAAGTTCGCGTGCCTTGGCCGCGATCATCCATGGTCGGCTTGGGAGGGGAGGTTAGCGTGGAGCGGGTAACGAGAATCGAACTCGTAACTAAAGCTTGGGAAGCTGCCGTGATACCTTTTCACCATACCCGCGCGCTGCGGTTGAGATAATCGGCGCGCCGGGGAAGGTCAAGTCAGGGTTTCGTCGCGGTGACGAAATTGATTTCGGCGGGCAGGCGCAGGGGGCCATTTTGCGCGTAGGGCCGCAGGGCATCGGCAATGGTCTGCCGCAACTCGGCGACTTGGTCGGGGTTGGCGTCAAAATGGGTGATCGCGCCGCCGGCCGGGCCAATGTCACACATCTGCCGGGCAAGGTCATCGACCGTGCCCGCGGGGGTGAGGTCAAGCTGGGTCACCTTGCATGCGATATCGGCAAAGCCCGCTGCCGTGAGGATCGAGACAACACGTTCGGGGTCACGAAACGCAAAAGGGCCGGGCGCGTCGGGGTCGCTTTTGGGCATGGCACCGATGGTGGCACGGGCCGCGCGGGCGGGCAGGGTAAAGAAAGGATTTTCGGGGATCTGCCCCCAAGCGGCAAAGCTAAGCCTTGCACCGGGGATGAGTTGCGCGGCCATTCGCGTAAAACTCAGCACCGGATCCGCAAAGAACATCACCCCAAAGCGCGAGATCAGCCGGTCGTAGGCGGGCTCAAGTTCAAGCTCGGTCGCGTCGCCATGGTGAAAGGCCACTTGGGGCAGGGCGGCGGCACGCTGCCGCGCGAGGTCCAGAAGCGGGGCAGAGACATCGACGCCCAGCACCGCGCCCTCATCGCCCACCGCATTGGCCGCCGCAAGACAGCCAGCACCCGCCCCACAGCCGATATCCAGCACGCGCAGGTTCGGCGTCAGCTCGGCGCGGGCCAGCACGCCGTCAAGCACCGGCTGCATGAGGATATCCAGCTCCGCCTGCCGCGCGGCCCATTTTCGGCCCGCCGCCGCGCTCCAGAATTCGACCTGATCGTTGTTGTCGGGCGTGCTCATCACGTGGCCTTTCTTCTGCGACGGCGTCCGCCGCGCTCGCCTGCGGCACCGCCTGTGCCGCCGCCGCCGGTATTAAAGGTCACGTCCGGCAGGGCAACGAGGCTGTTGAGAATGGGGAAGGGTTCCACTGCATTGGGAATGGCAGAAGCATTGACGAAATGCTCTTGAAAGCGTGGTTCGACGGCGGTCTCGATCTTGTGGATGGCGCGCACAGTCGCCTCAATCTCGGCCCGCGCATCTGTGTTGAGCAGGGCAATCCGCGCACCGGTGCCTGCGGCATTGCCCGCGCTGGTGACCTTTTCGAGCGGGGCGTCGGGGATCATGCCCAGCACCATCGCGTGTTTGGGGCTGATATGGGCGCCAAAGGCCCCGGCCAGCACCACCCGGTCGACCTTGTCGACGCCGAATTTGTCCATCAACAGACGTGCTCCGGAGTAGAGCGCCGCCTTGGCCATTTGGATTTCGCGGATGTCGCGGTTGGTCACCGTGATCTTTGGGCCGCCTTTTTCGGTGCCGTCGTAGACCAGATAGCTGTTGGTGCGCCCATCGGCGAAAACCGACGCCGAGCCGGTCTGCTCTGCGCTGCCGATCAGCCCCGGCGCGTCGACGATGCCATGAATACGCATCTCAGCGACCATCTCGATGATGCCCGAGCCGCAGATGCCGGTGATCCCAGTGCTCGCGACGGCCTCTTCAAAGCCTTCCTCATCGGACCAGAGGTCGCAGCCGATCACCTTGAACCGCGCCACTTTTGTCTCGGGGTCGATCTCGACCCGCTCAATCGCCCCCGGTGCCGCGCGTTGGCCCGAGCTGATCTGCGCACCCTCGAAAGCGGGCCCGGTGGGAGAGGAACAGGCCAACACCTTTTCCTTGTTGCCCAGCAGGATTTCCGCATTGGTGCCCACATCGACCACCAGCATCAAATCATCCGATTTTTCCGGCGCCTCTGACAGGGCAACGGCGGCGGCATCTGCGCCCACATGGCCCGCAATACAAGGCAGCAGATAGACGCGGGCGGAGGGGTGGATGTTCAAATCCAAGTCTTCGGCCCGCAGGCGCAGCGCGCCGGACGTCGCCAGCGCAAAGGGCGCTTGGCCCAACTCAAAGGGGTCAATGCCGAGCAGCAGGTGGTGCATCACCGGGTTGCAGACAAAGACCGCATCGACGATCAGGTCCGGCGCGACATTCCCTTCGGTCGCGATCTGGGTAAATAGCGTGCTCATCCCCTCGCGCACCGCGCGGGTCATCTCCTGCGCGCCGTCGGGGTTCATCATCGAATAGCTGACGCGGCTCATCAGGTCTTCGCCAAACCGGATCTGCGGGTTCATGACCCCCGATGAGGCCATGACCTCTCCGGTTTGCAAATCACACAGATGCGCCGCGATGGTGGTGGAGCCAAGATCGACCGCCAGCCCGTAGACCGTTCCTTCGTAGTATCCCGGCCAGATGTTCATGATCCGGGCCGCGTTCTCTTGATCGCCCAGATGCACAGCGACGGTCACCTTCCACGCGCCCTTGCGCAGGACCGGCTGCATCATTTGCAGTATGTGCAAATCGGCGGTGACTTTCTCCAGTTCCCACTGTTCGGCCAGCGCGGTGCGCAGGCGCTCCAGATCGCCCGAGGGTTCGTGCATGTCGGGCTCTGTCACCTCGACGTAGAACAGTTTTACCGATGGGTTCAGCACGATCTCCCGCGCCTCGGCGCGTTTGCGCACGACCTGTTTGTGCACTTGGCTCTCTGGCGGCACGTCAATCACCACGTCGCCCTGCACCGTGGCCTGACAGCCCAGACGGCGGCCCTCTTTCAGGCCGCGCTTTTCGTCATAGCGTTCCTCGACCGCGTTCCAGTCGCTCAGCGCGTCAGGTGCGACGGTAACGCCATGTTTGGAAAACTGCCCGTAGCCGGGCGAGACCTGACATTTCGAACAGATGCCGCGCCCACCACAGACCGAGTCCAAGTCAACGCCCAACTGCCGTGCAGCGGTCAGCACCGGTGTGCCTTTGGGAAAGCGCCCTCTCTTGCCAGAGGGCGTGAAAATCACGAGGGGATCACTGCTCATCGGGGCCGTCCTTTGTTTCTTTGCGCCACCATAGCGTTCCGCGCGGCGGGGGAAAGATGCGGGGCGGCAATTCGTGCCGCGCCTACGTCATTCCATGTTCATGCCTTACGCGGGGGAATAGGCCTTTCCAATCCCTGCCATCCGTGAAATAGGAAACCGCCAAATGAACCCATCCAGACCCGAGGTGTTAAATGGAGATTCGTGAGGCCCTGACCTTTGATGACGTACTGCTGGTTCCCGCGGCGTCTTCTGTGTTGCCATCTACCGCAGATACAAGAACCCGCGTCACGCAGAGCATCGCGCTCAATATCCCGCTGCTCAGCTCGGCCATGGATACGGTGACCGAAAGCCGCATGGCGATTGCGCTGGCGCAGGCCGGGGGCATGGGGGTGGTGCACCGCAACCTCTCGATCGAAGAGCAGGCCCGCGAAGTGCGCCGGGTCAAACGCTTTGAATCCGGCATCGTCTACAACCCGATCACCCTGCGCCCCGACCAGACGCTGGCGGATGCCAAGGCGCTGCAAGAACGCTACCGCGTGACGGGTTTCCCGGTGGTGGATGAAAATGGCCGCGTGCTGGGCATCGTGACCAACCGTGACATGCGCTTCGCCTCTGACGACCGGACTCCGGTGTCGGTGATGATGACCTCCGAGCGGCTGGCGATCCTACAAGAACCTGCCGACCGGGACGAGGCGATCAGCCTGATGAAATCCCGCCGGATCGAAAAACTGCTGGTCACCGATGCCAGCGGCGTGCTCACCGGGCTTTTGACCCTGCGCGACACCGAACAGGCCGTGCTGAACCCGACCGCCTGCAAAGACGATCTGGGCCGGCTACGCGTGGCTGCGGCGACCACCGTGGGCGACGCGGGTTTCGAGCGTTCTGAGGCGCTGGTCGATGCGGGCGTCGATATGATCGTGATCGACACGGCACACGGCCATTCCGAAGGCGTGGCCCATGCGGTGACCCGTGCCAAAAAGCAGTTCGGCGATGTGCAGGTCGTCGCGGGCAACGTCGCCACCGGTGCCGCCACCCGCGCATTGATCGACGCGGGCGCGGATGCTGTGAAAGTGGGCATCGGCCCCGGCTCCATCTGCACCACGCGGATGGTCGCGGGCGTGGGCGTGCCGCAATTGACCGCCATTATGGATTGCGTGGCCGCCGCCGGTGATGTCCCGATCATCGCCGACGGTGGCATCAAATTCTCCGGCGATTTCGCCAAGGCGATTGCCGCTGGTGCCTCTTGCGCCATGGTCGGAAGCATGATCGCGGGCACCGACGAAAGCCCCGGTGAAGTCGTTCTGTATCAAGGGCGTAGCTTCAAAAGCTACCGTGGGATGGGCAGCATGGGCGCCATGGCGCGCGGCTCGGCGGACCGGTATTTCCAAAAAGATGCCGCCTCTGACAAACTGGTGCCCGAGGGCATCGAAGGTCAGGTGCCTTACAAGGGCAGCGCGGGCAATGTCCTCCACCAGCTTGTGGGCGGTTTGCGCGCGGCGATGGGCTATACCGGATGCGCTACGGTCGATGAGATGCGCCGCAACTGTAGCTTTGTGAAGATCACCGGCGCGGGGCTGAAGGAAAGCCATGTGCATGACGTGCAGATCACGCGGGAAAGCCCGAACTACCGTATCGGTTAACCCATAAAAGCAACGGCTTAAAAGCCGTTCTTTACCTAAGGAAGATGCCATGACCCCGGGCGCGCGCGTATCGGCTGCGATAGAAGTTTTGGATGCGATCGCCGAGGGGCTGGCCGCCGAACAGGCGCTGACCCGTTGGGCGCGGCAAAGCCGTTTTGCAGGCTCCAAAGACCGCGCCGCCGTGCGGGATCATGTCTTTGACGTGCTGCGCCAGAAACGGACGGCGGCCCATTACGGCGGCGGGGATACGGGCCGTGCCCTGATGATCGGTGTGCTGCACGGGCAAGGGGCTGATCTTGAGGCGCTGTTCACGGGCGAGGGGCACGCGCCCACGCCGTTGAGCGACGCGGAACGTGCTTTCCCACAAGCGCCCGAAGACCGCGCCACAAGGTTGAACCTGCCCGATTGGCTGCTGCCCTTGTTCGACGCGGCACTCGGGGAAAAGGCGGATGCCGCAGCCATGGCGCTTCAGGAACGCGGGCCGATCTGTCTGCGGGTCAACACGGCGCGGATCGCGGTGCCTGCCGCGCAGGAATTGCTGGCGGAGGAGGGCGTTCAAACCCGAGCCAACCCGCTTGCCGATGCCGCGCTAACCGTAATTGAGGGGCAACGCCGGATCCGAAATTCCTCCGCCTTTGCAGATGGCTACGTGGAATTGCAGGACGCGGCGAGCCAAGCAGTTGTCACCGTCCTGCCGCTGGGGGGGCGTGTGCTGGACTACTGCGCCGGGGGCGGTGGCAAGGCCTTGGCTCTGGCCATGGACCCCACGCGCGAGATCACGGCCCATGACATCGACCCGCGTCGGATGAGCGACCTTTCCCCCCGCGCCGCGCGCGCGGGTGTTGAGATTTCCCTGGCCGATACCGAAAAAGCCGAAGCTGGCGCGCCCTATGACCTCGTTCTCTGCGACGCGCCCTGTTCGGGGTCTGGCGCATGGCGCCGCGCGGCAGAGGGGAAGTGGACCCTGACCCCCGACCGGCTGGCTGAACTGACTGCCATTCAAGACCAAATTCTCGATACCGCAGTGGCACTTACGCAACCTAACGGCGTTTTGGCCTATGCCACATGCTCGCTTTTCCGAGAGGAAAATGAGGCGCGGGTTGAGGCATTTTTGGCCCGTCACCCGGGCTGGAAAATCGCCCGGATGGACCGTTATGACGTGACTGCCGAGGGCGACGGCTTTTTCTCAGCACAGTTGACGCGCGAGTAGTTTTCCCCATAATCAACCAATGCGTGCAAGTGCTCTAGGGTTAAAGCCTGCTTAACTTCTCTCGCACGTAATAGTCCTATGATTCGGTTGTTAGGGGAATTGCGTGCAGCAGGGCGTCGGGGATTCAGGGGTTGGCGGGCAGGCCGGGCTCACGCGGCTATGGCTGCTTGGGGCGATGGCCGTGGCCACCGGTGCGCTCGCGCAGCGCAGCGCCGAGGCGTCGTTGAAGCTTGGCCTTACCGCAGCGGCGGTCACGCTCGGCTTGATTTCAATCGGTTACATGGCCCTCCGCCTGCGGGCGCGGACGTTGAACCAAGCCAGCACCGACGGGGTCGCCGATTTCATCGCAAAAGACGGCACGCCCAGCTTTATCGCGTCGATCGACCGGCAAGTTATTTACTGCAATGAAGCGGCTCAGAAGCAGTTTGGCGACGGCAGCGAAGAGACCCTCGCGCAGGCCCTGCGAACGCATTTCTCCAACCCCGTGGGTCTTCTCTACCGACTGCAGTCCCGTGCCACGGCAAGCGGCAACGCACGGGAAGAAGTGATCACCCGCGTCGGCCCGGTGCGCATATCCGTACACCATGTGTCGGCTGACCGCTTGCTTTGGCGGATCGAACCGGCACCAGCCCGCGCGGGACCCCGTGCCACCCAAGATAGCATGGCCTTGCCGATGGTCATGGTCGGTCGGGGCGGGACGATCCTTTTCATGAACGAGGCGGCTCGAATCTTCGTGGGGGACCGAGTGAAGTCCATGGACCGATTGTTCAACGCCATGCCACTGACATCGGGAACCGTGGCGGAAATATCCACCGCACAGGGCAACCGTCAGGTATTGGTGGCCGAAGTCGACGCCGGTGCCAACCGCCGTGCACTCTACCTCTTGCCTCCGCCCGATGGGGGTGTCTCAGCCAGTGAATTGGGATGGGAAACTTTTCAAGACCTCCCCGTGCCGATGATCAAGCTGGGGCCGGATGGGACCGTATTGGCGTTCAACCGAATGGCGGCCAAACTGCTCGGCGTCTCCCTGCGACGCGGCGCGCATCTTTCACAGCTAATGGAGGGACTGGGCCGTTCTATCTCAGACTGGTTGAATGACAGTCTCGCAGGGCGATTGGTGCAGAAATCCGAATTTCTCAGGCTGACCCGCACGGATCAGGAGATTTTCGTACAGGTCTCGCTGAACCGGATATCCGAAGGCGGAGAGGCCGCCCTGATCGCGGTGCTACAAGACGCGACCGAACTGAAATCGCTAGAGGCGCAATTCGTGCAGAGCCAAAAAATGCAGGCCATTGGTCAGCTAGCCGGCGGTGTGGCGCATGATTTCAACAACCTTCTGACCGCAATTTCGGGCCATTGCGACCTCCTCTTGCTGCGCCATGACCAAGGCGATCCGGATTTCAGCGATCTGGTCCAGATTAATCAGAACGCCAATCGCGCAGCGGCGCTGGTGGGGCAGCTCCTCGCCTTCTCCCGCAAACAAACCCTCCGGCCCGAAACGCTGGACATGCGCGATACCTTGGCCGACCTTACCCATTTGCTGAACCGTCTGGTGGGCGAGAAGGTAACGCTAACCTTAAACCATGACCCGGTCCTTGCGCCGATCCGTGCGGATAAACGCCAGTTGGAGCAGGTGTTAATGAACCTCGTTGTCAATGCCCGCGATGCGATGCCCGCCGGGGGTGAAATTCGCATCCTGACGGAGGTGACAACACTCGACCAACCACTCGAGCGGGACCGGGTCAGCGTTCCCGCCGGGCGCTATGTCACAGTGCAGGTCCACGACGATGGCACCGGCATCCCGAAAGATAAGCTGCAAAAAGTGTTCGAGCCGTTTTTCACTACCAAACGCACCGGCGAGGGGACCGGCCTTGGCCTCTCGACCGCCTATGGGATCGTCAAACAGACGGGCGGATTTATCTTTATCGACAGTGAGTTGGGGCGGGGAACCTGTTTTACTCTGTACTTTCCGGTCCTTGAGGGGCAGCCGCATACGGTTTCTCGAAAGACCGCCTCGCAGTCCGATCAGGGCCCGGTGCAACGATCCGATGGGGTAATCCTGTTGGTCGAAGATGAAGCGCCGGTGCGGGCATTTGCCTCCCGTGCCCTACGCCTGCGCGGCTACACGGTGCTTGAAGCGGAATCCGCCGAAGCCGCACTGAAGATGCTCGAAGATCAAGAACTGGATATCGACGTCTTTGTAACGGATGTTGTCATGCCCGGCATGGACGGGCCCAGCTGGGTGCGCCAAGCTTTGAAACAACGACCGGACGTGCGGGTCGTTTTCGTTTCTGGCTATGCGGAGGGTAATTTCGGGCAGGAACAGTCAAAAATCCCCAATTCGGTTTTCTTGCCCAAACCCTTCTCCCTGACCGATCTGACCAATACGGTACATAACCAGTTACACTAAGCTGAGGCGAGGACTAAGGGATCGACTCGTAAAGCTCAAATTCCGCCGCGAATTTTCGGCGAAAGCGTTTTTCGACGTTTGGGGAAAGCGCCAATTCCATCTTGGGCGATACATTTTCTTGCCCCAAGGACAGAGTCACGTCGAGCCGCTCTTCCAAAAAACTACGCAGCCGGGCCTGATCTTCATAGCGGAAGTGGTGGGTGATGCCGGTGCCATTCGGTTGGGTCTCCATAAACTTCAACTGGCTTCCAACATCGGCAAAACCCGGCTTGTCGCCTTTCATATAGGCGAGCACAAATTCGTCAAAAGTAACCCCAAAGGTGTTGTTGGGCTTACCCTCCATGAAAGGGCGCTGCCGATAGCGGTACCAACTGCCAAGCCAAGAAATCGGCTCGCGCATGACGGCCATAAGTTCAAGCTCGGCGTCGCAGATCTTAAGGAACATGGGCCGAATAAACCGATTATACCGATAGACGGGCGCGTGTTTCAGCATAGGGGGATCGGAGATCACCATGTCCGCGCGGGGCGCGAGCGCCTTTTCATAGGCGGTGGTTCCGGTTTTGGGCACTGACAGAAAGGCCAGCCGTTCTTTGAAAAAAACAATCACTCGCGTCTTATCCCAATCTGCACATGGTCACATCTATGTCGGGTAAACCATTTCTTTACCATTCCCGAGAAAACTTAAAGGACAAACAAAATCATTGAAATGTTCTTCATTTACCCCCATATAGAACATTAGACGAACATAAGCGACACAGCGTGCAGGCGATTGCCGCCGGTGCGCCACTGTGACACTAAGGGATGAACCTAATGGCAACGGCAGATCTTTTGACAATGGACAGCAAGAAAACCGCAGAAAAGCAAAAGGCGCTCGACAGCGCGCTGGCCCAGATCGAACGTCAGTTCGGCAAAGGGTCGATCATGAAGCTGGGCGCCGAAGGGGCGATCCAGGACATCAAAGCCAGTTCCACAGGCTCGCTGGGCCTTGATATCGCGCTTGGCATTGGCGGTCTGCCGATGGGGCGTATCATTGAAATTTATGGCCCGGAATCCTCGGGTAAGACAACTTTGACCCTGCACTGCGTCGCGGAACAGCAGAAAGCTGGCGGCGTCTGCGCCTTTGTCGATGCGGAACACGCGCTTGATCCGCAGTATGCGAAAAAGCTTGGCGTGGACATTGACGAGCTGCTTATTTCGCAGCCCGACACGGGCGAACAAGCCTTGGAAATCACTGACACTCTTGTGCGATCTGGCGCCGTCAACATGGTTATCGTCGACTCAGTCGCGGCTCTGACGCCGAAGTCCGAGCTTGAAGGTGAGATGGGCGACAGCAGCGTAGGGGTTCAGGCCCGTTTGATGTCTCAAGCCATGCGTAAGCTGACGGGCTCGATCAGCCGGTCGAACTGTATGGTCATTTTCATTAACCAAATTCGGATGAAGATCGGCGTCATGTTCGGGTCACCCGAGACGACAACGGGCGGTAACGCGCTGAAATTCTACTCCTCTGTCCGGCTCGACATCCGCCGCATCGGCGCGCTGAAAGACCGTGATGAGGTTGTCGGCAACGCGACAAAGGTCAAGATCGTCAAAAACAAAGTCGCGCCGCCGTTCAAGCAAGTCGAGTTCGACATCATGTATGGCGAAGGCATCTCCAAGATGGGCGAGTTGCTTGATCTTGGCGTAAAAGCTGGCGTGGTCGATAAATCAGGATCATGGTTCAGCTATGGGGATGAGCGGATCGGGCAAGGGCGCGAGAACGCGAAAACCTTCCTAAAGCAAAACACCGCCATGGCGTCGGAGATTGAGGATAAGATCCGCGCAGCCCATGGATTGGACTTCGAAGGGTCCGGCGGCGATGACGCGGATATTCTCGAAGCGTAAATGCGCTTTGGGTATTAAGATGCTGCAACGGGGGCGTGGCCATGGGCTGCGCCCCTTTTTCGTGGGCAGGAACGGTGGACAGCGCCGGGGCTGAGGGGTATTTGGGATCGATCAAATCTGCCCCGGAAGGCCTCGCCCATGAAGACGCTGAATGAAATTCGCTCAACTTTTCTGAATTATTTCGATGCGCAGGGGCATCAGATCGTGCCCTCTAGCCCCCTGGTGCCGCGCAACGACCCGACACTGATGTTCACCGCTGCCGGTATGGTGCAGTTCAAGAACCTTTTTACCGGGGTGGAAACACGCGATTACAGCCGCGCCACGTCGGCACAGAAATGTGTGCGGGCGGGCGGCAAGCACAATGACCTCGACAACGTGGGCTATACCGTGCGGCACCACACGTTTTTCGAGATGCTGGGCAACTTCAGCTTTGGCGACTACTTTAAGGCCGAGGCGATCCCCTTTGCTTGGGACCTGCTGACCAAAGAGTTCGGCATTGATCCGAACCGGCTTTTGGTCACGGTGTACCACACGGATGAAGAAGCGGTTAAAATTTGGAAGGCGCACACTGGCCTGCCGGATGAACGCATCATACGCATCGCGACGGATGATAACTTCTGGTCCGCTGGTCCAACGGGCCCCTGCGGGCCCTGTACCGAGATTTTCTACGATCACGGTGACCACATCTGGGGTGGCCCTCCGGGATCGCCCGAAGAAGACGGGGACCGTTTCGTTGAGATCTGGAACCTCGTTTTCATGCAATACGAGCAGTTCGAGGATGGTACGCGCCAGCCGCTGCCCAACCAGTCGATCGATACCGGCATGGGGATCGAGCGGGTGGCGGCGCTGTTGCAAGGCACGAATGACAACTATGCCACGGACTTGATGCGCAACCTGATTGAGGCCAGCGCACATGCGTCTTCGACCGATCCCGACGGGCCGGGCAAGACCCATCACCGGGTGATTGCCGACCATTTGCGGTCGACCTCTTTCCTGATTGCGGATGGGGTGATGCCTTCGAACGAGGGCCGGGGCTATGTGCTACGTCGGATTATGCGACGGGCGATGCGCCACGCGCATTTGCTCGGCGTTAAGGACCCTTTAATGCATCAACTGGTACCATCATTGGTGCAGCAGATGGGCGCGGCTTACCCCGAATTGGGTCAGGCACAATCGCTCATCCGTGAGACGTTGTTGCTGGAGGAAACCCGTTTCCGCCAGACGCTTGATCGCGGTTTAAAGCTGCTGGATGATGAATTGAGCGGTTTGCCCGAGGGGGCCACACTGCCGGGGGAGGCGGCGTTTAAGCTTTATGATACCTACGGTTTCCCGCTTGATCTAACGCAGGATGCGCTGCGCGAAAAAGGGCGCGCGGTGGATACCGACGGGTTCGACACCGCAATGGCGGCGCAGAAAGCGAAAGCTCGCGCGGCTTGGGCTGGGTCGGGTGAGGCTGCGGATGCCACCGTCTGGTTTGACGTGGCCGACAAAAGCGGCGTGACCGAGTTTTTGGGCTATGACACCGAAAGCGCCGAAGGGCAGATCGTGGCCTTGGTGCAAGGCAGTGATCAGGTGGATGCTGCCGCTGTGGGCAGTGATGTGCAGGTCGCGCTGAATCAGACGCCGTATTATGCGGAAAGCGGCGGGCAGGTCGGCGACACCGGGGTGATCCGCACGCAAACCGGTATCGTGAATGTGACCGACACACGCAAATCTGCAGGTGTCTTTGTGCATTTCGGCCATGTGGTCGAAGGCGAGGTGAAACCGGGTCAAACGGGTGTTCTTGAGGTTGATCGTTTGCGGCGCAGTGCCATCCGGGCCAACCATTCGGCCACGCACTTGCTGCATGAGGCCCTGCGCAATGCGCTTGGGGATCATGTGTCGCAGCGTGGTTCGCTTAACGCGCATGACCGTCTGCGGTTTGATTTCTCGCATGCCAAAGGGCTGACACAGGAGGAACTGACCCAAGTCGAGCGCGAGGTGAATGACTATATCCGCCAGAACACGCCGGTGGAGACGCGGATCATGACGCCGGATGACGCGCGGGCCATGGGGGCGCAGGCGCTTTTTGGTGAGAAATATGGTGATGAGGTGCGTGTCGTCTCGATGGGTCAATTGGAAGGTTCCGGCAAGGGAAGCGACAAATCGACCTATTCGCTTGAGCTTTGCGGCGGTACCCATGTGCGTCAGACTGGGGATATTGGCGCTTTTGTTCTGCTGGGGGACAGTGCCAGCAGCGCGGGGGTGCGCCGGATCGAGGCGCTGACCGGGACCGAAGCTCTGGCTTGGCTGCGGGAGCAAGAAGCGGCGCTGAGCCGGGTTGCGGCAGAGTTGAAAACAGCGACCAGCGACGTGCCCGAACGGGTGCGCGCCCTGCTTGACGAACGCCGGAGCCTGTCCAACGAAGTGGCGCAGCTGCGGCGCGAATTGGCGATGTCGGGCGGCGGTGCGGCCGCACCCGAAGCGCGTGAGGTGAATGGCGTCAAATTCATTGGCCAAGTCCTCAGCGGTATCACAGGCAAAGACCTACCCGGTCTGGTGGACGAGCATAAAGCCAAGCTGGGCTCTGGCGCGGTGCTGCTGATCGCCGATACCGGGGGCAAGGCTGCAGTCGCGGGCGGCGTGACACAGGATTTGACAGATCGCGTTTCGGCAGTCGACATGGTCAAAGCGGCGGTGGCCGAATTGGGCGGTAAGGGCGGCGGTGGTCGGCCCGACATGGCTCAGGGCGGTGGTGCCTCGGCAGAGAATGCAGAAGCGGCGATTGCCGCGGCTGAAAACATCTTGAAAGGATAAGGCCCATGGGCGCACTCTGGATTGCACATGTCACCGTCACCGACGAAGAGGCATATAAGAAATACGCCGCCGGCGCCACAGAGGCCATTGCAGCGCATGGTGGCAAGTTCATCGCGCGGGGCGGGCGTTTCGTTCAGCTTGAGGGCAAGGAACGGCCGCGCAATGTCGTGGCGCGTTTCCCCGATGTTGAAACAGCGGAAAAATGTTACCATTCCGATGCTTATCAAGCTGCGTTGAGCCATGCGCGCGGCGCGTCCGAACGCGAATTGATGATCGTCGAAACCGAGGAATGATTGTAAAGCGCCCCGCCTGAATAGTAGGTGGGGCGTCTTGCGTTGATGGGGGAACCTTCGCCCCGAAAGGCGGTTGACCCATATGAACCTCAACCGACTATCCGCTTTCGCCCAATGGTGCCGCCGCCACGTGGAGGTGACCACTTTGGCCCTCATGGGCCTTTCCGTCATCGCCGTTTGGACCTTGGCCGAACTCACCGAAGAGGTCGTGGCAGGCAGCACCAGCAATCTTGACCGTGACATCCTATTGTTCCTGCGCACGCCGGGCGATCTGTCGGATCCCATTGGCCCGTGGTGGGTGGAAGAGATCGGCCGTGATTTGACAGCTTTGGGCGGTGTTGCAGTTTTGGTGCTAACGACCGTTGTGGTCTCGCTCTTTTTCTTGCTGCAACGACGGTGGTCTACCGCGCTCTACATCTTTGCGACTGTTGGCGGGGGGATCGTCTTGAGCAGTATCGCCAAGGAGTTCTTCGACCGGCCGCGCCCGGACCTTGTTCCGCATGGGTCATTGGTCCACACGGCGAGCTTTCCTTCGGGGCATTCGATGATGGCGGCTGTCGCTTACCTCACGCTAGGGGCGATGGTGGCGCGGGCGCAGACGCGCCGCGCGCTCAAGGTCTATACGCTGGCGGTGGCCGTCTTGCTCACGCTGCTCGTTGGGGTCAGCCGTGTCTATATGGGGGTGCATTGGCCGACGGATGTGGCGGCAGGCTGGCTTGGGGGTGGTGCCTGGGCCATCCTTTGCCTGTTGGCCGCGCTTAGTCTGGCGAAACGCGGGCATATCGACAAAGAGGAAAGCGATCGGTAAGGCCTGCGGCTTTTCCGGCGTCAGATGTGAAAACGGCAGCGCATCCTGGGATGCGCTGCCGTTTTTATTTTGTAAAAGTCGTGGCTTAGCTGGCTTTCGCCATGCGCTTGCGCTCATGCGGGTCGAGGTAACGCTTGCGCAGGCGGACCGCGTTCGGTGTCACTTCAACAAGCTCATCGTCGTCGATATAGGCGATGGCTTCTTCAAGGCTCAGCGTCATCGGCGTGGTCAAACGTACCGCTTCGTCGGTGCCCGAGGCGCGCACGTTGGTCAGCTTTTTGCCCTTCAGTGGGTTCACTTCAAGATCGTTTTCGCGGCTGTGCTCACCGATGATCATGCCGGTGTAAACGTCAGCCTGTGCGCCGATCATCATCTTGCCACGCTCTTCGAGGTTCCACAGGGCGAAAGCGACCGAGGAGCCGTTTTCCATGGAGATCAGAACGCCCGCGCGACGGCCCGGAATCGTGCCTTTGTGCGGTGCCCAAGAGTGGAAGACGCGGTTGATGACGCCCGTGCCGCGCGTGTCGGTCAGGAATTCGCCGTGGTAGCCGATCAGCCCGCGCGAGGGGACATGGGCGATGATGCGGGTCTTGCCCGCACCGGCTGGTTTCATCTCGACCAGTTCACCCTTGCGGGTGCCGGTGATCTTTTCGATGACCGCGCCGGAGTATTCGTCATCCACGTCGATGGTGGCTTCTTCGATGGGCTCATGGCGGACGCCGTCGATCTCTTGGAAGAGAACCTGCGGGCGAGAGATCGAAAGCTCAAAACCTTCGCGGCGCATGTTTTCGATCAGAACGCCCATCTGCAATTCGCCACGACCGGCCACTTCGAAAGCGTCGCCGCCCGGTGTGTCGGAGATTTTGATCGCGACGTTGGATTCGGCTTCCTTCATCAGGCGCTCACGGATCACGCGCGACTGCACTTTTTTGCCGTCACGGCCTGCCAGTGGGCTGTCGTTGATGCCAAAGGTCACTGTGATGGTCGGCGGGTCGATCGGCTGGGCGGGGATCGCTTCGTTCACCGAGGCATCGGCCAGCGTGTCGGCCACGGTCGCCTTGGTCATGCCCGCGATAGAGACGATGTCACCGGCTTCGGCCACGTCGATGGCGGTCTGCTCCAGCCCGCGGAAGGCGAGGATTTTGGTGCAGCGGAAGTTCTCGATCAGGGTGCCATCACGCGACATGGCTTTGAGTGTCTGGCCAGCTTTCAACGTGCCGGTTTCCACACGGCCGGTCAGCAGACGGCCCAGGAAAGGGTCACCGCCAAGCGTGGTGGCCAGCATGGTGAAGGGCTTATCGGCATTCTCGATCTGCTTGGGGGCAGGGACATGCTCAAGGATCAGATCAAAGAGCGCGTTCAGGTCTTTGCGCGGCCCGTCGAGTTCGGCATCCGCCCAGCCGGAACGGCCCGAGGCATACATATGCGGGAATTCAAGCTGCTCGTCTGTGGCATCCAAGCTAGCGAAAAGGTCGAAGCACTCGTCGAGCGCACGGTCAGGCTCGGCATCTGGCTTGTCGACCTTGTTCAGCACGACGATCGGGCGCAGGCCCAGCTTCAGCGCCTTGGAGGTCACAAATTTGGTCTGCGGCATTGGGCCTTCGGCGGCATCCACCAGCAGGACCACACCGTCGACCATCGACAGAATACGCTCGACTTCGCCGCCAAAGTCGGCGTGGCCGGGGGTGTCGACGATGTTGATGCGGGTGTTGTTCCAGACGACCGAGGTCGGCTTGGCGAAAATGGTGATGCCGCGCTCGCGCTCAAGATCGTTGCTGTCCATGGCGCGTTCGGTGGTCGCCTGGTTTTCGCGATAGGTGCCGGATTGTTTCAGAAGCTCGTCCACCAGCGTCGTTTTGCCGTGGTCGACGTGAGCGATGATTGCGATGTTGCGCAGGTCCATTAAGTTAGCCTTTGGATAGGGGAGGGACGCGCCAACCTGAAGCTGCGCGTATAATTGCGCCGCCCATACCGCGCTCTGGCTACAATTGCTAGCCCTAATGCCGTGACGCACCCCTTACTGCGCGAACCTGTGCCGCCGCCACGGCCTTAATGGGTGGCGCTGTTCGAGAAGAGATGGATGACCAAAATGCCGCTAATGATCAGCAAAAGGCCAAGGACAGCAGGCAGGTCTAGCCGTTGGCCGAAAAGCACGAAGCCGATCAGCGCGATCAGCACGATCCCGAGGCCCGCCCAAAAGGCATAGACGATACCGACGGGCATGACCTTCAGCGCTAGCGACATGCAGTAAAAAGAGACCATGTAGAAAACCACCACCGCCACCGAAGGCCAAAGCCGGGTGAATTGATGCGAGGCCTGCACGGCGGTCGTGCCAAGGGTTTCCGCCACCACGGCGATGATGAGCCACAGATAATGCATGGGGGCGCGCCTTCTTCAAAGAGGGAGTTCGGTGGTTTCTTTGATTTCCTCCATCACGAAACTGGCCGAAACATCCGACAGCGGCACCCGGCGGATCAGGTCCTGATAAAGGCGATCATACCCCGCCATATCCCGAACCCGCGCCCGGATCAAATAGTCCAGATCACCGGTCATCCGGTAGACGCCGAGAATTTCGGGCATGGCCTGTGTGGCCTTGGAGAACTTGTCCAACCAATCGGGCGCATGGGCGTTGGTGCGCACCTGAATGAAGACGCTGAGGCCGAGGTCAAGTTTCGCGGCGTCCAAGAGCGTGACGCGGTTTTTGATCACGCCTGCCTTCTCGAGCGTGCGGATGCGGCGCCAGCAGGCGTTGCGCGAAAGGTGGACAGCGGACCCAAGCGCTTCGAGCGATTGGCTGGCGTCGCGTTGCAGTTCGACCAATATGCGGCGGTCAATGTCATCAAGTGTCGTCATTGTGGGAGTTTGGTGGGAAATCCTCTCAGCGGCAAGGGGTTGCGGGGTGGGATTTGAGAAAACGTCACAAAGGGGTTGGGTTAAGGTGCTGCAAAGGTAAAGACAGGAGATTCCCATGATCGCACGCATTTTTCTCGACCACCCCGCAAAGGTGGAGGAGACGTTTTTCGAGCATATGGCCTTCGCGCTTAAGTTCTCGGGCCTGCTGTTCGCGGCGGCGGGTGCGGCGCTGGTGCATGCGCTGATCCCCTGCCTGTTCGAGAAGACAGCGAGCGGGATTATCGCCAAGCTTTATGCCCGGACGCACAACCGGGGGCAGTAGGGGGCTGAGAGCCAACGCCTGCCCGTGGGTCGGCGATCAGATGGTGCCTCGTGCCACTTTATTGCTCAGCGGTGATGTGCTTCCGCGTGGTCGCACCCAGCCTTGCCAAATCGCCTACCCGGTCGCACCATATGTGCGCCCATATATAGCGGCACGCCTCCGGCGTGACGGGCGGGCAGGCGATGGCGCGGCGCATGCGGCTTGGTTCCGGGCCGGGTGGCAAGCGCGATCGCAAAAATAGAAAAGGGCCGCATCGCTGCGGCCCGTCGCATTCGGCGCAAATCCAGTTAACTCAGCCAGCCAACGCCTTGTTCAGGTTCTCGTCTACCTTCTCCAAGAAGCCCATGGTCGTCAGCCAGCCCTGATCCGGCCCCACGAGCAGCGCAAGGTCTTTGGTCATGAAACCCGATTCCACCGTATCGACGACAACCTTCTCAAGTGTCTCGGCGAAATTGATCAGCGCCGTGTTATCGTCCAGCTTGCCGCGGTGCTTCAGTCCGCCCGTCCACGCGTAGATCGAGGCGATGGAGTTGGTCGAAGTCTCTTCGCCCTTCTGGTGCTGGCGGTAGTGGCGCGTCACGGTGCCATGCGCGGCTTCGGCCTCCACGATTTTGCCATCCGGGGTCATCAACTGGGAGGTCATCAGCCCGAGCGAGCCAAAGCCCTGCGCCACGGTGTCGGATTGCACGTCGCCGTCGTAGTTCTTGCAGGCCCAGACATAGCCGCCCGACCATTTCATCGCCGAGGCGACCATGTCGTCGATCAGGCGGTGTTCGTACCAGATGTTTTTCTTTTTGAAATCCTCGGCGAATTCTGCGTCAAAGATCTCTTGGAACAGGTCCTTGAAGCGTCCGTCATAGGCTTTGAGGATTGTGTTTTTGGTCGACAGATACACCGGCCAGCCGCGGTTCAGACCGTAGTTGAAGGATGCCCGCGCAAAGTCACGAATCGAATCGTCGAGGTTGTACATCGCCATGGTGACACCGGCGGAGGGCGCGTCGAAGACTTCCTTCTCGATCGTCTCCCCATCGTCACCGACGAACTTGATCGTCAGCTTGCCCTTGCCGGGAAAACGAAAATCGGTGGCGCGGTACTGGTCGCCAAAGGCATGGCGACCCACGACGATCGGCTGGGTCCAACCTGGTACAAGGCGCGGCACGTTGCGGCAGATGATCGGCTCGCGAAAGATGACGCCGCCCAGAATGTTGCGGATGGTGCCGTTGGGGCTGCGGTACATCCGCTTGAGGCCAAACTCTTCGACCCGCGCCTCATCGGGGGTGATGGTGGCGCATTTCACGCCGACGCCATGCTCGCGAATGGCATGGGCCGCGTCGACGGTGATCTGGTCGTCGGTCTCGTCCCGCACTTCCATGCCAAGGTCGTAATACTTCAGGTCAACGTCAAGATAGGGGGTAATCAGCTTTTTCTTAATGAAATCCCAGATGATCCGGGTCATCTCATCGCCGTCGAGTTCGACGATGGGGTTTTCTACCTTAATCTTCGACATGACGAATTCCTTTGGTTGAGGATGTGTTTATCCGTGCTTTAGCCTATCGGGGGCCAAAGAGAAAGATCGTATACCATGGTATGCCGAAGCTCGCGATCAGGCGCCGACCCCGGCGAAAAAGCTGCTGATACGGGCTCGGGCGTAGGACCAAAGCGCGGGGGCGCCGATGGCGATTTTACGGCCAACCTTCTCTTCGATTTGCGCTTCCGACACATTGTAATCGGTCCAGCTGCCCCCGCCCGAGGCGAGGTTTTGCATCGGGGGCTGGAACCGGTCGAGCGATTTGGCAAAGCGGGCCGAAGGGCTCTCGGCGGCTTCGAACTCTTCCCAGATGCTGCGCAATGCGACCCGCAGATCGGCGGGCAGCAGGCCAAAGATGCGGTCGGCGGCGATTTGTTCCTGGGCTTCCATTTCAGCGGCGTCATAGTCGCCGAAGATCGGATTGTCGCCCGCGTCGATCTCAACAAGATCGTGCAGGATCAGCATCTTGATGACGCGGTTGATGTCCACCTCTGGACCGGCCTGATCGGCCAGCACCAGCGCGTAGAGAGTCAGGTGCCATGAATGTTCGGCAGAATTCTCCGCCCGGCTAGCATCGCACAGAGTGGTGCCGCGCAGGATGGTCTTGAGCTTATCGGCCTCGTTCAGAAAGGCGATCTGCTGGTCGAGCCGCTCGGTCATGCGCCTGCCTTGCCGCGATGATCGCGCAGTTTGCGGGCAAGAAAACCGCGCGCCTTGTCATTGGCCATCCGCGTACGGATGGCCGTCAAAAAGGCCTCTTCAAGTGTTTGTGACGAGGCGCCAAGCACCTCGCCAACTTCGATAAACAGCCGCTCCTCACCGGTCTCGGCCTGCACGGCGAGACATTCCTCGGCAAGCTTGTTGGCCAGTTGGAGGACGACCGCGTCCGCCATTAGCGGGTGGATTCCGTCAGGCGGCGTTTCACATAGTCGCTGGTCGAGGTGATCAGCGTGTCCATATGCGGCTCTTCAAAGAAGTGCCCGGCGCCTTCGATCTCCTGATGAGTGATTGTGATGCCTTTTTGCTCATGCAGCTTGTTGACCAGATTGGTCGTGTCAGCAGGGGGCGCCACGCGGTCGGCGGTGCCGTTGATGACAAGACCTGAGGCCGGGCAGGGCGCGAGGAACGAAAAGTCATACATATTCGCGGGCGGCGAGACCGAGATAAAGCCGGTGATCTCTGGCCTGCGCATCAGCAGTTGCATGCCGATCCACGCACCAAACGAGAAACCCGCAACCCAGCAATGTTTGGAGTTGTTGTTCATCGATTGCAGGTAATCAAGCGCCGAGGCCGCGTCGGACAATTCGCCGATGCCTTGGTCGTATTCACCCTGACTGCGGCCCACGCCGCGGAAGTTAAAGCGTAACACGGTGAAACCCATGTTGTAGAACGCATAGTGCAGGTTATAGACGACCTTGTGATTCATCGTGCCGCCGAACTGCGGATGCGGATGCAGCACGATGGCAATCGGGGCGTCACGTTCTTTTTGGGGGTGGTAGCGGCCTTCAAGGCGGCCTTCGGGTCCGGGAAAAATAACCTCGGGCATGGGTGTCCCTGTCTGGGGGTTCAAAGATCGCCGCGAATAGTTGACGAATTCGCTAGGCCACCTTAGAACGGTTCTAATCTGGTTCCGCGCAGTGTCGCGTGGATCAGTCTTTGGACTTAGGCATTTAAGCCGCCCACGTCAATCAAATGGCACGGCGAGTGAGGGTAAGACGATGAAGCTATCCACCAAAGGGCGCTACGCGATGGTCGCTTTGGCCGATATTGCCCTACAGCCTGCGGGGACGTTGGTGTCACTGGGTGACATTGCCGAGCGACAGTCGGTGTCTTTGCCCTATCTCGAACAGTTGTTCGTCAAGCTGCGGCGGGCCGAGCTGGTAACCTCTGTCCGGGGGCCGGGCGGGGGCTACCGTTTGGGGCGTCCGGCTACGGATATTCGCGTGGTCGATGTGCTTGCCGCGGTGGATGAGACGGTGGATGCGATGCACAAGGGGGCAGGTGCCTCGGGCGGGCTTTCGGGCAGCCGAGCGCAATCGCTGACCAACCGGCTTTGGCAGGGCCTGAGCGCGCATGTCTATGTCTTTTTGCACCAGACCCGCCTGTCGGATGTGGTGGATAACGAACTGGCCCCCTGTCCGGCGGTGCCGACCCTCTTTGCCGTGGTGGATGAGACGTGAGGATGGTTTTGGGCAGCGGACGCGCTTTGGCCGCTGTGGCCTGCGCGGGCGGCGATGTGGGATTTCGGGGGCGCTGCCCCCGGACCCCCGCGGTATTTGGAAAAGGATGAAGGATGCGGGTCTACCTCGACCATAACGCGACCACGCCGCTGCGGGCGGAGGCGCGCGCGGCGATGATCGCGGCGATGGACCTGCCCGGCAACCCGTCCTCGGTCCATGCCGAGGGCCGTGCGGCCAAGGCTGTGGTTGAACGCGCGCGGGTGCAGGTGGCGGGGCTTGTGGGGTGCGATCCTGTCGATGTGATCTTTACCTCCGGTGCAACAGAGGCGGCGGCGCTTGCGGCGGCGATGGGCGCGCGGATGGTGACATCCGCCGTGGAGCATGACGCGGTGCTCTCATGGGGGCAGGCGGATCGTTTGGGCGTCGACGTGCATGGCGTTTGGGACGGTGATCTGGCCACTGCGGCGGGCGCTGATCTGGTTGCCCTTCAGGCCGCCAACAGCGAAACCGGCGTGCTGCAACAAACCATGCCCTTGGCGCAGCAATGTTGGGCGATGGAGAGCAGCCCCTATGTGTTGGTCGATGCGGTGCAGGCCCTTGGCAAAACGCGGTTCAAAATGGCCACGTCGGGGGCGGATTTCATTCTCATCTCGGCGCATAAGCTGGGCGGGCCTAAGGGGATCGGCGCGTTGATCATCAAGCGCGGCATTGATTTGGCCGAACACGCGCTTTTGCGCGGCGGCGGGCAAGAAATGGGGCGCCGCTCAGGGACCGAAAATATCCCCGCCATCGCAGGTTTTGGCGCAGCGGCAGAAGCGGCGGCGGCAGATGTCTCTGCGGGGCGGTGGGAAGAGGTGGCCGAACAGCGTGATTTGTTGGAAGCGACCCTTGCGGATGCCACAAGTCTGACTATTTTTGTAGGGAAAGGCGCCGCGCGCCTGCCCAACACCTCATGCATCATTACGCCCGGCTGGAAGGGCGAGACCCAGGTGATGCAGATGGACCTCGCTGGTTTTGCCATTTCGGCGGGATCGGCCTGTTCCAGCGGCAAGGTCCGCGCCAGTGCCGTGTTGCGCGCCATGGGCTTTGATGAAACACAGGCCGCCAGCGCGATCCGGGTGTCGCTGGGCCTGAACACCACCCGGGAAGATATCCTGCGGTTCGCCACAAGCTGGACCGCCAAACTGAAAAAGCACGAAACGCGGGCCGCCTGAGCGCCGCCACGGAAAGGAACTGAAACCTTGGAAAATATGACCCTGAAAGAGAATGATGGCGTCAAGGAAGGCGTCGACCAGGAAACCGTGGATGCCGTGCGCGAAGTCGGCGGCAAATACAAATACGGCTGGTCCACGGACATTGAGATGGAATACGCCCCCAAGGGGCTGACGCCGGACATCGTGCGGCTGATCTCGGAAAAGAACGAAGAGCCCGAGTGGATGCTTGAATGGCGCCTTGCGGCTTATGATCGTTGGTTGACCAAGAAAGAGCCCGACTGGGCGATGGTCGATTACCCAGAGATCGACTTTCAGGACCAGTATTACTACGCCCGTCCGAAAAGCATGGCCGAAAAGCCCAAGTCGCTTGATGACGTGGACCCCAAGCTGCTGGAAACCTACAAGAAACTGGGCATCCCGCTGAAAGAGCAGATGATCCTTGCCGGTGTCGAAGGGGCCGAAGATGCCCCCGCCGAGGGCCGCAAAGTGGCTGTCGACGCGGTCTTTGACTCCGTTTCCGTCGGGACGACTTTCCAAGAGGAACTGAAAAAGGCTGGCGTGATCTTTTGTTCGATCTCCGAAGCGATCCGCGAGCATCCCGAACTGGTGAAAAAATACCTCGGCTCGGTTGTGCCCGTATCGGACAACTTCTACGCCACGCTGAACTCTGCTGTCTTTTCTGATGGTTCCTTTGTCTACGTGCCGCCGGGCGTGCGCTGCCCGATGGAACTGTCGACCTACTTCCGCATTAACGCGGAAAACACCGGCCAGTTCGAGCGAACGCTGATCATCGCCGACAAGGGGTCTTACGTGTCCTACCTTGAAGGTTGCACCGCGCCCCAGCGTGACGAGTCGCAGCTGCACGCGGCGGTCGTTGAGATCATCATCGAAGAAGATGCAGAGGTGAAATACTCCACCGTTCAGAACTGGTATCCCGGCGATGAAAACGGCAAGGGTGGCATCTATAACTTCGTGACCAAACGCGCCGACTGCCGCGGCGACCGCGCCAAGGTGATGTGGACACAGGTCGAGACCGGCTCTGCCGTGACTTGGAAATACCCCTCCTGCATCCTGCGCGGCGACGACAGCCAAGGCGAGTTCTACTCCATCGCCATCGCCAACAATATGCAGCAGGCCGACACCGGCACCAAGATGATCCATCTCGGCAAGCGCACCAAGTCGCGCATCGTGTCCAAGGGCATCTCGGCGGGCAAGGCGCAGAACACCTACCGGGGCCTCGTGTCGATGCACCCCAAGGCCAAGGAATCGCGCAACTATACCCAGTGTGACAGCTTGTTGATCGGCTCGGAATGTGGGGCGCATACTGTGCCTTACATCGAGGTCAAGAATAACAGCAGCCGGGTCGAGCATGAGGCGACCACCTCCAAGGTGGACGACGATCAAATGTTCTACTGCCGCTCGCGCGGGATGGACGAGGAAGAGGCCGTGGCGCTGGTTGTGAACGGGTTCTGCAAGGACGTGCTGCAAGCCCTGCCGATGGAGTTCGCCATGGAAGCGCAAGCGCTGGTGGCTATTTCGCTGGAAGGCTCCGTCGGCTGATGAGCCTTGCTGCGGCGCATACCCCCCTCCGCCTGCATTGGTGGAAGGCGCAGCCGAATTTCGGCGATGCGCTGAGCCCGCTGATCCTGAGCCATGTCTCGGGGCGGCGGGTGGCCCATGCGTCGGTGGACGAGGCGGATATCTTTGGCCTTGGCTCGCTTTTGCAAATCGTGCGGCGCAATTTCGACACGCCGCGCAACGGGGCCAAGCCGGTGATCTGGGGCAGCGGTCTGCTGCGTCCCGCAGGGGGCCGTGCGTTCTTGAAAAACATCGAGATCGCATTGCTGCGCGGTCCGGTGACCGCGGCGCTTTTGGGGGTAGAGACTGACGCTTTCGGCGACCCCGGGCTTCTGGTGAATGAGGTTCTGCCAAGCGATGCACCGCGCGGCGACAAGAACGGCATCGTGCCGCATCATACGCTCGCCGATGCTCCCGAACTGCTGGACCTCGTGGCCTCCGACAGCGCCTATGTGCTGATCGATCCGCGAGACCCGGTAGAGCATGTCTGCGCCGCGATCGCATCCTGTGCCCATGTCTTTGCCTCATCCCTCCACGGGCTGATCACGGCGGATGCCTACGGCGTGGCGAACACTTGGGTCGCACCCGAAGGGCAGGGACGGCTCAAGTTCCACGACTACGCCGCCTCGGTGGGCCGTGACATGCGCGTGCCGATCGCCTTGGCCGATATTCCGGCGGCCCGCAAACCCGATGCGCCGCTGGTCTATCACGACGGTATTGCTACCTGCCGCGCGGCGCTGATCGAACACTTTCCCGCCGCGCTCTGTGCCCATGAGGGGGCGGCATGAACTTTAACACGCAGGGGCAAGCCCCTGAGATAACACTGAAATAGCATGAATTGCGGCGCAAGGCGCGCCAGAAGGAGACCGAAATGCTGAGCATCAAGAACCTGCAGGTGAAACTGGAAGAAGAGGACAAGCAGATCCTCAAAGGCGTCGATCTGGAAGTCGAAGCTGGCAAAGTACACGCCATCATGGGGCCGAACGGCTCGGGCAAGTCGACGTTGAGCTACGTGCTCTCGGGCAAGGACGGCTACGAGGTCACCGAAGGCTCCGCCACGCTCGAAGGCGAAGACCTGCTGGACTTGGAGCCCGAAGAGCGCGCCGCGGCGGGCCTTTTCCTTGCTTTCCAATACCCCGTTGAAATTCCAGGCGTCGGCAACATGACCTTCCTGCGCACCGCGGTGAACGCACAGCGCAAAGCGCGCGGCGAAGAGGAAATGTCGGCGGCAGACTTCCTCAAGGAAATCCGCGCTAAGGCGAAGGATCTGAAGATCGACGCTGACATGCTGAAGCGGCCTGTGAACATGGGCTTCTCGGGTGGTGAGAAAAAACGCAATGAAATCTTGCAGATGGCCATGCTTGAGCCAAAGATGTGCATCCTCGATGAGACCGACTCGGGTCTTGACGTCGACGCCATGAAACTCGTCGCCGAAGGTGTGAACGCCCTGCGTACCGAAGGCCGTGGTTTCCTTGTCATCACCCACTACCAGCGTCTTTTGGACCACATCAAACCCGATGTTGTGCACATCATGCACGACGGTCGCATCATCAAGACCGGTGGCCCTGAGCTTGCCCTTGAGGTCGAGAACAACGGCTACGCAGATATTCTCGCTGAGGTGGCATAATGGCCGAAGCGAAACTGCAAGAAACCCCGACCGAGGCGATGATCGCACGGCTCAGCATGCCGCAGGGTGGCTGGGCCCAGGCGGCGCGCGAGGACGCGCTGGCGCGGCTCCGTGCCATGGGCTTGCCGCAACGCCGGGATGAATATTGGAAGTTCACCCGCCCCGACACGCTGACGCAACCCGAGGCGCAGCCTGCCGCGATTTTCGATCACGGCGAGGCACCGCTTTTCCACGATACCGACCGTCTGCGTATCGTCTTTGTCGACGGTGAATTCGACGCCGAAGCCTCCGACGATCTGTCGCTAGAAGGCGTCAGCATCGAACGGCTCGCGGCGGCGGACAGTGATCTGCATTGGGCGCGTGACCTCTATGGTGCGCTGGAAAAGAACGGCCAGACGCCAGTTCAACGCCCACTGGCCGCGCTGAATACAGCCTTCGCGAGTGACGGGGTGCTGATCCATGTCACCGGTCAAGTGAGCAAGCCGATCAATCTGGTTTACACCCATAAATCAGAGACTTCGGATGCGATGTTGCACCACGTCGTGAAGCTCGAAAAAGACGCCGAAGTGACCCTTTTGGAGAACGGCCCCGCCGCCGCGCGCTTCAACACCGTGATGGAGGTTGAAGTGGCCGACACCGCGCGCTTCCACCATGTCCGTGCACAGGGTCGCGATCATGAGCGCCGGGCTGCAACACATGTCTTCACCCGTCTTGGCAGCGAGTCGCTGTTCAAGAGCTTCACCGTTACCGTGAACGGCGCGCTGACGCGCAACGAATGCGTGATCGAACTCACCGGCGATGATGCCTCGGCCCATGTGGCTGGTGCCTGCGTCGGCGATGGTGACTTCCATCATGACGACACGGTTTTCATCACCCATGACGCGGTGAATTGCGAAAGCCGTCAGGTCTATAAGAAGGTGCTGCGCAACGGTGCGACTGGCGTGTTACAAGGCAAAATCCTCGTTAAGGAAGGCGCGCAGAAGACCGATGGCTATCAGATCAGCCAGTCGCTTTTGCTGGACGGCGACAGCCAGTTCCTCGCCAAGCCTGAGCTGGAAATCTACGCTGATGACGTGGCCTGTTCGCATGGCTCGACCTCTGGTGCGATCGACGAAGATGCGCTGTTCTACCTCCGCGCCCGCGGCGTGTCTCATGCCGAGGCGACCGACCTTCTGACACTGGCCTTCCTTGCCGAAGCGGTGGAAGAGATCGAAGCCGAAGGTCTGCGCGAAGAGATCAACGGGCGTCTCAGCGCGTGGTTGGAGCGTCGTAGCAGCTGATGGCTGTCACCAGCGATATCGTTGCGACCTATCGCGGCCCCGGCAAAGTGATGTCGGGGCTGTTGGCGCAGGGCCGTAACGAGGTGCGCGTTCTGATGTTCGCGCTCATGGCGGGGCTGCTGATTTTCGTGGCCCTGTCCCCTTATCAAGCCCGCGCGGCGCATCTTGACCCCGAAGGACCGCTGGCCGTGCGCCAGTATTGGAGCGCGTTTTTCTGGATCTTCGTGATGCCGATGCTGCTCTATGGCGTGGCGGCGATGGTCTGGGCGATCAGCCGCATCGCGGGGCAGCGGCTCACTGGCTACGCGGTACGCTTGACCTTGGTTTGGTCGCTGCTCGCTTCCGCGCCAATCCTGTTGTTGCTGGGCCTCGCGCTTGGCTTTATCGGGCCGGGCGTGCAGGCGCAGATCGTCGGCGTGCTCTGGTTGGCCGTATTCTTCTGGTTCTGGATCGCAGGCTTGCTTGCGGCACAGCGGGGCTGAGATGGACAGCGCCGCCCTGATCCAACTCGCGCAAACCACATTGCGCAGCCCCCGCGCCGCAGCGCGGATGATCGCGGCCCTACCTTTGGGCCGCGAGGTGATTTGGACATCGCTCGCTTTGGTCGCGGCGCTTAACGCGCTGTTGATCTCGGCGATGTTCGTGATCGCGCCGCCCGCCATCGCATTGCCGAGTTATTTCCAATCGCCACTGGTGCTTTTTGCGCTGCTGGCCGGTTTGATGGTGCTCTATGTTCATGCGCTGTCTTGGGTCGGCCGGGCCTTGGGCGGGCAGGGCGCGACGGCCCCGCTTCTAGCGGCCGTGGTCTGGTTGCAGGCGCTCCGGCTCTGCGCGCAATTGGGAATCCTGCTGTTGACCATGGCTCTGCCGCCGGTGGCGCTGCTGGCTTCTTTCGTCGTTACTTTTTGGGGTCTTTGGATCCTGCTGAATTTCGTGGCCGAACTGCTGCATCTGCCGGGGCTCTTCCATGCCGCCGCTGTGCTGGCAGGGGCCGCGCTTGGGGTCTTGCTGGGTCTTGGCCTCCTGCTGTCTTTGATCGGGCTGACCGCCCAAGGAGTTTGAAACATGTTCAACGTTGATGCTGTCCGGGCGCAGTTTCCGATCCTCGGCCGCGAAGTGAACGGCAAGCCGCTGGTCTATCTCGACAATGGTGCATCAGCGCAGAAGCCGCAGGTGGTGATCGATGCGATCACCCAAGCCTACGCGAATGAATACTCCAATGTTCACCGTGGCTTGCACTACCTTTCTAATCTGGCGACCGACAAATATGAAAGCGTGCGCGGCACCGTTGCACGGTTTCTCAATGCCGGATCAGAAGATGAGATCGTGCTCAACACCGGTGCTACTATGGGGATCAACACCGTGGCCTATGGCTGGGCCATGCCGCGGATGCAGGCCGGTGATGAGATCGTCCTGTCGGTGATGGAGCATCACGCCAATATCGTGCCATGGCATTTCCTGCGCGAGCGGCAGGGCGTGGTGCTGAAATGGGTCGACGTAGACGCCACCGGCGCGCTGGACCCGCAGGCGGTGATCGATGCCATCGGGCCAAAGACCAAGCTGGTTGCGATATCGCATCTTTCCAATGTTTTGGGGACCAAAGTTGATGTGAAATCCATCACCGCAGCGGCGCATGAAAAAGGCGTTCCGGTGCTGGTCGATGGCTCGCAGGGGGCGGTGCATATGCCGGTGGATGTCCAAGACATCGGCTGTGATTTCTATGCCGTCACGGGGCACAAACTCTATGGCCCCTCGGGCTCAGGGGCGATCTACATCAAGTCCGAGCGGATGGCCGAAATGCGTCCGTTCATCGGGGGCGGCGACATGATCCGCGAAGTCAGCAAAGACGCGGTGAGCTACAACGACCCGCCGATGATGTTCGAGGCGGGCACCCCCGGCATTGTGGCCACCATCGGCTTGGGCGTGGCGCTGGATTTCATGATGGACCTGGGAATGGAAAATATCGCCGCCCATGAAGATGATCTGCGCGACTACGCCGTGTCCCGTCTCAGTGGGCTGAACTGGCTTAACCTTCAGGGTACGACACCGGATAAGGCGGCCATCTTTAGCTTCACCTTGGATGGCGCGGCCCATGCCCATGACATTTCAACCGTGCTCGACAAGAAGGGCGTGGCGGTGCGGGCCGGGCACCATTGCGCGGCACCTTTGATGGCGCATCTCGGGGTATCTGCCACCTGCCGCGCGTCCTTTGGCATGTATAACACCCGCGCCGAGGTCGACACATTGGTTGACGCACTTGAATTGGCGCATGATCTTTTCGCCTAAGCTCAATTTCGCCGCCCTAGCCCCCGGATTTCCCATTGCAGGGGCGGCCCGCTCTGGCTATACCGCCCCTCAGTGGACCCTTAGCTCAGCTGGATAGAGCGCTGCCCTCCGTAGGCGAATTGCTAAGGTTGCAACGCGTTGAAAGGTAAGATATAAATTAGAGCGTCGAATCTGGTTTCGCACAGAAATTGCACAGAAACGTTCTGTAAAGATGGTCCCATAGCTCAGCTGGATAGAGTGCTCGCCTCCGAAGCGAGAGGTCGCTGGTTCGAATCCAGCTGGGACCACCATCCTTTTTACAACTTTATCAAAACCTATTTTTTGCGATCGACCGTGCGCAATCGCCAGGCCGGCAGTCGCAGGCAAAATGCAGATCACTGCACGCAAAGCCCTTTACGAGCTGCGACTGCACGGCATCAGGGCATGCGCATTTAGGATATCCTTTGGGTTGGCCTTAACGTCTCCGGGGCGGACCAGGATATTTCCTTTTGCGCATTCTCAACCCTATCGTCAATGGAGTGACTGCCCTTAGCATCGAGCGCAGTTGGCCCCTTCATCCCAAGATAAGCTTACTCGGACTGGCGAAACTGGTTTCTTCGGACGGAATCTCGGAATCGCTAAACTCGCAAATCGGAGAAGACGGTTGAGGACGATATTTCAATGATCCGGAGTCCGTTCGATACCCCAGGTGCCGCCACCTGGTTCATAGCAGACGAAAATCTGTTGTGGGTGATTTGTTGATTGCGGGGAAGCTGTCTTGCTTGGCTTATGGCGCAAGCTGAGGCCAAATGAGCCAAAGTCGAAGGCGATTTCGAAGCGGGCCGCACCGGCCCCGACGGGAGTGTCATAAACTTTGTGTATCTGGTCGTCCCGGTCCCGCGGCACAGCGATAGGCAGTTCGCCGTCTTGCCCCTTCAATTTCTTAGCAGATGAGCGGTTGCGACGGTTGGCCTGATCTGGCGGGGCATCCTTTCCGTCTTCATAGCCCAGCTGTGCCGTCAGCTCAGCCCCGAGCATCCGTTCCATAAGCTTGGTCTTGAGCTCATTCATTAGCCCGGCATCGCCAAGCAGATCTTCAGTCTGCTCGCAGGGTCATCGCTCGCGATCACGGTCCATTTCGATGAGCTCTTGCAGGTTTTCGATCCCGATTGGAGTGAATGCGATGACACCTTCGTCGCTGGGACCGTAGACCCAGATTATACCATCTTCGGTTTCCATACCGGTGGCGATCAAAGATCTTATTGACGGTTTCGCCCAGTTCGACAGCGACGCGGTCGATTGTCTTGACGGAATACACCTTGTTCAGCTGCATGGTTAGGCTGCTTGCGGAAGGGATAGAGCTTTCCAGTTCCAAGGCAGAAGTTCATGCACGCGCGAGACGGGCAAGTCGGGCAGCCGGGCGAGAACATCGGCGAGCCAGGCCTGCGGATCGATGTCATTCATTTTGGCGGTGACGATAAGGGTATACATGGCGGCAGCCCGTTCACCGCCGCGCTCTGAGCCTGCGAAGAGCCACGACTTTCTGCCCAGTGCCACGCCACGTAAAGCGCGTTCGGCCGCATTATTCGTCAGACAGATATGCCCGTCATCGAGGAATGCCGTGAAGGCCTGCCAACGGCCACGCTTCTCAAACATGTAGTTGATCGCCTTGGCCACCTTGTTGTGTCTGGACAGTTTCGCGCGCTCGTCCTGCAGCCAGTCGTGGAGGCCGTTCACCAGGGGACGGGACAGGTTCTGGCGGGCGACGAGCCGGGCATCAGCATCCAGCCCATTGATCTCGCGCTCGATGTCGAAGATGGCATCGATCCGTTTCACCGCTTCCAGTGCGACCGGCGAGATCTGATGGGCGGGTTTGCCCTTGCGGACGTTGCCCGCAATGTCGGCCAGTTCGAAGAACTTCCGGCGGGCATGTGACCAACACAACGCACTGGTCACGGGCCCCTCGTCGCGGTCTTCGCGATAGAGATCGTTGTATCCACCATAGGCGTCCATTGCCCGGCAGTGGTTTGCTTGCAAACCATGAGAGGGGGCTTGCAGCACACCTTGCCATCCGGCCAGATGCTGATTGGGATTGGTTGCGCCGCGATCTCGAGAGAAGCGGAAGAACGCCGCTGGTGGGGCGCCACCATTCCATGGCCGATCATCACGCACGTAGGTCCAGAGCCGGGCCTTTTTTGCACCGCCCCGCGCCAGAAGCGGCACGGTGGTATCATCGCCATGTAGGCGGTGAGCGGCACGCACATGGCTTTCGATCAGGGCATGGATCGGCTGCAAGGCGACAGTCGCGTGCCCGACCAAGTCTGCCAGCGTGGAGAGGCTCAGATCAACGCCTTCACGCGCAAAGCGCTCTGCCTGCCGGTTCAACGGCTGGTGCTGTCCGTATTTTTCGAAGATCAGCATTGCGATCAAGCTGGGTCCGGCCCATCCGCGCGGAATCGCATGGAACGGCGCCGGCGGCTGGCTAATCTTCTTGCAGGCCCGGCAAGTGAACTTCTCGCGCACAGTCTGGATCACCTTCCACTGACGTGGGATTACCTCCAGCGTCTCGGTGATGTCCTCGCCCATCTTCACGATCCGGTCCGAGCCACAGCAAGTACAGGCGGCCGGTGCCTCAACAACAACCCGCTCGCGCGGCTCCCTCTCATCGCTGCAAGCAGCGACTGCCGGGCAACGGGTGATCGGGGAACGGCTTGCGCACGGGATGGCGGCGCGTGAAGGCGCGCACCGTGCTGGCTTTCTCGCTTGCTTGATCTGCGGCTAAGGCATCCTCGGTGGCCGCCGCTTCCATCTCTTCAAGCTGCAGTTCCAGTTGATCGATCAGCCGGGCGCGTCGTTCTGACGAGATACCGTATTTGTCACGGCGCAGTTTGGCGATCTCGAGCTTGAGCTCTTGGATCATCGCCTCGGAGCAGGAGACAACCGCGCGGGCCTGCGCCAGCTCGCTTTCCGCAACATCTGCACGGGCCTCTGCGGCGGCCAGGGCAGCGCGTAATTTGGCGAGTTCAGAGGCGGCATTAGACATGACCGATATTTACCAGCCGGGGCCGCGGAACACCAATAAAAACAGGCTTTCTGGCCTGAATTAACCAGCCTTTGCAGGGCGTTGTGTCCAGCGAGGATTGCGCCAGTCGATGCCCTCCAGAAGATAGCCTAACTGCGCCGCCGATATCTGCACCGCTTCGCCCGACCGGCTCACGGGCCAGATGAACTTGCCTGCCTCCAGGCGCGTTAGATAAAGCGACATGCCCACGCCATCATGCCACAGGATCTTGACGAGGTCGCCCTTACGACCTCGGAAGCAAAATATCTCACCCGCATGGGGATCGCGGCCGAGCCCTTCTTGCACCTGTAGCGCCAGCGTGTTCATGCCCCGCCGCATATCGGTGACGCCGCCTGCGATCCACACCTTCACGCCCGCCGGAAACGCGATCATTGCCGATCCACCACTGCCAGAATCCGAGCAAGCGCTTCGGACTCCACGCCGATCGGCACGATGAGTCGACGCCCATTCGGAAGGGCTACCTCAACCCGACAGTCCGGAGATGGAATGGCATCGATCGGATTTGCCTGCGACGCGGAAACTTCCTTCGGCACAGTCACCGGCGCGAACGATACAAAGCCAGAAGACCCAAGCTCACCGTTTCGATACTGCCGCCGCCAAGTCGTCAAAAGCGACCGGCAAATGCCGTGTCGCCGCGCCGTGGCTGTCACCTGACGGTGGCCAATAAAGCTTTCTTCCACAATGCGCAGTTTGTCATCATCCGACCAATGCCGGCGGCGTTCACCATCGGCAGCAGACAGAACTTCGATTTGAGGGCGGTTGATAAAGTCGGACATAAGGTCGGACTTACCATCGGATCGAGCCTGAGATCAGACGGCCGTCGCCGGAGGTTTACAATAGCTAAGTCGAAAGTTGTCCTTAAAACATGCTTAGCTGCGAATATTTGCGAAAGTGTTAAATATTAGAGCAAAGGTAATCCTCGTCTTTCACTGCTCAAATAGCAGCTTGCGTCTCTCATGATAAAGGTTCCAACGCCAGCTTATCTCTGAGCTACAACAACCGGGCGTCCATCTTCGCGTCATTCTAGCATGCCGCCTTCAAGCCTTCGCGCGTTAAGACCGTGCCCGCGCAGGACAGCAACGGCTTGGTGGGCATAGACGCAGTATGGCCTGCAGCAATAGGCGACGATTTTGGCATCTGGCGCCAGCGAAGGAAGAATTCCATCCAACTCCGCCAAAGTAACATTGCGCGCCCGGGAATGGATCGGCGGCGTATTCGTCCGAAGGTCTGTGCTAGACAATCCGGAATGCTCCTTTTCATGTTTGAGGCCTTTCTTTCTGCCGAACCCATTATCCGCCTTACTGCCTTTCTGGGTGTGCTTGTGGCTATGGCCCTGTGGGAAGTCGCGGCGCCGCGGCGTCGGCGGGAAATCTCAAGGGTGATCCGTTGGTCAAACAACCTCGCGCTGGTGGCCGTCGACACAATCATCTTGCGGCTCTCATTTCCGATCGTAGCGGTCGGCCTTGCCGTCATGGCTGAGGAACGGGGCTGGGGGTTCTTTAATAACTTTGCCTTGCCCGTCTGGGTGGCCATTGCCGCCTCAATGCTGCTTCTGGATCTAGCGATCTACCTTCAGCACGTGATGTTCCACGCGGTCCCCGGCCTCTGGTGGCTGCACCGCATGCATCACGCCGATCTCGACTTCGACGCGACAACGGGGTTGCGGTTCCACCCGATCGAAATTTTGATCTTAATGGGCATCAAGCTCGCGGTAGTCGCCGCCCTCGGTCCGCCCGCCGTGGCAGTGCTGCTGTTCGAGGTGGTCCTGAATGCGACTGCGATGTTCAACCACGCCAATATCAACCTGCCGCGCCCGGTGGACCAGATACTGGGCCTCTTTGTGGTAACCCCTAACATGCACCGTGTTCACCATTCCGTCGCCCCACGTGAGACCAACTCGAATTACGGCTTTAACCTGTCGTGGTGGGACCATCTTCTGGGGACATATGTCGCCCAGCACGCCAAGGTGCATGAAGGGATGGAGACAGGGATTGAGCAGTTCCGCACGCGCCGCGACCTCTGGCTTGATCGCATGCTGATCCAGCAAGTTCGCGGCCCAGCGTCGGGCGGCGCACTCGACCCGAAGGTCACGACGAAAGAGCCTGTCGACTGATCAGAGCTCATCCGTAATTGGCTGGGCGAGCAAACGCAGGCGCGCCTGCTTCCTGCCGCTGCAAACACCCCTGATGTGTGAGGGCGATGTGGCAACGCCATACGGTGCGGCCCGTCATATTCAGAATTGCGTGCGAGACACACCCGCGTTGTCCGACAGTTCAGCGGGCCAAAAGCGCAGAGCTGCTACGATCCCGCACGCGGCCAGGCCCCCCAGCAGTATCAGCGCTGGAACCGTTCCGAATGCGGTCATGGTCCAACCTGCCAAAGGATAAGTGAGCAGCCAGCAGGCATGAGACAGCGCGAATTGCGCTGCAAATACAGCGGGTCGGTCTTCCGGTTGGGCCGATCGCCGCAAGAGACGGCCTGATGGGGTCAGAACCGCAGAATTGCCCAGGCCGATGAGCAGCCAGATGGCCAGCAGGAGGGGCCAAGATAAGCCCAAACCTATAATGCCCCCTGCGATCCCAAACAGAGCCGCGACCATCAGCCAAGCACCCGTCAGCATCACGGGCCTATCGGGAATCCTGTCCAGCAGCTTCGGCAGGGCAAGTGCCGCGATCATGCTCCCTGCGCCGAAAGCGAACATTGTCCAGGCCAACGCCGTATCGTTCAGCCCCAATTGCCCGCGCACCAGAACGACCGTATTGACCAGCACCATGGCACCTGCGCTCGACACGGCCAAGCTGAGGCCCAGCATGCCGCGCAGACGCGGTGTCGCAAGGTAGATGCGAATGCCCCTCGTGGTGCGGTCATACACCCCGCGCGGTTCCGTCGCCTTGGGGCTGGGGAGGACAACCGAGACCACCAGCAGGGCCGAGGCCACAAAGCCCGCGACAGTTCCTAAAAACAACGCGTTGTAGCTCATCACCGCCAACAGAACGGCGGCCAGCGCAGGCGAAATGGTATTCTCCAGATCATAGGCCAGCCGCGAAAGCGACAGCGCGCGGGCATAGCGATCTTCCTCCGGAAGCACGTCCGGGATTGTCGCTTGGAATGTCGGCGTGAAGGCGGCTGAGGCTGATTGCAGGAAGAAAATCAGGATATAGATCTGCCAAACCTCGGTCACGAAGGGGAGGGCCAAGGCCACCGCCGCCCGCACCAAGTCCAACGTGACCAAAAGAGCGCGGCGCGGCAGACGCTCGGCAAAGGCGCCGGCAATCGGCGCGATGCCGACATAGGCCACCATCTTGATGGTGAAAACGGTGCCGAGCACCATCGCGGCCCGATCTCCCGACAAATCGTAAGCCAACAAGCCAAGCGCCATCGTTGCCAAGCCAGTGCCAAGAAGCGCGACAACTTGGGCGAGGAAGAGGTGTCTGTAGGTTCGATCCGATAGAACACCCAGCATAATGCCCTCAGAGGTAACGGGTGATGGTCTTAAGCCCGGCGCGGTCACTCTCGGAGCCATCGACCTCAAGGCAATGGTCGATGTGGTCATGGATCAAAACGCGCTTGGCGTTGGTCACGGCCTTCTCAACGGCTTGCAACTGCTGCGCCACGTCGACGCAAGGCTTGCCTGCCTCTAACATCGCGATCACCGCACGCAGATGCCCATCGGCACGTTTCAGCCGAGCAATGAGGGCGGGATGACTTGCATGAATATGGGTGTCTGACATACTAAGACCGTATCCCCCTTGGGGGGATAGAGCAAGACGGCGAAAAGCGCCGCGTGATTGACGAGAGGGCAGACAGGACAGATGACTTTTCTACGGACAACTGGGCAAGCCGCTTTTGCGATGCTTCTCTGTGTGGCCGTGCTTGTCTGGTCCGTGGTGCCGACCTCCTCCCATGTTCCTGCGGTGTCGGTTGTTCTTCAAGATCATGAACAGATGATCGCGGATCACGGGCACTCTCACGGGTTAGAAGAAGACCTTGCTTGGGCCATGCATGGGCACAGTCATGACAGTGCGGACCATGATCATAGCCAAGCGGTGGTGTTTGGCCGCGCCTTGGCCGCGCAACCCGTCGAGGTCTACAGGGCCGCATGGCGGATCCGTGCTGCTTCTGCAAACACCTCAAGGGTTTACCTGATCGAACGACCGCCGCGCGTGTGACTGGCCGCGCCACTGGCACTCCCATTCCTCACAAATCACATACGCGGAGTTCAATCCATGAACACAGTCCCACGGGGCTGGACCGATTTTGGCGCACGCCGGATCGCGATCCTGTCCCTTGTCACAATTACCTTGCTCATTCAGAGCGCAAGCTATGCCTTAGCGCATAATGTCACGCCCGGGGATGCGGGCTATATTCAGGAAATCTGGGGGGTGAACATCATTCCCTTCATGTATCTCGGCGCCAAACACATGGTGACGGGCTACGACCACATCCTGTTTTTGTTCGGCGTCGTCTTTTTTCTCTACAAGATGAAAGACGTTGGCATCTATGTCAGTATCTTTGCGTTCGGGCATTCGACCACGATGCTGGCCGGCGTCTGGTTCGGCTGGGGCATCAACGCCTATATCGTTGACGCCATCATTGGCCTGTCGGTCGTCTACAAGGCACTCGATAACCTTGGCGCCTATCAGCGCTGGTTCGGCGTGCAGCCAAATACCAAGGTTGCAACGCTGATCTTCGGCTTCTTCCACGGCACCGGTCTGGCCACCAAGCTTCTCGACTACGAGATCGCACCGGATGGGCTTTTGGCCAACCTTCTGGCGTTCAACGTGGGCGTGGAGTTGGGCCAGCTGATGGCGCTTGCCATCATCCTTATCGTCATGGGCTTCTGGCGGAGATCACCCAACTTCTTCCGCCAGGCCTACACAGCAAACGTCATCATGATGGCACTGGGGTTCATCCTCATGGGCCTTCAAATCACCGGCTATTTCGTAGCCGCTTAAACAAATAGGAGAACCACATGTTCAACGCAGAAAAACCAAGCCTCAACGAATTGCCCACCTCCGCGCAGCTCATCCGCTCAACCGCCATTGCAGCGGCCAGCGCTGTCGCGATCCTCGTGACCGTGGTGCTGCCCGCCGAATACGACATCGACCCTACGGGGATCGGCGGCGTGCTCGGTCTGGCCGAAATGGGTGAGATCAAGAGCCAGCTTGCCGCAGAGGCGGAAGCGGACCGTATCAAGGCACTGGAAGAGCAGGGCGCGCTTGTGACCCAAGAGCAATCCAGCCTGATGAATGATATCTTCAGCGTCTTCGTCGGGGCCGCCCATGCCGAAGAGGTGCCGTCTGAACCCGCGCAAGAATGGCGCGATGAAATCACCTTTACGCTGGCACCGGGCGAGTCTGCCGAGTGGAAGTTGGTGATGGAAGAAGGTCAGACCGCTGAATACGTCATGTTGGTCGAAGGAGGACGCGTGAACTTTGACCTGCACGGCCATGGGTCGGGCCAATCCGAGACTTATTACAAAGGCCGCGGCTCGACAGGTGAAGAGGGCGAGATCACTGCCGGTTTCGCAGGTCAGCACGGCTGGTTCTGGCGCAACCGTGATAAGACTGAGGTGACGGTGACCGTTCAGGTGCGCGGCGAATACGACGAATTCAAAGACGCCAGCTAAACCGCATGGCTGCCGGTCCTTTCAGAAGGGTCGGCAGCCTATCCGGCGCGGGGCGCGAGAATAATCACCGCTGCGCCAAGAATACAAAGACCCGCCCCGGCCGCATCCCAAAGATAAGGCCGCTGCCCTTCCACAGCCCACATCCACACCAGCGACGCCGCGATATAGATACCGCCATAGGCCGCAAAAGCGCGCCCGGCGAAGCCTGCCTCAACCAAGGCCAACAACCCCGCAAACAGCGCCAAGCTCAGCAGACCCGGCACCGGCCAAAGTGGCGAAGCGCCGCGCCACCACGCCCAGACCGCGAAACACCCGACGATCTCGGCCAATGCCGCAAGCGGATAGAGCAGGGCGGCAGGCATCAGGCGGTGGTCCCGTGATCGGCAAGACATTCCTCATGGTCGCGGAGCACCTCAAGAATGCGGCAATCGGCCACCCGATCCGCATTGCAGGCACCGATCATCCGCTGCAATTCAACGCGGAGGGCTTCGAGCCGCACCAGCCGCGCTTCGACTTCGCGAAGTTGCCTTTGGGCGATGGCATCGACCTGCGCACAGGATCGGTCGGGCGTGTCAGAGAGGTCCAGTAACTCCCGGATTGCCTCGAGCGAAAAGCCAAGCTGGCGGGAATGGCGGATGAAGGAGAGGCGGTCCAACTCGGCATCGCCATAGCGCCGCTGACCGCCTTCGGTCCGGCCGGGTTCAGGCATAATGCCGATCTGCTCGTAATAGCGGATCGTCTGCACTTTGGTGCCAGTGCGCTTTGCGAGTGTGCCGATTGCAAGCATGTCTGATCCTCCTGTAACCTATAGTCTCTGTAGGTTGCGCGGTGGTTTGGCGCAAGTCGACGGGGCACGATCCTTCCCATAGGCTTGGCCAACTGGCAAGGCGGACTACGTCGTTGACGGCTGCACATAGCAAATGTTGAGGAAGGATTCCCCCTTGGAGACGATGTCACCCTTGATGCTCGGATTTCTTGGCAGCCTGGCTGCGGGCGCTATGACCGCCGTGGGGGCCGTGCCGGTGCTCTTTGGGCGCACCCCGTCGCGGGCAACGCGCGACCTGTCGTTGGGGTTTGCCGCCGGGGTGATGCTGGCGGCGTCTTTCTTTTCGCTCATCATCCCCGCACTGGATGCAGCCGGACTGCGGTATGACAGCGAGGCCGCGCCCGCCGCGATCGTCTGTGTGGCGATCTTGCTCGGCATGGGGGCCGTGGCGCTGATGAACGAACTTCTACCGCATGAGCACTTCAAGACGGGCCGCGAGGGGCCAGCGGCGGCATCGCTTCGACGGGTGTGGCTTTTCATCATTGCGATCACGATCCACAATTTCCCCGAAGGTCTGGCCGTTGGTGTGGGCTTCGGCGCGGATGGGCTATTGGGCGGCACGCCACTGGCGCTTGGTATTGGGTTGCAAAATGCACCTGAAGGGCTCGCAGTGGCGGTGGCGCTCTTAGGCGAAGGTTACTCCAAAGGCCGCGCATGGGGTATCGCAGCCCTCACCGGGATGGTTGAGCCTATCGGCGGTCTGCTCGGCGCCGGGATCATCGCACTGTCTGAGCCGTTGCTGCCTTGGGGGCTGGCCTTTGCCGCAGGGGCGATGCTTTTCGTTATCAGCCATGAGATCATTCCCGAAACTCATCGCAGCGGGCATCAGAACAAGGCCACGCTCGGTTTGGCGATTGGGCTGGTGCTTATGCTGTTTCTCGACGTTTGGCTGGGCTAAAAAATATTTCAAAAAAGCGCTTGAAGCTACAGTTGCTGTAGGTCGTATCTCTGCGTCTGAAGGTGAATCAGATTGGAAACAGAGATGGCGGAGGGCAGCACAGCACAACGGGAATGGCGCGTCACGGGGATGGACTGCGGCGCCTGCGCGGCCAAGTTGCGCGGCGCGGTGGAGCGCTTGCCTGGGGTCGCGGATGTTGATGTCGCGCTGATGTCCGAGCGGCTGCGTCTGACGCTGGATGAGAATGAAACCGCGCCCGAGCGGATCGAGAAAGCCGTGCGTGGTATCGGTTTTGGGATCTCTCCGAAGGGGGCGAAGGCAGAGAAGCCGAAGAGCGGTTTCATTCTGCCGGACGATGCGGTGATCGGCGGGGCAGGGCCCACGCCGCAGGAGCCTGCGCCTGAAGGGACAGCAGACCCCGCTTGGCATCAAACCACGAAGGGCCGCTTGGTCCTCAGCAGCGGCGCTTTGCTCGCAATGGCATGGGCCTCGCGGCTTGTCCTGCCGGCTGAGGTTTCGCACTGGGCCTTTGTCATCGCCACGTTGATCGGGCTTATTCCCGTCGCGCGCCGGGCCTTTGCCATGGCGCGGGTGGGCATGCCCTTTACCATCGAAATGCTCATGACCATCGCCGCCAGCGGTGCGCTCGTGATCGGAGAGCCGGAAGAAGCCGCGTTGGTGGTCTTTCTTTTTGCCGTCGGCGAATTGCTGGAGGGTGTCTCTGCTGGGAAGGCACGCAACAGCATCCGTGCGCTGACCAAGCTGGTGCCGAAAACGGCGCGGCTTGAGGTGGGCAACGAGACGCGGGAGGTGGCGGCAGAGGCGCTCAGCGTCGGGCAGATCGTGCAGGTCCGCCCCGGGGACCGGGTGCCCTGTGACGGAGAAGTGGTCAGCGGCACTTCAGGCGTCGACGAAAGCCCTGTAACGGGCGAAAGCGTGCCGCGCCTTAAAGAGCCGGGTGCGGATGTCTTTGCCGGATCGATCAACACAGAATCCTTGCTGCGCGTGCGCGTCACTAAACCCGCCGCGGACAACACCATCGCCCGCATTGTGCGCTTGGTGGAAGAAGCCGAGAGCGCCCGTGCGCCGACCGAGCGTTTCATCGATCGGTTCAGCCGCGCCTATATGCCTGCCGTGGTCGGCATGGCCGCCTTGGTGGCCGTGGTGCCGCCGCTTGCCTTCGGGGGCGCTTGGGGCGAATGGGTCTATCGGGCGCTGGCCTTGCTGCTGATCGGCTGCCCCTGCGCGCTGGTGATCTCGGTGCCTGCGTCGATCACCTCGGCCCTGTCTACCGGGGCGCGCAACGGGTTGCTGCTGAAGGGCGGCGCGGTGATCGAAGCGGCGGCGCGGGTCACCCATGTAGCCTTTGATAAGACCGGAACGCTAACCCATGGCAAGCCGCGGGTGACTGACGTGCAGGTGCTTGTGGGCAAGGAAGCCGATCTTCTGGCCCTCGCCGCCGGAGTTGAGAACGGCGCGAGCCATCCTCTTGGTCAGGCCATTTGCGGCGCGGCTGAGGCGCGTGGGATCGACTCTGCCGTCGCGACACAGTCCCGCGCCTTGCCCGGCAAAGGAGCCGAGGCGGTGATCGCGGGGGCAACCATCTGCATCGGCTCCCCCCGTTTGGCGGCAGAACGCGGGGCGCTGTCAGCGACTTTGCGCGCTGAAGTCGAGACGCTCGAAGCGCAGGGCAAAACCGTGGTGATTGTCTTGCGCGACAACGAAGCCCAAGGCCTCATCGCCCTGCGCGATGAACCCCGCGCCGATGCGGCAGAGGCAGTGGCGCAGTTGCACGCCCTTGGCATTTCATCGGTGATGCTCACCGGGGATAATCGGCGCACCGCTGCGGCCATCGCCGAAGGGCTGGGCATCGACCACCGCGCTGAATTGATGCCGGAGGATAAGGTCGCGGCCATTCAAAACCTCACGGCTGAGGCGAAGGTCATGATGATCGGCGACGGCATCAATGATGCCCCGGCATTGGCCGCAGCCCATGTGGGCGTCGCAATGGGCTCCGGCACAGATGTAGCGCTGGAAACTGCGGATGCGGCGATCCTGCGTGACCGGGTGACAGATGTGCCCGGCCAGATCCGCCTCGCCCGCGCCGCGATGGGCAATATCCGGCAGAACATCGCCATAGCGCTCGGGCTGAAGGCCGTGTTTCTTGTCACCACGGTGCTCGGCATCACCGGCCTCTGGATTGCGATTTTGGCGGATACCGGGGCAACCGTTCTTGTGACGCTCAATGCCCTGCGTCTGCTGTTTTTCCGGCCAACCACCGCTGAGCGGTTGGCCGCGCCCGGTTGCCGCCCTACAACACATGCAACTAACGAAACGACAGTTTGAACCTTTGGAAGGATTTCACATGACCCTCACACGACGCAGCCTGCTGGCCTGTTCCGCGAGCTTTGCGGCCACCGCCCCCTTCGCGGCACGAGCCGAAGAAAAGCCTGCCATCCACGTGATGAAAGACCCCAACTGCGGCTGCTGTTCGGCGTGGATCGAGATTTTGGAGAACGAGGGTTTTGCTGTGACGACGGAACGCAGCTTGGGAACGCTCTTGATCAAATACAAGCAAGACAACGGCATCCCGCAAAGCATGGCCTCTTGCCACACCGGAAAGATCGAGGGCTATATGATCGAAGGTCACGTCTCGCCCGCCGATATCCGCAAACTGCTGGCCGAGCGCCCGGATGCCATCGGCCTCGCCGTGCCGGGGATGCCCTATGGCTCGCCGGGGATGGGACCGGAGAGTGAGCGCGACGCCTATGAGGTCTATCTGATTGCCCATGATGGCAGCAGCGAGGTGTTTACAAGCTACGAGGCTGCATAGGGTCGTGCGCTGAGAATTGCCGGGCGACGTGCCAACAGGAACTTGCATGTCAGTCTTCGGGTTTTGACCATGTTACCCAATCAAGGAGTAAGATCATGCAAGTTCAAGAAATCATGACGAGCAACCCCACCTGCTGCGGACCCGACGCCTCGGTTCAGGAGGCAGCGAAGCTGATGGATGACAAGTCGGTCGGTTCTATTCCGGTGGTGAATGACGCCGGTGAGCCGGTTGGCATCGTGACGGACCGCGACATCTGCTGCGGTGCGGTTGCGCAGGGAAAAGGCACCGACACACGCGTGTCTGATGTTATGTCGAAAGACGTGCTAACCGCTGCGCCCGACGAAGATGTCGAAAGTTGCTGCAACAAGATGGAAGAGAAGCAGGTGCGGCGCACGGTGGTGACTGACGACGCCGGAAAATGCTGCGGGATCGTCGCACAGGCCGATGTGGCGCGGGAAGCCGACGGTAAGGAAACCGCAGAATTGGTGCAGAAGGTTTCACGCGCCGAAAAACGCTCGGGCTGCTGCTGACCAGGCTTGAAACGAAGCTGACTACGCCCGTGGGCGAAGTGTCTTTTGCAGACGCTGATACGACTTCAAAACGCGGTACGCACCGCGTTTTGATCCTCAAAGGACGATAGGGACACCCAATGGCACATGACCACGCTCATATTGATCCCGAAAGCGGGGACCGCAGAGTATCACTGGCCATCTGGGCGAATGCCCTTCTAACGGTGGTGCAGATCGTGGGCGGTGTTTTCGCGGGGTCGCTCGCCCTAATCGCGGACGCGCTTCACAATTTTTCGGACATGGCCTCATTGGTCATCGCTTTTGTCGCCCGCAAAATTGCACGGAGGCCGGCAGATGCGCGGATGACCTTTGGCTATGGCCGGATCGAAATCGTTGCCGCTCTGATCAACTACACCACGCTCATTCTTGTCGGGGTCTATCTGATCTACGAGGGTGGAATGCGCATGATTGATCCGCCTCAGGTGGCGGGTTGGACGGTGGTCATTCTGGGCGCTGTTGCGCTGGTGGTTGATACGCTGACGGCGCTGCTGACCTATTCGATGCAGAAGGGTAGCGTGAACATCAGGGCGCTGTTCTTGCACAACCTGTCCGACGCGCTGGCCTCGGTCGCGGTGATTATTGGCGGCACACTCATCATCCTTTACGATCTGCGTTGGGTTGATCCGGCGATCACCATCGGTATCGCGCTTTATATCCTTTATCTGGCACTCACTGAGATCGGAGGTCCGATCCGTATGTTGATGCTGGGCAGCCCGCCCTACATGGATGCAGAGGCAGTGGTTGAGGCGATGACCAAGGTCGCTGGCGTCTGGGACGTGCACCATGTTCATCTTTGGCAGATGCAAGAGCATGAGGTGGCGCTTGATTGCCATGTGGTGTTGGAGGGGCAAGATTGGAGGGACCTTGATGCTGTGAAGCAAGCGGTCAAGAAAATGCTCGCGGATGACTTTGGCATCACCCATTCAAGCCTTGAGTTTGAAACCTCCGCAAATGCCCATCAGGATGCCGCGTTGTTTGGGCATGAGGGCGGCCCGACGCGCGCTGGCACAGATGCTGAGCACAACGATGGGACGTCGCACGACGACCGCTGAGGCGCATCGCAATGCGCTGTGTCTTGCTGATCTACGGGCGTGCGGCGTTTTGCGCACCCTCACTTTCTGGTGAGGGGATCGACAGCACCGCATCGGGTTCCTATATCAGTGCCATGCGCATCCTGCTTCGCCTTGCCACATTCTGCCTCTCGCTCGTTCTTTTGACGGGCATATTGGCGCATGATTTGGCGGCGGCGAACATGTCCTTGCAGATGTCAGGTTTGACCGCATCCGCAACGATGGAGGAGGACGATAGCTGCACAGCTTGCTTGCAAGAAGATCAGGGTGAGGTGGTGTGCGACATTGATTGCACGGCATCTGTCTTTGTGATGTCGCAGTTGCTTCAGTCCCAACCCGAGAGCGTGCAGCGTTTCTTCGCGCCTGTGCCCGGGGATCTTGGCCTCGCCGGGATTGATCTCGGGTCTGACCCTTTCCCACCGCGAACCACCTCCCTAAGTTGACCGGCCGCATCGAAGGGTGACGGCCCGGTTTCGCGACGTTTGCTGCCACTGCGCAGCGACACGCTCGACCTTATCTGTCACTTTCGGGAACGACCTTTATGTCTATTCATCCACCGCGCGATATGTCGCGCAGGCGTGTGCTGTCCGGCGGGCTTGCCACAGTTGGGGCGACGCTGATCCTACCTCATGTCTCCCTCGCAACAACAACGGGGGAGTCGATCCGCGCCCTTCAGTATGACGGCGATGCACTTGTTGTGGCTTCAAAGCGCAAGCTTTGGCGCGTGCCCGCCCCAAGCGACATCCAGCATGTGTCGTTGGAGCGATCAATCACCGCGATCACCAGCCATCCAGAGACTCCGGGCACTTTGTTCGCGGCAGTTGATCCTGTCGGCCTTATGCGCAGCCGGGATGGGGGCGCACATGGGCAGACGCCAGCGCGGGCCTGCCGGCAACCCGCGTCACCGCGCTCACCCAGGCCGCGCTTGAGCCGGATATGCTCTATGCCGCCCTTGCGGATGACGGGCTTTGGCGCAGCAAAGACGCGGGCGAAAGCTGGGAATTCGTCATGGACCGGCCTTATCTCGATGGGGCCGAACGCGAGGTGTTGACGCTCGTCTCTGTGGGCAATCCGACTGGCATGGGCGGCATCTGGCTCTATGCTGGGACCGACGCCGGGCTGACCCGCGTGCCGGATTGCTTTTGCCGGTGGCAGGATGTGACCGCGGGCGATGCGATGGATGCGCTGGCTGCGGGTAAAACGCCGCCACCTGCCAAACCTCTGCCCGAAGGCCTGCCGATCACCCATTTGGCACTCTCCCCCAAAGCGCCTGAACGGCTCTACGCTGGCCTGGCGACTGGCCTTTGGACCTCGACAGACGCAGGCGTGAATTGGACGCGTGCCGCGCCGGGAAGGATCGACGCGCTGGCTGTCGATCCTGCCGACCCTAAAAACCTTGCCGCCGTTCGCGACGGCATTCTTTCGGTCAGCCGCGATGGCGGCCTGACCTTTGACCCCATCAATATCCCTCACGGAGACCAGACATGAACAGCAAATTCACCCTCGGCGCGGCCGCGGCCCTGACCGCCGCCGGTATCATCGGTTTTGCCACCTTCGGCATGGCGGAAAACGACAAATCGGCGCCCACCGACAATGTGGCAAGCACCGTCCCGGCAGATCGCCAAATGACCATCTGGCGCGACCCGTCCTGTGGCTGCTGCGATGCCTATGCCGACTATGCCGAAGAGAACGGCTATCACGTGACCCGCATCGACGACCGGGATTTTGACAAACGCTCGGTTGAGGTCGGCGTGCCGGAACAGGGGCTGGGGTGCCACCTTGCCGAGGTCGATGGCTATTACGTCAGCGGTCTGGTGCCTGTTGAGATTATCCAGCGTCTGACATCCGAGCGCCCCGAGGTCACCGGTATCACGCTGCCCGGTATGCCCCAAAACGCGCCCGGCATGGCAGGCAAGAGCGGCACGCTCAAAACCTATGCTTTCGGTGAGGACGGCGTGGCCGTGTATTCAAATGAATGAGGTTGGAACGATGAACATGATGAACGGAACTATGATGAATGGGCCAATGTCGGTCGGAATGATGATCGCCTGTGGCGTGCTCTTTCTCTTGGTGCTGGCGGTGCTGGTGCTGGGCGCACTGGCCTTGGTCAAATATCTGCGGCGGCCCGCATGAACCGGTTGGGTCTGACAGCCATGATCGGCATCGCGGGCGCGGCGGCGGTCGCAGTTTGGGCCGGGGGGAAGGAGGACAGCCCCCCGGCGCTCGCCGTGCTCGGCGTGCCCGTGGATGCAGAGATGATCGAGATTGGCGCGGGGCTCTATGCGGAGAACTGCGCCTCTTGCCACGGCGCCGATCTCGAAGGCCAGCCGGACTGGCGCAGGCGGCTCGATAATGGCCGCATGCCTGCGCCGCCACATGATGAAACGGGCCATACGTGGCACCATGCGGATCAGCAGCTTTTCGATATTACCAAGAACGGTCTGGCTTCGGTCGTCCCCGGCTATGAGAGTGACATGCCGGTGTTCGACGGTATCCTGAGCGAGGCCGAAATCACGGCAATCCTTGGCTACATCAAAAGCACCTGGCCCGAGCGGGAGCGCGGCTTTCAGGCTGAAGTCACCGCTAAGGATGAGGGCGGAACATGAGCAAGGACAGACAGCCTGTCCGCAAACCACGGTGGTCGCTGTTCATCGCAGCTCTGCCTGCGATGGTCTTTGGGGCCATCGCGGCGGCGTTCCTCTGGGGTCTGTTCAACAACGACGATGGCCTGCCCAGCACGATGATCGGCCGGGACATTCCCGCGTTTAACCTGCCGCCCATCGAAGGGCGCGGGAAGGGGCTATCGGCGGCTGATCTGCGCGGCGAAGTGTCCCTCGTGAATGTCTGGGCTTCGTGGTGCGTGCCTTGTCGGGTTGAGATGCCACTACTGGTGGAACTGGCCCAAACCGACAGCGTGCCGATCCACGGCATCAACCTCAAAGACAAGCCCGCCGCCGCCCGCAGGTTCCTTGCGGAACTCGGCGATCCTTATGACCGGATCGGTGCCGACAGCTCTGGCCGGACTGCGATTGACTGGGGCGTTTACGGCGTGCCGGAAACCTTTGTGATCGATGCCAAAGGGCGCATCGCTTACAAACATGTTGGCCCGTTCAATCGACGTTCGCTGGAGGAAGATATCCTTCCCGTGGTGCGGCGTTTGCAACAGGAGCAGAACGCATGAAGCGGCGTGGGTTTCTGAGCGGCGCATTGGCGCTTGGGGCTTCGCCAGTCGCGGCGCGCACCGTGATGGCGGAACATCAAAAGCCCCTGCCAATGCTGTCGCCGCCCATCACGGATGGGGCAGGGCGGAGCCTAACTTTGGCGGACTTTAGTGGCCGGACGGTGTTGCTCAATATCTGGGCGACGTGGTGCCCTCCCTGCCGTCATGAAATGCCCACCCTTGATCGGCTTCAGGCGCGATTGGGTGGGGCGGAGTTTCACGTTCTCGCACTCTCAATCGACAAGGGCGGGTTCGACATTGTGCGCGATTTCTATGCCGAGATCGGCATCACGCATCTCGATCTTTATCTGGCGGACCAGTTACGGGCGATGATGGCTTTCGGCGTTGTCGGCCTGCCCACGACACTGCTGGTCAACCCCCAAGGCCACGAGGTCGCTCGCAAGGTCGGCCCCGCCGCTTGGGACAGCCCGGCGGCCATTTCCCAAATCCAACGCGTCATTACAAAAGGATGAACCCAATAGTGACCCAAACCTCAAAAGCAAACCGGCCCTCATTCGCAATTCCCATGCCCGCGCGGCGCCAAACTCTAATGCTGACCGGCTTTGCCGCTATCGGTGGCGGTGCTGCATTGAATTGGGACTGGCTGACCGCCGTGGGGGCCGCGCCCTTGCTTCTTAGCCTCGCCCCTTGTGCCGCCATGTGCGCTTTGGGGCTGTGCATGCGCGGCGGCTCTGGCTGCGCCAAAAACGATCCGGTGGCAAAGCCGGACGCCCCGACAGACTGACCCTCAATCAAAAGGAACCGACATGACTTATACAGTGAAACTTACCACCGCAGCCCTGACAGGCTTTATGTTTGCCGCCTCTTTCGCGCAGGCGCAGGAGGCAAAAGCCGAAACGGGCGATATGCCCATGGCCGAGGGCCAACATATGAAAGGCGACATGGCTGACATGAAGGGGATGGAAGGTATGGAGGGCATGGAAGGTATGATGCCTATGATGAAGATGATGGCCGAGATGGGGCCGATGATGGAGAACTGCAACAAGATGATGCAGTCCATGAAGGCGCATATGGAAACGCATCATTCCGATGATCAAAAAGGCTGATGCTCTTGGTTCGCCCGTCCAAGCGGCGGGCGGACCCCTCGATTGAAAGACAGACTATGACAAAGATCACCCCGACCCACAGTCGGCTTCGCATTGTCCTTTGGACCGCCGCGATCGCCGCCGCCGTTGCCCTTGCAGGTTTCGCAATGATGCGGCCCGGACATATCCCCTCCCATCAGCCCGTCTATCGCGGCGACGCGGATATTCGCTCTGAATTTACTTTGATCAACCACGACGGGCAGCCCGTCACGCAGGAAGCTTACAAAGGTCGCTGGCAGCTTGTATTCTTCGGCTTCACCCATTGCCCTGACATCTGTCCCACTACCTTGGCCTATATGGGCAGCGTGCTTGATCAGCTTGGGTCGGACGCAAGCCAAGTTGCCCCGTTGTTTGTGACCGTGGACCCAGAGCGTGACACGCCTGAGGTTCTCGAAGACTATGTTGCCAACTTTCATCCTCAGTTGATCGGACTGACGGGGAACAAAGCGCAGGTGGCTGCGACGGCGGAGGCTTTTAAGGTCTACCATGAGAGGCTCTCGAACGAGGATGCCCCGGACGGCTACATCATGGCCCATGCGGGCCACATTTACCTGATGGCTCCGGATGGTCGGTTCGATGCTGTCTTTCTTGAAAGCGCGCAACCTGCCGAGGAAATGGCCGAACAGATTTCCATGCGCATCGCAAAAAATAAGAGAAACCAATGACCCTGAGATTCCCTTCGCCAGCCCGCTGCGCAGCGCCAGCCGCGCGCATATGTGCCGTGTCCCTGCTGACTGCGGCACCCGCCTTTGCGAACCACCCCGGCGAGAACCTGAACCAGGCGATGGCGGATAAGGAAGCCGCGTTTGAACCCATCGCAGCGCGAGGGGCGCCGGCGTTGACATGGGTGGCGCCAGACGGGGACACAGGGTCTCTGGAGGCTCTGAAAGGCAAGATCACGGTGCTGAGTTTTGCCCCCGACGCTTGCGGCAGCCCCTGTGACGCGCAGCAGGAACAGCTTGGAGAAACGCTCTCTGCGCTCAATGCAAGCGCGATGCGCGAAATGGTTGTCTTCGTCACTCTGCGCGATACGGCCTCTGTGACCCCGGCAGAGCCGAACTGGACATCTGCGCAATTGTCCGACGCCGAGCGTCTTGGCGACACGGTGGATGCCTTTGCCGCCGCGAGCGCCCGGACAGACGAAGCCCCAATGGTGCATTTGCTCAACCGCGAGGGCGCGCAAGTCGGTATATTTCACGGCGCAGATTTCGAGCCGACCAACCTCGTGCTTTACATCAACGGACTGACGCACCAGCGGCCCCATGCCGAACCCGGTTTTTGGCAGCGCGTAACGGGGTGGTTTCAATGACAAGCCAACTGTTGGACAGGCCGCATTGGCTCACCGCCCTGCGCCGCTTTACTTTGTTCACGCTGCTGGGGCACCTTCTTTGGGAGGTGGCCCATATTCCGCTCTACACGATTTGGGTTGAGGGGACATGGGGCGAGATCGTCTTTGCCGTGGTTCATTGCACCGGAGGCGACCTGCTGATCGCCATGAGCAGCCTTCTGCTCGCACTGTTTTTCTTTGGCACAGGCGCATGGCCGCAGGCGCGGATCTATCCCGTCTTTGGCGCGATGCTTGCGATTGGATTAGGCTATACGATTTTTAGCGAATGGCTCAACATTGAGGTCCGCGAGGCTTGGGCCTACCGCGACATTATGCCAGTCATCCCGTTCATTGACGCAGGTCTGACGCCGATGTTGCAATGGCTCATCGTGCCTTTCGCAGCTTACTTCGGTGCGCTCAGGCGCTTATCAAAGGGGAAGGGGGCGCCGGGTGTTTGATGTCTCCTCCCTCGGGGTGATCGCTGCCTTGCTGGCCGGAACGATCTCCTTTGTTTCGCCCTGTGTCTTGCCTCTGGTGCCGGGCTACGTCTCCTATATCGCTGGGCACACCGGTGTCACGGGCGCGGAGCGCAGCCGTAGCAATGCGGTTTGGCTGAGCTTCTGCTTCGTGTTGGGGTTTTCAACGATTTTCATGGCGCTCGGTGCATCGGCCACAGCATTAGGACAGTCACTTTTCCGCTGGCGGTTCGAGCTGAACCTGATCGGGGGCGCGGTCGTGATCCTGTTTGGGTTGTTCATGCTGGGGGCCGCGCGCATTCAAACAATGGAACGTGACCTGCGGTTCAATCTCGACCTTCCCGGCGGGCAGCCGGTGGCGGCCTATGTGCTGGGTCTCGCCTTCGGCTTTGGTTGGACCCCCTGCATCGGACCGATCCTCGGCGCAATCCTAACGGCGAGTGCGGCAAGCGCCACGGTATCGGAAGGCGTTTGGCTGTTGGCGATCTATTCGGCTGGTCTTGGCGTGCCGTTTCTGATCGTGGCCGCCTTTACCGATCAGGTTGCAGCCCGCTTGCGGACGATTGGTGCGGTCGGGCGGCGTCTCCATCAGGTTGCGGGCGCGGTCATGGTCCTCATGGGGATCGCGATGATGACGGGCCAGCTCAGTGCCTTCTCTTGGTGGCTGTTAGAAGCTTTTCCGGTTCTGGGGACAATCGGGTAAACTATGTTGGAACCTTCCAGCGAAGGAGGGTGGTTAATCCTTTATAGCCTCATTTCCGAAGTGGGACCGCAAGGAGAAAAGCGATGATGGACGGTGATATGATGGGCGGCGGCATGATGTTTGGCATGGGGGTCGGCTGGCTTCTGGTGATCGTGCTTTTGGTTCTGGCGATCGCGGCATTGGTCAAATATCTGCGCAAGTAAGACGGGAGGTGGGACATGGAGACGTCTGACAAGCCAGTCGTCCTCGTAACGGGGTCAAGCGGCTATCTCGGCGCGGCGGTCGTCAAGCGGTTGCACGAGAAATACCGCGTTGTCGGGCTCGACCGTAACTCGCCCCCGCATCCGCCGCATCAGGCTGAATGCATCTGTTTCGACATCACGGACCAAGACAGCGTCGACAAAGCCTTGGCCCGGCTGCGCTTGGCCTACGGCGACCGCATCGCTGCCTGCATCCATCTTGCGGCGTTCTTTGATCTGAGCGGGGAGGACGATCCGGCCTATGACGCGGTGACGGTGGAGGGAAGTAAGCGGCTGCTGAAAGGGCTGCAGGACTTCGATTTGGAGCAATTCATTTTCACTTCCACCATGCTGGCGCATGCGCCCACCACGCCCGGCGAGCCGATAGACGAAGACGCGCCCTTCGACCCTAAGCTGCCCTACCGCGCCTCGAAAATCCGCACCGAGGCGATGTTGAGCGAGGAAAAGGGCGATGAGAAACTCGTCCTCATGCGCCCCGCTGGCATCTATGATGACGAGGGGCATTCGACCTTTCTCGCCCACCAAATATCCCGCATCTACGAAAAACGTCTGAGCGGTAAAGTCTATCCCGGTGACTTGTCCCGCGGTCAGGCGTTTTTACATCTCGACGATCTGCTCGACGCCATCGAACGCATCGTCGACCGCCGCCACTCCCTGCCGGATGTCTTCCCCGTGCTGCTGGGTGAGGCTAAGCCGGTCCCCTTTGGCGACCTGCAGCGGTTAATCGGGCGTGAGTTGCATGGCGAAGATTGGGTGACGTGGAACGTCCCGCCTGCGGTCGCGAAACTGGGGGCATGGGCGGAGAACCGCATTTTTGGCGAAGACGCGTTCATCCGCGCTTGGATGGTCGATATCTCCAGCGATCACTACGAACTCGATCTGTCGCAGGCCGAGGAACATCTGGGCTGGACCGCAGAGCACAGCCTGCGCCAAGACACGCCGCATATGCTGCAAAAGCTGAAAGACGATCCGTATCACTGGTATGAGGAAAACGGCCTGAACGCCGCACGGGTCTCTGCGGCCAAGGTGGAGCAGGCAGCAGAAGAGGCCGCTGCCGAGGCGAAAGACGAGAGTGCCGCCGAACAGCAAAGCGCTGTGCGCGAACATGATAAACACATGCGCATGATGCATTTCCAAATGCTCTGGGTGCATTGGCTGGTCGCGGCATTGGGCCTCTGGCTCGCCACCGCGCCCTCGGTCTTCGGCACATTTGACCAAACCGAGTTTAGCGCTGCCGTGCAGCGCGTGACCGAAGACCGGGGGCTTTGGGCAGCGTCACTGCGCAGTTGGCTGACGGCGTGGAACAACGTGTTTACAGGGCTGGCCATCACCGCGCTGGCCCTCATCTCGATGAAGCCCGGCAATGGTTGGGCACAATGGGCGAACGCGGCGCTTGGAGTTTGGCTGCTCGCCGCGCCCTTGGTGTTCTGGACGCCGGACCCGGCGGTCTATGCGAATGACACGCTGATCGGCGCGTTGGTGATCGCATTGACGATCCTGATCCCGATGATGCCCGGCATGTCACGAGAGGGCATGATGGACGGCGGGGACATCCCGCCGGGGTGGACCTATTGCCCCTCAACCTATGTCCAGCGTCTGCCAATTATCGCGCTCGGAGTGGTTGGTTTCCTGCTGTCGCGCATTCTCTCGGCCTATCAGCTGGGTCATGTTGAAGGGATTTGGGAGCCGTTCTTTTCCTCGCCGTCGGGCCTCAACGGCAGCGAATATATCGTCACGTCGGATGTCTCAAAAGCATGGCCCGTCGCCGACGGCGGCTTGGGCGCGATGAGCTATATGTTTGAGATCCTCATGGGCGTTATGGGCAGCCGCCTGCGCTGGCGCACGATGCCGTGGATGGTGGCGCTTTTTGGCATCGTGGTGGGGCCACTGGGGGTGATAAGTATCTATTTCATCATCATCCAGCCCATCGCAATTGGCACCTATTGCACGATCTGTCTGCTCGCCGCAGCGGCGATGCTGATCATGATCCCGTTCTCCTTGGATGAGATCGTAGCGATGGTTCAGTTCATGGTCTGGAACACCCGCCGCGGCCGCCCATTCTGGCGGGCGTTTTTCCGGGGCGATGCGCTGCCGGGGTCGAGCAAGGGCGGCACCATGAGCTTCGACGCGCCGCCGCGCGAGGTTGCCCGGCAAAGTGCGCGGGGTGTCACCGTGCCTTGGACCCTGGGGGTGAGCGCCGCCATCGGTCTGTTCCTGATGCTGTCGCGCGCGATTTTTGGCAATGCCATGCCGCTGGCGGGCAGTGATCACTTGGTTGGCGCACTGGTCCTGACGACTGCTGTTATCGCTTGGGCCGAAGTGGCGCGCCCGATACGATTCCTGAACATTGGCTTTGGATTATGGCTGATCGGAGCGCCTTGGTTTTTGGACGGCGGCACCATCTCGGGCAGTATGATCGGGGTGCTCTCCGGTAGCGCTTTGGTAGCGCTCAGCTTACCGCGTGGGAAGCGTAGTGCGGAACACTATGGCAGTTGGGACCGCTATATCATTTGAAGCAGAAGCATCCTGAATTCGCACACGGTAACCGCGTCGAGTTTTTGGAGTGCGTTTTAAGCCTAAGAAGGATGCCCCACTCCCAAATGATGGCCTCTTGGTAGCATCAGCGCAGCATATCGAGTTTAACCAAGTCCGGTTTGGGCCGTTCGTGTCGATCAACAGCAGGGCGAATTTTGTTGAATAACTCCTGTTTGATCGGATGCTCCTTCGCTCATTCAATTACTTTATTGATTGGGGGATCGAGCGATGATGGGACCGAAGCAAGAAGCTCAGGCTGCGTTGTTTTACGAATTCTCTCTGGAAGACCATGTCCCGCAAGATCACCTGTTGCGGTCGATTGATCGGTTCGTTGATCTGAGCGACATTAGACAGTATTTGGCCGAGTTCTACACCCACACGGGCCGCCCTTCGATTGATCCTGAGCTGCTGATCCGGATGCTTTTGGTAGGCTATTGCTTTGGCATCAGGTCAGAGCGCCGATTGTGCGAAGAGGTCCATTTGAACTTGGCGTATCGCTGGTTCTGCCGCCTCGATCTGTCTGATCCTATCCCAAACCATTCGACGTTCTCCAAGAACCGGCACGGGCGCTTTCGGGAAAGCAAACTTCTGCGCCACCTGTTCGAGAAGACCGTTGCACGGTGTATCGCTGATGGCTTGGTGAGCGGGCAACGCCTTGCGGCAGATGCCAGCCTGATTGAGGCTGATGCGAACAAACAGAACTCTACACCGAAGGAAGATTGGGACCGCAGTGCCATCGATCCAAAAGATGCGCCGCGTGCGGTTAAGGAATATCTCAACGTCTTGGACGACGCGGCTTTTGGTGCAGCATCTGAGGTTGAACCCAAGTTTACGTCCCATTCTGATCCCGCAAGCCAGTGGACCGCAGCCCGGAAAGGCCCCGCATTCTTCAGCTATTCTACCAATTATCTGATTGATACCGACCACAGCGTCATCGTGGACGTTGAGGGAACGCGGTCGATCCGGCAGGCAGAGGTCGGGTCAGTGCGCACCATGTTGGATCGCATCAAAGACCGGCACGACATTGATCCAGAAAGACTGATCGCAGACACTGCTTATGGATCAGGGCCGATGTTGGGATGGCTGGTTGATCGTAACATCAAACCCCACATTCCAGTGCTGGATAAAGCTGGACGGACTGACGGCACCTGGTCTCGCGCCGACTTTGAATGGGACCCTGAGAACAACCAATACATCTGCCCGGAAGGACAGCCGCTCAAGCAATTCCGCCGCAACTACTCAGATTCAAACCGTGGTCCCACCGGCAAAGGCGTCGCCAAGTATCAGGCTTTGAAACACACCTGTCAGGCCTGCCCATCGAAGATGAAGTGCTGTCCGAAAGCCGATGCACGCAAGATCACCCGCGAAGAACACGAAGATGCCCGGCAGGCCGCCCGTGATATTGCCAAGACCAAGCAGTATGCGATCTCGATGCGGTTGCGAAAGAAAGTCGAGACGCTCTTCGCGCACCTCAAACGCATCCTTGGCTTGGGGCGGCTCCGATTACGTGGTCCATGCGGCGCAAATGATGAATTCCTGCTCGCCGCAACCGCCCAAAACCTCCGGAAACTTGCTAAGATCTTTCCTGCGCCGCAGCAAACGCGCAAAGCCTGATAGGAAAGGCGCACGCGCCGAATTTGGAACAGCTATTTCTGCGTTTGCAAACGTTAGTTTTTCCACAGAATCGGCGGAGAGCCGCCGTTCGCCGCAAAACGCGCGAACGGCAGCTATGCGAACAAAGCTGAGACAAACACTTGTGCCATGCACGTTTGCTTCAGTTGACCATTTCCGCCCTGTGAACTTGAGCTAAGCGCAAGATGCTGCGCCCGACCTTCAGGTAAACATCTTGGCCAACATCACGATGGCCATGCCCATCATCATCAGATTTTCGGACAGGCTCACAAATCCGAGAGGCACGTTCGAATTGCCGCCAACGCAGGCGCATTTCAACTCGCGCTTGTCGATGTAGACGGCCTTGAACACGCTTACTGCGCCAACCGTGGCTATGAAGAGAGCGGCTGGGGCGGCAATTGAGGTTAGCAACATCCCGGTCATCAACACGCCCGCCCCGGTTTCAACCCATGGATAAACGTAGGCATATGGCACCCATTTGCGTGCCAGCAGGTCGTAGTTGAGGAACATCGTAGTGAAGCTTTCAATATCACGCAGCTTCTGCATCCCCAGTAGGATCATCGAGACCGAAATGAACCAACCGAGCGTCTGCCACGTGATCGCGCCGAGAAAGCCGATGGACAGAGCAAGCGCTGTCGCGGCGGCTACGGCAAAGAGATAGATCACGGGATTGTAGGTGGTCAACGCAGGGTCGTAGCCGGTAAGTTCTTGGCGCAGGGCGTCATAGCCGCCAATGCGCTTCCCTTCGATCCAGACTTGAGGGGTCGTGGGAACATCGTATTGCGCCTTGAACGCGTCGACTTCGGACCGCGCGCGGAACAGGCGGTCATCGACCTCGTAGCCCTTGCGCTCCAAAAGCCATCGCGCCTTCTGCCCTGACGGGCACAGGTGGTTTGGCAGGGCCATGCGGTAGAGCACGGCGGTTTTCCCTGTCGCGGATGCGGCTGGGTCAGCTGTTACGTCTGCGACATCTCGGGTGTCACATGGCATGATATGCTCCTTTATCTTAGGGTTTGGTGCGGGGCGTGCCAGGCGCTGCATCCCCGTTGGCTTCGATGTCTTCGATATAAAGCTTCATCTCTTCGATCTCGCTGCGCTGTGCCTTGATGATCGCGTCGGCCAACTCGCGCACGCGCGGATCGGACAGGTTTGCGCGTTCGCTGGTCAGGATCGCGATTGAATGGTGCGGGATCATGGCTTTCATCCACGCGGTGTCGCCTACCGTATCTTGCGACCGGACCAAGTAGACGCCAGCCGCAAAGGCGATGGCAGCCCCAGTGAAGATTGCAAAATTCGTCTTTCGATTGGAATACATGCCGAGCATGAAGGCGAGCATGATGATTGCCATTATCCCGCCCATATAGAGCGCCATCCACATTCGCGTCTGCGAGAAGAAGACATGGTCAAGGGCATAAGTGTTAAGATACATCAGGCCATACATTACGACCGTCGAGGTGCCGATCATCGCAAAGAACCGGCCATAGCCACTGCTTGTGCTATCGTCGTGATTATTCTTTGAATCCATTGTATTGTCCTCCTAAATTGCCATTGTGTGCCTTCGTTTTATACCCATATGGGGTATATTTTTCGGTTGGCAACAAATCTCAATTGGAGCGACGCCTCATGAAGGCTAACAAGGAAAAGACGCTGGACCGCCTATCAAGGCTCGAAGGGCAAGTGCGCGGCATCGCTAAAATGGTGGAGGCCGACCGCTACTGCATGGACATCTTAGCACAGACTGCGGCCATCCGATCCGCCGTTCTGGGGGTCGAAAAGCTTGTGCTGGATAACCACGCCCAACATTGCGTCGAGGCTGCGATTGCCAGCGGCGACCCGGAAGAACAACGCGCCAAGTTTGAAGAGTTGATTGGTCTTTTGCAAAAGGCGTCGAAGTAGGCGTTTCGAACCGAATGCCCATTGCGCTCTGGCACCGTAGCCAGCGCCTTTGGCCTCTTCTTTGGGTCGGAACGCCAATCCGCTGCCCCGCACTTTAGGCCGGTTTCCGCCAGAAAACCGCAATCCTTCCAGCGCTGGACACGTTGACAGGCTCTGCGACTTACGACATTGCTAACCCCTATGCGTGCTCTGGCAAACATATCAGACCTCTGCCGCGCCCTTCTGGGTGTGGTTTTGGCCTGTGGTCTGTTGCTGCTTCCGCCCTCTTCGGTTCATGCCGAAAGCGGAATGCACGAAAGCGAGCAGGCGGCGCATCACGCGGGCCACCAGATGACCGCAGCGTCAGAACTGCAACAGGATGTTGCCGCGCTACCTGATCTGACAGACATACCAGAAAGTTTCGAAGGCGAGCCTTGCTGTGGTGGCATCTGTCTGACGGCGGCGCTGACCGCATCGCAGGACGCCAAGATAACGGCCGTGCGATCCGTTGAATATGCCAGCGTGTCGCATTCTGTCGCCTCTGGCCAGCCCACGGGCCAATTGCGCCCGCCTCAAGCCTGAGTTGATCCCGGCCCCCTGACGGCCTTTGCATCTGCGGCGTCTGGCTGCGGGTAAGATCACCTCATTCTCAGGCAAAAAAACCAATGAAATTACCACTGATTGCAGGGGCGATGTCCCTGACCCTTGGGGCTTGCGCCTCGACGCTCCCCCCATTTCCAGACGTCACAGCCGCCTATGTGCAGCAGCCCACGCCTCTGCCCGAAGTCGCCGCGATGACCGCCGCCGACAACAGCACGCGCGGCAGTGCCACGACCGCCGAAGAGCAACCCTTTGCAGGCTACCGTCGTCGCGGCGTGGTGGAGCCGCTCGATTGGCGACGATTGAACGCTGAACAGGCACCTATGCAAGGGATGGATATGCAGGGGATGAACCACTGATGCGTTGGAAATTGAAAACCGCCGCAGTCATTACACCACTGATCTTGGGCGCCTGCACGGCAACGGACCTGCCGGTGAGTTTCTCGGCCCGTGATGCTGGCTTTGCCACTGTTGAAGCGCGCACCTCCAAGGCCATCGGCAAGCGCACCGTCTGGGCGCAGTCGCAGGCCGAGACCGTCGCCGCCTCCAAACAGGTCCGCGCCATGGTGCAGGGCAAGACGATTAGCGCCGAAACCGCGGTGCAGGTTGCGCTGTTGAACAACAAGGGGCTTCAGGCATCCTACGCGTAGATCGGTCTGTCGGCAGCGGAAGCATGGCAACAGTCCACGCCCGAGAACCCCGTCGTCTCCATCGGTCTTTTGGGCATCGGCGCACCTGAGGTCGGGCTCTACCGTGCTTTGGAAAGCATGATCGCCGTTAACCTTCTGGACGCCCGCACCCGCAAACAGCGCATCGCCGCTGCCGAGGCCGAGTTCCAGCACGCGCAGATGCAAGCCGTCAGCGACACGCTGGCTCTGGCCAATGAAACGCGCGAGGCTTGGGTCAATGCGGTCGCGGCCTTTGAAACGGTCAGCTATCTGAAACGCGCGGCCGTCACCACCGATGCGGCGGCGGAACTGGCGCAGCAGCTGGGCAAGACCGGCGCGCTCAACAAAGCCGCGCAGGCCCGAGAGCAGGCGTTCAACGCCGAAATGGCGGGCCAATTGGCACAGGCGCGGCTGGACGCGCAATTGGCCAAGGAGCAACTGACCCGGCTTATGGGCCTTTGGGGGCAGGACGTGGCCTATTACGTGCCCGATGCCCTGCCGCGTGTGCCGAACACGGTCAGCAGCCACCGGGGCATCGAACGGCTGGCACTGGCCAATCGGGTTGATCTGGAAGTCGCCCGGCTGGGGTTGGAGGCCACGGCCAAAGCCTATGGCCTGACCGATGCGACCCGTACCCTGACCGATCTCGAAGTCATCGCCGGGGCCGAAATCGAACGGGAGGAAGAGAACGGCGAGATTGAAACCAACGTGTCACCGCAGGTCGAGTTTGAGTTCGTGATCCCAATCTTCGACAGCGGCAAAGCGCGGCTGCGCAAGGCCGAGCTTAGCTATCTGCAAGCGGCCAATGTGCTGGCCGAACGCGCGGTGAACGTCCGCTCCGAAGCACGTGCTGCGGCCACGGCCTACCGCTCAAGCCACCAGATTGCGCGGCACTATTCGGACGTGGTGCTGCCGCTGCGGCGTACCATCGATGAGGAAGCGCTGCTCAGCAACAACGGCATGATCACCAGCACCTTCGACCTGCTGAATGACGCCCGCGAAAGGATCGGGAGCCAGCTTGAAGCGGCCAATGCCAAGCGTGAGTTCTGGCTGGCTTCGGCTGGTCTAACGGCTGCGATCTATGGCGGTGGCAGCGGCGGCGGTGGTGCCGGTGGAGAGACACAAATCGCCGCCGGTGGCGGCGCCGGACATTGAGACAAGGAAGCAACCAGATGATGAACAGACGTCAACTGCTGGGGGCCGGTGCTGCGGGTGCAACGCTCGTGTCCTCCAAAGCATGGGGCCAGACCATGAACATGGGCCTGCCCGAAGCCGCGGTGATGGACAGTGCGCTGACCCAATCGCCAACCCGCCCCACCAGCGGGCCGGATTACAATCCCGTGGTCACGCTCAACGGCTGGACCCTGCCGCACCGGATGAACAACGGTGTGAAAGAATTCCATCTCGTCGCAGAACCGGTGGAGCGCGAACTGGCCGACGGGATGGTCGCACGGCTCTGGGGGTATAACGGCCAGTCCACCGGCCCCACCATTGAGGCGGTCGAGGGTGACCGGGTGCGCATCTACGTGACCAATCGCTTGCCCGAGCATACGACGGTGCATTGGCACGGGCTGATCCTGCCCTCGGGCATGGACGGCGTCGGCGGGCTCAGCCACCCCGGCATCCCGCCGGGCAAGACTTTTGTCTATGAGTTCGATCTGACCAAATCCGGCACCTTCATGTACCACCCGCATGGCGATGAGATGGTGCAGATGGCGATGGGCATGATGGGCATGTTCGTGGTTCACCCCAAGGATCCGGACTTTATGCGTGTTGATCGGGACTTCCTGATCATGCTCAACGCCTTTGACATCGATCCGGGCACCTACATCCCGCGCATCATGACGATGACGGATTTCAACCTGTGGACTTGGAACAGCCGGATTTTCCCCGACATCGACCCGCTGGTCGTCAATCAGGGTGACAAGGTACGGGTCCGCGTGGGCAACCTCACGATGACCAACCACCCGATCCACATGCATGGCTATGACTTCAAGGTCACCTGCACCGATGGCGGCTGGGTGCCGGAATCGGCGCAATGGCCCGAGGTCTCCATCGACATCCCTGTGGGCGCCATGCGCGCCTATGAGTTTGTGGCCGACCATCTGGGCGACTGGGCAATCCATTGCCACAAGTCGCACCACACGATGAACGCCATGGGCCATGACGTGCCGACGCTCATTGGCACCAGCAGTTCCAACATGACACGTCAGGTTCGCCGCGTGCAGCCCGAGTTCATGCCCATGGGCACGGCGGGCATGGCGGATATGGGCGAAATGTCGATGCCGCTGCCTAACAACACCGTGTCGATGATGGCCGGTTGGGGGCCGCATGGCCCGCTGGAGATGGGCGGCATGTTCTCGGTCGTGAAGGTGCGCGAAGGCATCGACGCGGACGACTACGAAGATCCCGGCTGGTATGAAAACCCTCCGGGCACCGAGGCGTATGAATGGACGGGCGAGCTGCCAGAGTTCGCGCAGAACCACAGCCCTAAAACCAAGATCACGCCAAAACCAACCTCCAAGGGCTAAGCGGCCCTTGGACCATAATGACCTCTAAAACCATACAGGAAACACCATGAACAAACTTCTTCTTTCGACCGCCCTCAGCCTTCTCATCACCGCCCCCGCCTTTGCCGCGGGCACCCATGGCGGCGGTCATGACGATGACGGTCACGGCGACATGCACAAAGAGATGGCCATCGGCATGCCTGGCAAGGCCGAAGCCGTGGACCGCACCATCGACGTGACCATGCGCGAAACCGACGACGGCGAGATGATTTTCGAGCCCGCCGCGTTCGACATCAAGGAAGGCGAGACCATCCGCTTTGCCGTCACCAACAAGGGCGAGATCGAGCATGAGTTCGTGATCGACACGATGGAAGGCAATGCCGAGCACAAGGAATCCATGGCCAAGATGGACATGGAGCATGATGACCCGAACTCGGTGCGTCTCGACTCCGGCATGGAGGGCGAGGTGATCTGGACCTTCGCCAACGAAGGTACGTTTGAATTCGCCTGCCTGATCCCCGGCCACTACGAATCCGGCATGCATGGCCCGATCACCGTCGCACAGTCCGATGACGCGCCAGAGGCGCCCGCGGTCTACTCCACCGGCAAGATCAAAAAGGTCGACGCCAAGGGCAAGAAGGTCACCATCATTCACGGCCCGCTTGAAAACCTCGACATGCCGTCGATGACCATGGTGTTCAAAGCCGATGAAGCGTTGATCGCCAAAATGAAGGAAGGCCAGAACATCGAATTCGTGGCCGACCGTGTGAAAGGCAAGCTGACCGTCACAGCGATGAAGTAAGCGCCGACAGCAGGGCCGGCGAACGGGCTGGCCCTGCTCTTTCCACCAAAATATAAGGCACTTCGAGCTATGAAAACGCGTGGAACCATCGCCCTTTGGGCCATTGCAACACTACAGGCCATTGTGGCGATCTTCTTTACCGTCTGCTTCTTGTTGGACGCTATGGGAATGGAACCTGAGTTTCTGATCTGGCAGAGCCATGAGTATCAGCAAACGATCTTGGCCATCGGGTTGAACCTCGGCGTGGCGCTTGGCTGGATCGCCCTTAGAACAAGTCTGCAACGCGCCCGGCTCGCCGAAGAGAAGATGCGCCGATGCACCTCGGAGTTCTCACTGGTGATGTCGCAGCATTTCACCGATTGGCGTCTGACCCCCGCCGAGCGGGATGTCGCGGTGTTTTTGGTCAAGGGCCTGAGCACCCGCGACATTGCGGACCTGCGCGGCACCTCTGAAGGGACGATCAAGGCGCAGACAAACGCGATTTATCGCAAGGCTGCCGTCACCGGACGCACTCAGTTGCTCAGCACCTTTATTGAGGATCTGATGGATGACGCATGGGTGCCGGCGGACGCCCCGCAAACTGCGGCTGAGCGTTCGCATGTGGCTGCCCCCAGATTAACGGCCGCCCCGGCATAACCGCCTGAGGGGACGCCCTCGCAAGCAAAACAGGTAGCCCGTCATGATCCAAGCAATGCTTCTATCCGTTTTGGTCGTCAGCATCTGCACGGCGATCCACTATCTCGTGGCCATCCGACCTGCAACGGTAGATATCGAACCTTAATCACGCAAATTATTGGGTTCACCACAAGAGACGCATCTCCTCAAAAATGAGGAGTCTCGCACGTGTCTTTCGAATCGAAACCAACTGAATTTTCAAAATCTTACCGTCCAATTGCATACAGTGTTGATGAAATTGCAGAGATGCTCGACGTTCCGAAAAGCACGATCTATCGTGAGATCCGCGAAGGTCGCCTCATTGCGCGGCGCGTTGGTAAATTCTATCGTGTTCATGCCGATAGATTTGATGAGTATCTAAAAGGTCCCGACCCCGTAAGCCAGCCCGATTATATGAACGTCCAGATACCGGTGAGTGGGTTATCCGCGACGGGGGAAAAGATACAAGAACCGGACTTCGCGGCCCAAGCACGCGCCCGTCGGCAGAAGCGGCGCTCGCGAGATATCTGACTGAGCGGGGCAGGGCGCCTGCTCCGGTCGATCCAGACCAGATACCAGTCAATGTCCTTGTCGGCGACTATGCTGCTGGCCGGGCTGATGAGATAGCAGATCCAGATCGTCTCGATCATGCCGCCGAAGCACTGGTATCGTTTTGGACCGGTAAGACTGTCCAGGATGTTACAGAAGAAAACTGCAAAGCATATCTGAAACAGAGACAAAAGATCGGCAGGAGTCGATCAACAGTCAGGCGCGAGCTTTCGACGATGAGGGCGGCCTTGAATTACAGCCGTTCGCGGTTGACGAAGGTCCCGGACGTTTGGCTGCCAGCTGAGACAGAGCCGCGGCCGGATTGGCTCACAAGAGATGAGTTCGCCGCGGTGCTCTGGCATCTCTGGCGACAAAAGCGCACCAAGCATGCTGCACGCTTGGCACTGTGCCAATTCTACACTGGATCGCGACCCCGCACTGTCAGCAACACGACGCGCGCGAAGCGTAGGGATGGACCTTGGCTTGATCTCGATCAGGAAATTTGGTGGCGGCGCGGCGATGATGAACAAAGGACCCGCAAAGACAGAAAGCCTCATCGGATCCCTGCACGACTCATGGCTCACCTGAAGAGGTGGGATCGCCTCTTCGATTGGGATTACGTTGTTGAGCACACTCGATATCCAGGCCGACCTATCGGCGATATCGAGAAGGCACTCACAACAGCATGCGAAAAGGCTGGCGTCCGTCGCATCACCCCTCACGGCATCAAACATACAGCTATAACCTTGTTCATAAGATCCGGCGGCAGCATTGAAGACGCTTCAGAATACTTCAGCACCTCGCCGGACACGATACGGAAGACTTACTGGCATCACAGCCCGCATCACATGCAGAAACAAGCCGCGGCAATGGGGTCAGTCGGCCGCACAGATACGCACAGAAACCCCTCGAAATCAGTGCAAATGGGTAAAGGAAACTGATAAAAAACTGAGCAATTTCAGTGCATTTAGCATCAGGCCTGCGCCCTCCTAAGGCAGAGGCCAGAGGTTCGAATCCTCTAGGGTCCGCCATAAAATCCAGTCATTTAGTCGATCCGACTGATCTGCGTTTCTGTTACGGGTGACGGTTTGCGCTAACATTTCCGACTGCGTTTCCTTGGATTGGGATGTTTTTCTCGCCAGCAGCGTGCAATCTCATGGAAAACGCTAGAGTGATTCTGGGACCGGCTATTTTACCCCGTCGTCCACATCCGGGAGCAGGAAAGCCGCGGCTCAATCGTTCGTTGCGTGGGCCGTTCAGGTGGCGCGGGACCTATAGCCCCGCGAGAGCCGGTGAAAGCCCGGATGCAACGCTCTTAGCGCCCTTTCCAGACCGGGTCCCGCTTTTCAGCAAAGGCCCGCGCACCTTCGGCGTTATCCTCCGACCCATAAAGCACATCGACAGTCTTTAGCTGGCGTTTGGTGACCCGGTTCATGCTGTCCTGAAAGTTGCTATCCTCAGCATCCCGCACGATTTCCTTGATTGCGGCATAGACCAGCGGCGGGCCCGAGGCCAAAAGGCGTGCCATATCCCAGGCCTGCGCCATCAGTTCATCTGCCGCATGAACGTGGTTCACAAACCCCCAGCGGTTGGCTTCTTCGGCGTCCAGCCAGCGGCCCGTGAGCAGCATCTCCATTGCGATATGATAGGGAATGCGCTTTGGCAATTTGATGGAGGCGGCATCAGCCACCGTGCCGGAGGTGATTTCGGGCAGCGCGAAACTGGCATGATCTGCTGCTAGGATAACGTCTGCAGACAGCGCCAGTTCAAGTCCGCCGCCACAGCAAATCCCGTTTACCGCAGCGATCACCGGTTTGTTCATGTCGCGCAATTCTTGCAGGCCGCCAAAGCCGCCTACGCCGTAATCGCCATCCACCTCGTCGCCATCCGCGGCGGCTTTCAAATCCCAACCGGGGCAGAAGAATTTCGGCCCCGCGCCTGTGATAATCGCAACCCGTAAATCAGGGTCGTCACGAAAGGCGGCAAAGGTTTCACCCAAGATCCGGCTGGTGTGGAGGTCAATGGCATTGGCCTTTGGGCGATCCAGAGTGATTTCGAGCACGGCACCCTCTCGGCGCGTTTTAACGGGGCTTGTCATAATGTTCCTTTCACCAAAAGCGTATCGGCGATGATCGCGCGGTCTTTTGTACAGATGAGGGGATTGATTTCGATTTCGGCAATTTCGCCGGCGTGGTCGGTGACGAAGTTTTGCAGCTTCAGGGTCGCGTCAACAATGGCGTCTATGTTGCCTGGCTCATTACCGCGATAGCCGCTTAACAGGGGGTGAATTCTTAATCGGCCCAAGGCGTGGCGAATATCTGTGTCCGTGGTGGGCAGCAGCAAGGATTGACCGTCCTCCAGAATTTCCGTCAGGGTGCCGCCCGCGGCCAATGTCAGGACAAACCCATGGGCGGGGTCCGCGACGATGCCTAGCAAAAGCTCCGCGACCGTGCCGGTGATCATTTCTTCGACTAGGAAGGTTTCGGCCTGCATTGCCTGCGCCGCCGCGCTGACTTGTTCCGCGTCAGTGAGGTTTAGCTTTACCGCGCCGGTTTCGGTTTTATGGGCGACACCTTCGCCCTTCAAAACCACAGGAAAACCGATCTTTTCGGCGCAAGCGATCACATCTGCAGGGGCGATGCCCGCACGGCTTGTGGGGATATCCAAGCCGTATGCCGCAAGGGTCCGTTTGGCATCGCCTTCGGTGACCGTGATCGTCGTTGCGAAGCTGGGGGCAGGTAGCAGGGGTTGGTGATTTTGGCGCGGCGGCATGCGCGCCGCGCTGATCGCTTCGCAGGCCGTGCCAAAGTCGCACAGCGGCACGATCCCCGCGCCAAGCAACCGTTTTGCAATTGCTTCGGGCAGGTTTTCGACGATGGACCCAACCACCCCAAAGGGACGGCCCGTTTGACGGGCTGCCTCTTCGATCGCCTCGATTGCAATCATCCAATCATCGGCGGCACAGCTGTCTAGGCGCGGGAAATCAAGCACCACAAGGGTCAGGTCGATATCATCGCCCGTCATGGCCGCAAACACGGCTGTCATGGCGGCCTTATCGCGCCAGATTTGTGTGTGATAATCCAAAGGGTTCGTCAGATTGACTAGCGAACTGAGGTGCTGGGAAAGCGTATCTGTTTGAGCAGATGTCAGGGGCGGGAAGGCCAGACCATAATGCGCCGCGGTATCCGCCATGACGCTCGCCTCGCCGCCCGAGCAGCTTAGCGACGCAATGCGCCCTCCGGACAGGCGGCCATGGCAGTGAAACAGCTTTAACGTCTCAAGCAGCGCAGCGGGGGAACCGACCCGCGCAATGCCAAGCCGCGCCAATACCGCATCCGATCCCGCGCTGCTGCCTGCGAGCGAGGCGGTGTGCGAAATGGTCGCCAATTGTGATTCCTGCGACCGGCCAACCTTCAGCGCCACAATCGGCTTGCCGAGCGCCTGCGACAGCCGCGCCAGTTCTTCAAAATCCGCGATGTCGCCAAAGCTTTCGATGTAAAGGCCAAGTGCGGTCACGCGGGCGTCGCGGATGACAGTTTGGGCGATGCGGGCAAGCCCTTGCTGGGCCTGATTGCCCGCGGTGATGGTATAGGCAATGGGCAACCCGCGTTGTTGCATCGTGAGGTTGATCGCGATGTTGGACGACTGCGCCAAGATCGCCACGCCGCGTTCAACGGGCACCAGCCCATGTTGATCCGGCCAAAGCGCCACCTGATCCACGGCATTCAGAACCCCGTAGCAATTCGGCCCCAGAATGGGCATTCCCCCTGCTGCGGCCAACAATTGGTCATTCAAATCCGCACCGTCGGCGGTTTCTTTGAAGCCGCTTGCAAAACACACGGCGCCCCCGGCACCCATCTGGTTCAGCTCGCCGACCAGATCGATGGTTGCGCGGCGGTTCACTCCGATGAACGTCGCATCCGGCGCATTTGGTAAATCGGCAAGCGTCTTAAAGGCCGGCAAGCCGCCAACACTGTCCTTTTTGGGATGCACGGGCCAGATATCACCCTTGAAACCGATCTTCTGGTTTTGCTCGATCACGGAGTCGCACCACGCCCCGCCGCCGACAACGGCGATGGAGCGGGGGCGAAGGAGGCGCTCAAGATCACCCATACCCGTGACCCTAGGCGCCAAGGGGGCGCAAGAGATCGCGGCTGATGATGTGGCGCTGGATTTCAGATGTGCCATCCCAGATCCGTTCGACCCGCGCGTCCCGCCAGAACCGTTCAATGGGGAAGTCATCCATCAAGCCCATGCCGCCAAAGATTTGCAGGGTAGCATCTGTCACCCGCGCCAGCATTTCCGACGCGTAGAGCTTGGCACTGGCGATTTCGCGGTTCGCAGTCAGGTTTTGATCCAGCCGCCACGCCGCCGCCAATGTCAGGTACTCGGCGGCATCAATTTCGGTGATCATGTCGGCAAGCTGAAAGCTGATGCCCTGATACTTGCCGATCTGCTGACCAAACTGTTTGCGCTCAGCCGCGTAATTCAACGCCATGTCAAAGCAACGTCGTGCGCGGCCCACAGACATTGCAGCGACCGTGATCCGCGTGGCGTAAAGCCATTCGTTCATCACCGCAAAGCCGCCATCGACCTCGCCCAGAACCTGAGCATCCGGCAGGCGGCAGTTGTCAAATTCGAGGATCATGTTTTTGTAGCCACGGTGCGAGACGGATTTGTAGCCATCGCGGATGGTGAAGCCGGGCGTGCCGCGGTCGACCAGAAAGGTCGTGATGCGTTTTTTGGGGCCGCGCGGCGTGTCGTCTTCGCCGGTTGCCATAAAGACGATCACGAAATCTGCATGATCCGCGCCAGAGATGAAATGCTTGGTTCCGTTCAGAACCCAGTCACCGCCATCGCGTTTGGCTGTACATTTCATGCCGCGGACATCGGACCCTGCATCGGGTTCGGTCATGGCCAGCGCATCCATCTTTTCGCCGCGAATGGCGGGGGTAAGATAGCGTTCAATCTGATCGTCCTTGCAGGCCATCAAGATATTCTGCGGCCGCCCGAAAAAATGGTTCAACGCCATAGAGCCGCGGCCCAGTTCGCGTTCAACCAGCGCAAATTCAAGATGCGAGAGGCCAGCCCCGCCAACGCTTTCGGGGAAGTTGCAGGCATAAAACCCCAGATCCAGCGTCTTTTGTTTGATCGCATGCGCGATGTCATGGTGGACTTCGCCAGTGCGCTCTACCTCTGCCTCGTGGGGGTATATTTCGTTTTCGACAAAGGACCGCACGGTGGAAACGATCATCTCTTGCTCTTCGGTCAATCCAAAATGCATCAGCTAGGCTCCGGCTTGGGCAAGGCGGCTTGTGCCGCGATGATGGAGGCGAGCTTGTCGCTGACATGCGCCGCAGGGTCGCATGATTTGCGGGTTTCTAGACTGACGTGCAGCAGGAACTGGTTGCAGGTCGCCACCACATCACCAGCGGCGCTTTTCAATTCGTGGAACAGCCGCAGCTTTTTACCCGCACCCTCAAGAATGGTCGTGACAACGGTGACGTTGTCGCCTGCGTGGCATTCATTGAGGAACTTGGTATGAGTATCGGCGGTAAAGTAACTAAAGCCGGATTTGATATAGGCGTCGTCGGCCCCGATCATGCGCATGAGTGCATCGGCGGCGTCAGACCACAGCTGCCCATAGCGGCTTTCGTTCATGTGCCCGTTGTAATCCGTCCAATCGATTGGAATGGCGCGGGCGACAGTGATGATGGGTTTGGTGAAGTCGGGGTCGGCTTTGCCCTCGAGGCGGGCGTCATGCGCGTTCAACAACGCCCCTGCACCCCAATCACGCCCCTTCAGGGACCGCATCATGGACACCAGGTTGTCGTCGCGAATGCGTTCAAGCTCTCGAATCGTATGGGCACCGGATTGCGCGTCCGATTGGCTGGCGATCTTCTGTACCAAATCATCGGTCAGTTCGGGCACGTCCATCAACTTGGTCCAAGGCCATTGCAGGCAGGGCCCGAACTGTTCGATGAAATGGGCCATCCCAGCCTCGCCGCCCGCCACGCGGTAGGTTTCAAACAGGCCCATCTGCCCCCAACGCAGACCAAAGCCGAAACGGATGGCGTCATCGATTTCCTCGGTCGTGGCGATGCCGTCCTTGATCAGCCAAAGCGCCTCGCGCCAGACCGCTTCGAGAAAACGATCAGCCACATGCGCGTCGATTTCCTTGCGTAGTTTTAGAGGCTTCATGCCGATTTCAGTAAGCACCGCCTGCGCGCGCGTGGTCGTGGCGTCGTCACCGACCAGTTCGATAAGCGGCAACAAATAGACCGGGTTGAACGGGTGTGCGACGAAAATCTGATTGGGGCGAAGCGCCCCTTGCTGCAGTTCGGACGGTTTGAAGCCCGAGGTTGAAGAGCCGATCAGCGCGTCTTTGCGGCAGTGGGACTGAATTTCGGCGAAGATCTTGTGCTTCATCTCAAGCCGTTCCGGCGCGCTTTCCTGAATCCAGTCGGCCTCTGCGACTGCGTCGGCCAATGTGGGGACGATTTGTACCTGACCTTCGGGCGGCAGTGCCCCCTCGGACAAGGCGGGCAGGGACCGGCGCGCGTTTGCCATGACTTCGCTGATTTTGCGTTCGGCTTCGGGATCGGGGTCAAAAATGGTGACGTTCCATCCGGACAAGGCAAAGCGCGCGGCCCAGCCGCCGCCAATGACACCACCGCCGATGATTGCTGCTATCTTGGTCATCGCGGTGCCTGCTTGGTCAGGCCCAGTTTTTGGCGTACGGCATCAGGGCCCATGACGGTTGCCCCCATGTTTTCAATGATGGTGACGGCCCGAGACACAAGCGCTTCGTTGGTGGCGAGCTCGCCTTTGCCGAGCCACAGATTATCCTCAAGCCCGACGCGCACATGGCCCCCTGCCAAGACCGATGCGGCCACATAGGGCATCTCGTCACGGCCGATTGAAAAGGCGGACCAGTTCCAGTCGTCAGGCACATTGTTAACCATTGCCATAAAGGTGTTCAGGTCATTGGGCGCGCCCCATGGGATGCCCATGCAGAGCTGCACCAGCGCGGGCGAAGACAACACACCGTCTTTAACCAGTTGTTTCGCATACCAAAGGTGGCCGGTATCAAAGGCTTCGATCTCTGGCTTCACGCCAAGCGCTTCCATCCGCGCGCCCATCGTTGTCAGCATGCCGGGCGTGTTGGTCATCACATAGTCAGCTTCGGCAAAATTCATCGTGCCGCAGTCGAGGGTGCATATCTCGGGCAGGCAGTCTTCGATATGCGCCAGCCGTTCTTCGGCGCTGACCATATCGGTGGCATCGTTCAGCGGCAGCGGCGCGGAGGGCGGGCCAAAGACGATGTCGCCGCCCATGCCTGCGGTGAGGTTCAGCACCACGTCGACCTCGGCATCGCGGATGCGGTCGGTCACTTCGCGGTAGAGTTTCGGATCGCGTGAGGGCACGCCAGTCTCGGGGTCGCGCACGTGGCAGTGCACAATCGCCGCACCCGCTTTGGCGGCGGCGATGGCTGAATTGGCGATCTGTTCAGGGCTGCGGGGAACATGGGGTGACCGATCTTGGCTGCTGCCGGATCCGGTCACGGCGCAGGTGATAAAGACCTCACGGGTCATCTGCAGGGGCATCTTGGTCTCCTTTTAGGCTTATCTGCAGACTACCCGGATTGATCGGCGGACATGTGCAGTGCTAGACAGAAACATGCAGGAAAAGACAATATCATCAGGCGAAACGGTTAAGATCGACATTCTGCTGTTCGATGGTTTCTCGAACCATTGTCTGGCCAACACTTTGGAGCCGTTTCGCGCCGCGAACAGCATCACCGGGCAGGCGCGATATGACTGGCGCCTGCTTTCGCTTGAGGGGGGGCTTGTGCGGTCTTCAAGCGGGATGTTGGTACAGACCGAATTGGCCACGGCGACAAAGCCCCCCACTGATTACCTCATGGTGACCGCCAGCTATGGTCACCTTGCGTTGAGCAGCAGTCGGGTGCTGTCCGCGCTGCGGGGGCTTTGCGCGAATGCGAAATGTCTGGTGGGGCTCGATATGGGGGCTTGGTTGCTGGCGGCTGCAGGGCTGTTGGACGACAGGCCCGCGACCATCCACGGACATCTATTCGAAAGCTTTTCAGAGACATTTCCGCAGGTAGATGCCCGGCAAGAGCGGTTTGTCATTGATGGCAATCGGATCACCTGCGGTGGTGCCATGGCGTCCTTTGATCTGGTTTTGACGTTGATCGGGGCGCACTGCGGCGAGATCACACGGCTCGATGTCGCGTCGCTTTTCTTGCATCAAAGCGATCAGCCGTTTGGGCAGCCCGACAACATATCGGGGCGGTCCAAACTTGTGTCTCGGGCGCTTGTCCTTATGGATGAGACTATCGAAGCACCGGTGCCAATTCCGACCATTACGCGTCACTTGGGGTGTTCGCTGAAAAGCCTGCAAAGACGGTTCGCGCGCAGTTTGAATGCGACGCCGGGCCAAGTCTATCGGCACCGACGCCTGATCGCCGCGAAAAGCTTGGCCGAAGGCACCAACCTGTCGATCTCTGAGATCGCCACCCGCTGCGGTTACGAAAACGCAAGTGCCATGACACGCGCCTTCAAGGCCCAGTTTGGCACGACGCCCATGGATTTGAGGGCGGACTGATCGCGTTCTCGATCTCGTCTGAGAAGTTGGATCCCATCCAACTGCGCCGCCGCTATCCCGGCACTTGGCTCTCAAAACGCCGAAACAACAAGGCGATGACCCCGGCGATGATCATGTAAAACACAGCCAACAAGATCAGCGGTTCATAGACGATAAACGTGTCCGAGCGCACACGCGAGGACACGGCATAAAGCTCGACCACCGTGATTGTCGCCACCAGAGGTGTGGCCTTGAGCTGCAGGATGGTTTCACCGCCCAATGTCGGCAGGACGTTGCGGATCGCCTGCGGCAGCCAGATGCGGCGGAACATGGTGAAACGCGGCATGCCGAATGCGTTTGCAGCCTCAAGCTGCCCCTTGTTCACACTTGAAAATGCGCCCCGCATGACCTCGCCTTCGTAGCCCGCATAAGACAGCGTCAGCGCCAGCACCGCATAGGGCCAAGCTTGGCGCAGGTAGGGCCAGAGTTCACTGCCGCGGATCCAAGGGATTTGCGGGAACAGCGAGCCGAGGCCGTAATAGAGCAGCCAGATCTGCAAGAGCAGGGGCGTGCCACGGATGACGGTGCAGAATATCCGGGCAGGGGCAGACAGGTACCAAGGCCCGATGGCCTGCGCGAGGCCCAGCGGAATCGCCAGAAGAAAGCCCAGCACGCAGGTGACGACCAGTATCCAGATCGTGCGCCAGAGCCCTTCCAACGCCAGCGGGGCATATTCCGGTATCCAATCCCACCGCAGCGCCACGGCGCACCAGATGACCACAGCCAGCAAAAGCGCCAGCATGACAATGCGGTGGGGCTGCATCAGTGCGCGAAAGGGGATCATCGGCCCGCTCCTTTCAGCGACGGCTGACCACGGCGCGCCCATTTTTCGATCCGGGCAAAGACCGCGCCAGAACATAGCGTCACGATTAAATAAAGCGCGCCCGCGGCGAGGAAGAAGGTGAAATAGGCGCGCGTGCTGGCGGCGGCCTGTCGGGTCTCCAGCGTCAATTCGCTGAAGCCGACGATGGCCAGAAGCGCCGTGTCTTTGGTTGCAATCAACCACAGGTTCGCCAGACCCGGCGTGGCAAAGGACATCATCGCGGGGATCGTCACGCGGCGCAGCAGCATCAGCGGCGGCATCCCGTAAGCGCGCGCGGCCTCAATCTGGCCCGCGGGCACGGCTTGGATCGCGCCGCGCAGCACCTCGGTGGCATAGGCGCCCTGCACCACGCCGAGCACCCAGATCCCGGCGACGACACCGCTAATCTCGACCCGGCCATAGCCCATGGCGCCCGAGACTTTGTTAATGAGATCGGTGCCGACGTAATAGAGGATCAAGATCAGCACCAGTTCCGGCACGGCCCGGATCACAGTCGTATAAACGGCGAGGAGGTCGCGCAGGACCACCCCGCCATAAAGCTTGCCATAGGCCCCAAAAAGCCCGATCAGCAGACCGAACCCAAAAGCGCCAAATGCGATTTGCAGAGAGTTCGCAAGCCCGCGCAACAGGTTGCCGCCCCAGCCCGGCGGGCTGAGGGACAGTAGTTGCGCACTCTCGGCAAGCCCGAGCGTTTCGAAGATCATCTCCACGATGGGCGCTTACTCTGCGTAGATGCTGGTATCGAAATAGCGCCCGGTGATCTCTTCGTGGGTGCCATCTTCGAGGATCTGCGCGATGCCTTTGTTCAGGCTTTCCCGCAGCGCGTCATCACCCTTGCGCACGCCAGCGCCGACACCTTGGCCCAAGATGGCCTCGTCATTCTCCACCGATCCTTTGATCTCGCAGCAGGTGCCGATGTCGGAGTTAACGAAATCCGCCATGGCGATGCTGTCGGCCTGCGTGGCATCAATCCGACCCGAGACCAGATCCTGATTGGCTTCGTCTTGCGTCTGATAGACCCGGATTTCCGCCGCATCGCCGAAATATTCATTGGCATAGGCTTGGTGGATTGTTGAGGCTTGAATGCCGATGATCTTACCGGCCAGCGACTCGGCCGTAGGTTCGATGTTCATCGACTTATCCGCCACGATCACCGCGGGCGTGTTGTAGTAGGGATCAGAGAAATCGATCGTTTTCTGACGTTCTTCGGTGATCGACATGGAGGCCATGATCGCATCGACCTGCTGGCCTGTCAGCGAGGGGATGATGCCGTCCCAAGCCACGGGGGTGATCACACAGTCCAACTCGGCCGCTTTGCAGACCGCGTCGATGATCTCAACTTCCCAGCCTTCCCATTCGCCGGAGGCATTGAGAGAGGCGAAGGGCGGGTAGGGCTCGGCTGCGATGCCGATCTTGACCTCTTCGGCGGCCACGGCACCGGCGCTCAGCACTGCTGTCGCGATCGCACTCGTCATGAGTTTCTTAAATGTCATTGGTAGTCTCCCTGTTTTTTTCTTGGTGGTTTAGCCGACTGTCTGCAAAAACTGCCGCAGCCGGGCGGATTGAGGGTTGCCGAAAAGCTCTTCCGGCGGGCCTTGTTCTTCGATGCGCCCCTCAAAAAGGTAGACGACATGCGTCGCCACCTCGCGCGCGAATTTCATCTCGTGGGTGACAAGCAGCATGGTGCGCCCTTCGGCAGCCAAATCGCGGATAACCGTGAGCACCTCACCCACCAACTCGGGGTCAAGCGCGCTGGTGGGTTCGTCAAACAGCATCACGCTGGGTTCCACCGCAAGGGCGCGGGCAATTGCCGCGCGTTGCTGCTGTCCTCCTGACAGAAACGCAGGGAAGGTATCAGCCTTATCGCCCAGTCCGACCCGGTCTAGCAGCACCCGTGCGCGCTTGATGGCCTCGTCCCGCGGCACTTTGAGAACATGGACCGGCACCTCAATGACGTTTTCCAGCAGGGTGCGGTGGGTCCAGAGGTTGAATGCCTGAAACACCATGCCAAGGCGGGTTCGGATGCGCTCGATCTGGCGGCGGTCAACGGGGGAGCCGTCTTGGCGCATCTTGATCTCTTCACCGTTAACGATGATCTGACCCGCACTTGGGGTTTCGAGGAAATTGATGCAGCGCAGGCAGGTGGATTTGCCCGACCCGCTGCCGCCGATGATGGCGACAACATCGCCCTTTTTCGCGGTCAGTGAGACACCTTTGAGAACCTCCAACGCGCCGAAGGATTTGTGTAGGTCGGTAATTCTTATGGCCTCATTCTCCTCTGCGCGATCGGCATTGGCGTCTTCGGCTGCTTGTGTGGCTCTGACCGGCTTTCTTTGCAAAGCGTCTGCGCCCCTCATTTGATGTGTCCCAAATTTCTGTCTTGTAGTAAGGCCCGTATTTCGTAATAATGCAAGTGTATAATTAGGAAGTTCGGAAATCGCCTGTGTCGGACAGCACGCCTAAATTCAAACGTGAGCCAGCGGAGCACCGCAGGGAGGCCCTGATAAGGGCCACTCTGTCGCTGATCGCCGAAAAGGGTGTTCAGGCCGCGACGGTCCGGGCAATCGCGGCCCGTGCTGACGTGTCACAGGGTATGATTAGGCACCACTTTTCGTCGAAAGAAGACCTGATTACCGCGGCCTATGAGCATCACATGGACCGGCTCACCGACCTGACATCGGCCTTCGCGGAAGGCGACTGTAGCGCGCCGGTGGCACGGTTGGCGGCTTTCGTCGTCGGCAGCCTGACGCCGCCGGTTGTCGACGCGGGGTCGGTCAGCCTTTGGGCGGGGTTTCTCACCAAGGTCCATGACGACGCGCAGATGCGCGAAAGTCACAAACGGACCTATTACAATTTCCGCAACCGCCTTGAGGCGCTGATCGCAGCCGTATTGAACGAGGCGGATCAGCCCCCCACAGCACAAGAACTGCACCATTTGGCCATCGCCTGCAACGCCGTGATCGATGGATTGTGGATGGAAGGCGGTGTTCTACCGAGCGCTTTCGCGCCGGATGAGCTTTCAGAAATCGGAATTCGCTCCGTCGGAGCGCTCCTCGGGATAGACCTCACAATAGCAGGGCAACAGACATGAGAACGACAGATATCACCCGACGGCTGGCAGGTCTTGGCGGCGCAAAATGGGAAGTGCATCTAAAGGCCCGCGAGCTTGCCGCACAGGGCCGTGATATTATCGAGCTGACCATCGGCGAGCCGGACGTGCCGACCCCCGACGCGCTTATGGATGTCGCGGCCGATGCAATGCGCCGGGGCCGCACTGGTTATTCTGACGGTCGGGGTGAGACAGGTCTGCGCGCTGCATTGGCCGAACGATATTCGCACCGCGCGGGCCGTCGCATCACGCCGGACCAAGCCATGTGTTTTCCCGGCACGCAGACGGCGCTTTATGCCGTGCTGTTGGGCGTGGCCGAGGCGGGGCAGCAGGTTCTGGTCGGCGATCCGATGTATGCCACTTATGAAGGGGTGATCCGCTCCAGCGGTGCCGAGATGGTGCCCGTCCCGCTGCGCCCGGAAAACGGCTTTCGCCTTCATGCGGATGACATCGCCGCAAGGATTACCCCGCAGACCACGGCGATCTTGCTGACCACGCCGCATAACCCCACCGGCGCGGTCCTGACCCGGGCAGAGATTGACGCGCTTGGTGAACTGGCCATTGCCCATGACCTGTGGATTATCTCTGATGAAGTGTACGAAGAACTGATCTTTGACACCTCTGAATTCTGCTCGCCTCTGTGGCGTCCGCAGCTGGCTGACCGCACCATCGTCGTCTCATCGATCTCAAAATCCCACGCCGCACCGGGCTTTCGCAGCGGTTGGTGCATCGGCCCCGAAGCCTTTACCGAGGCTCTCTTGCCGCTGTCGGAGACCATGCTTTTCGGCAACCAGCCCTTTATCGCTGACATGACCGAAAAAGCAGTGCGCGAGGGGTCGCCCGTGGCTGAAGGGATGAAGCAACGCTTTGCCGCCCGCGCCGAGCGTTTGCACCGCCGGCTGTCGCAAGAGAGCCCGTTGAAGGTGCACCAACCGGATGCGGGCATGTTTGCAATGATCGACGTGTCGGCCACCGGAATGCGCGGCACCGACTATGCCATGCACCTGCTTGAGCAGGCTGGCGTGGCGGTCATGCCCGGTGCGTCCTTTGGGGAAACGCTCGATGCTTGGGTGCGTGTGGCGCTGACGACCGGCGACGCGGCCTTTGATGCGGCCTGTGACCGGATCATCCGGCACGCGGCGCAATTGCAACTGGAAACGGCATGACCAGTGTCGGCGAAGCGCTGGTCGCCCAGCTTTCACAGCGCGGCGTCGACTGTGTCTTTGGCATCCCCGGGGTGCACACGATCGAGCTTTACCGGGGCTTGGCGGCCTCGGGCATCCGCCATGTGACGCCCCGGCACGAACAGGGCGCGGGCTTCATGGCGGATGGCTATGCACGGGTCTCCGGCAAACCCGGTGTTGCCTTTGTCATCACGGGGCCGGGGCTGACCAACACGCTGACCGCAATGGGCCAAGCCCGCGCGGATTCTGTGCCGATGCTGGTGATCTCTGGCGTCAACACGCTGCCCAGCCTTGGCAAGGGCAGGGGGCATCTGCACGAGCTACCGGATCAGCGGGCGATGGCACGGACCGTCGCGCTGATCTCCGAGCGGGTTGAGACCGCCGATGAATTGGCCCCCATGCTCGACCGGGTCTTTGAGCCGTTCCAGTTAGGCCGACCGGGCCCCACACATCTTGAGATACCGCTGGACGTGGCCGGCGCGCCCTATACCGCCGAAGCGCCCTCTATTTCTGCCACCTCTGTGACCCCCCCGTCTGCCGAGCAAATCTTAGAAGCCGCCGCGATATTGGCGCAGAGCAAGGCGCCTTTGATCCTTGCCGGCGGCGGGGCTCGAAAAGCCGGGAATGCCCTGCAAACCCTCGCCGAAAAACTAGGCGCGCCGGTGGTGCAAACGGTGAATGCCCGCGGCGTAATGTTCGAGCATCCTTTGGGCGTTCCGGCCAGCCCCAGCCTGCAAGCCGTGCGGGCACTGATCGCGCAGTCGGACGTGGTGCTGGCCTTGGGCACCGAATTGGGCCCGACCGATTATGATATGTACGCCTCCGGCACCATGCCCGAGTTCCAAAGGCTCATCCGCGTCGATATTTGCGCTGAGCAGCTTTCCCGCCATGCCGCCGAACTGTCGATCCACGGCGATGCGGCACTCGCAATTGACGCGCTGAATGCCGCGGTCGACGGGGATGCCGCGCCAGACGGGGCAGCGCGGGCGGCCAAGGCCCGCCGCGAGGCGTTTGAAGAGATCGGCCCGGAGATGCGTGCGGCTTGCGACACCCTCGCTGAACTGCGCGGAGCCGTTCCGGGGGCGATCATCGTCGGCGATTCCACCCAGCCAATCTATGCGGGCAACCTTTATTACGATCATGACCGCCCCGGCGGCTGGTTCAACGCCGCCACCGGCTTTGGCGCGCTTGGCTATGGCATCCCCGCGGCAATCGGGGCGGCGCTCGCGGCACCCGACACGCCGGTGATCTGCATCGCTGGCGATGGCGGCGCGCAGTTCAGCCTGCCGGAACTGATGTGCGCGGTGCAAGAAAACCTGCCGATTTGCTTCATCATCTGGAACAACCACGGCTATCAAGAAATCGCCACCTCCATGCAGGATGCGGGGGTAAGTGTCGTCGGATGTGACCCGGCCCCGCCGGACTTTGCCGCCGTCGCACAATCCTGCGGCTTGCCCTTCTGGCGCTGCGATACGCAAGCCGGCGCCGTTGCAGATGCGCTGCGCGAGGCCACCGCGACTGGCGGGCCGACGCTTATTGAAATTCAGGCACAGCCAACCCCCGCGCCAGCAAACAAGAGAGCATGACATGACAGACCCTACCTATGAATTCACCCACGCCGTCACCCGCCGCCCCGCCGCCAGCATCGTCGATGGTCTGCGCGCCGAGGACATCGGCACCCCCGATCTTGCGCAGATGGAAAAGGCCCATGCGCATTACGTTGCCACATTGAAAGAAACCGGCGCTGAGGTGATCGAACTGCCCGCGCTGGACGCCTTTCCCGATTCCGTCTTTGTTGAGGATACCGCGCTTTGTTTGCCAAAGGGGGCCGTTCTGATGCGCCCCGGCGCACCGAGCCGCATGGGAGAGGTGGCCGAAATGGCATCGACCCTGAGCACCCTTTACAGTGACCTGCGCCAGATTGAAGGCCCCGGCCATATCGAAGGAGGCGACATTCTGGTCACCGGGCGCGAGATCTTGGTGGGCCGATCAGACCGTACCGATGCCGAAGGCGTGGCCGAGCTCACGCAGATCGTCTCGGACTGGGGCCATAGCCTCCGCGAGGTCTTTACACCGCCCGGCGTGCTGCATTTCAAGACCGATTGCTCGTTGCTCGACGGGGACACCATCCTCAGCACCAAACGGCTCGACGCTTCTGGCTGTTTCGAAGGTTACCGCGTGCTGCACACCGCCGAGGGCGAAGAGGCCGCCGCCAATAGCATCCGGTTTAACCAATATGTGCTCTGTCCTGCGGGCTTCCCCCGCACCGCGGAAATGTTGACGAAGGCAGGCTTTGAAGTGGTCGAGATCAGTAATGCGGAATGCGCCAAACTGGACGGCGGCATGTCGTGCCTGTCGCTAAGGTTCTGATACTGAGGGTCGCTTGGAAGGTTTGATCCCCTTGCATGAGTGCAGCGTTCTGCGGTCACGAATACCTTCGTCTGGAGGGGGCAAAGGTCAAACCGCCTCCGCCATGTTCTTTCGGCGATATGAGTTGATGCGGTTTGACCGCCCTGCAGTCGACTGCTTCTGACCTTGAGAGCCTGTGCGGAGTGCGCACCGCGCAGGCGCCTTGCGTCCCCATTGTCCTGCGTTTCGATAAACTCAATCCGGTTTCGGCCCGGTTTATACAGTCCGGCAAACTGATACTTCCTGTCCAACAACGAAATTCGGAAAGAAGGACAATCGGAATGAAAGCCATCGGCTATAACACCACCGGCGCGGCAGAGGTTTTGGAGGCGTTGGAAATCGACCGACCCACGCCGGGGCCGGGCGATCTTTTGGTTGAGGTAAAGGGCATCTCTGTCAATCCGGTGGATGTGAAGCTGCGCGCGCTTTCCGCCCCCGATGGCGGCCCAAAGGTCTTGGGGTTCGACGCGGCGGGTGTGGTCGTCGACTTGGGCTCAGAGGTTACGGATTTCGCCATCGGGGATGCGGTGTTCTATGCCGGGGATGTGACCCGTGCAGGCACCAACGCCGCTTTTCATGCGGTTGATGCCCGGATCGTGGGGCGAAAGCCGGAATCGCTCGATTTCGTTGAAGCCGCCAGTCTGCCGCTGACCGCGATCACCGCATGGGAAATGCTGTTCGATGCTTTCCGGCTGACGGAAGGGGCCGGTAAGGGGCAGGCGCTTTTGGTGATTGGCGGGGCCGGGGGCGTGGGGTCGATCCTTATCCAATTGGCCAAGGCGCTGACCGGATTGACCGTGATCGCCACTGCGTCGCGTCCGGAAACCCAAGACTGGGGGCGCAAGATGGGGGCGGATCATGTGGTGGATCACCGGAGTGATCTGGCGGCGCAGCTTGCCGATCTCAACCTCGCGCCCAGCTACGTTGCCGCGCTGACGGCCACGGACATGCATTGGCCAGCCATCATCGAAGCCATTGCCCCACGCGGCCAGATCGCATTGATCGACGACCCCGAAACGCTGGACATGAAAGCGGCGAAACCCAAAGCTTTGAGCGTGCATTGGGAGTTTATGTTCACAAGGTCGATGTTCCAAACCGAAGACATGACCGCGCAGCGCGACCTGTTGAACCGGGTCGCGCAGATGATCGACGCGGGCAGGTTGCAATCTACCGTGACCGAACATGGGGGCGTGATAAATGTAGAGAACCTTCGCGCCGCCCATCTGCGGCAAGAAAGCGGGCGGGTGATCGGCAAGCAGGTTTTGGGCGGTTGGTGATCACCCGACCGCCGCATGCCGCGCCATCGCAGAGACGCGCAGAGACCTCGATAAGGAGAGAGCCATGACAAAGACCATCCTCATCACCGGCGCGACTGACGGCATCGGTCTGCTGACGGCAAAGAAACTTAGCGGGCAGGGGCACACCGTGCTGCTGCACGGGCGCAGCGCCGAAAAATTAAGCGCATCGGCGGCAGAGGTGGGCGGCACCCCCCAGACCTACCGCGCAGATCTGTCGCAGTTGGATGAGGTCGCGGCATTGGCAGAGGCGCTGCGCATCGATCACAGCCAGATCGACGTGGTGATCAACAACGCAGGTGTCCTGAAACTGCCCGATCCGCGCACCGAAGCGGGGCTAGACGCGCGTTTTGTGGTCAACACATTAGCGCCCTATCTGCTGGTTCAACTCTTGCTGCCGGTACTGCCCAAAGCGGGCCGGGTGGTGAACCTTTCCTCTGCCGCGCAGGCACCGGTGGATGTGGCCGCTCTTCGGGGCAACGGCACCTTGGACGATATGGCGGCCTATGCGCAGAGCAAATTGGCGATCACGATCTGGACGCAAGAAATGGCCCGCGCACATCAGGATGGCCCGCTCTTCATCGCGGTGAATCCCGGGTCGCTGTTGGCGTCCAAAATGGTTAAGGAAGGCTTTGGCGTTGCTGGAAATGACCTGAGCATCGGTGCCGACATCCTTTGCCGTGCCGCGCTTTCGGAAGATTTCTCAAAGGCTTCGGGAAAGTATTTCGACAATGATAGGGGCGGCTTTAATGAACCGCATAGCGCCGCAGCGGACGCCGACCATGTCGCGGCGGTTATGGCCGCGATCCAAGAGCTCGTGAGCCAGAACCGGGCGGACTAGCTTTTGCAGGGGCCGGCGCCGTCGGGATGGCGCCAGATTTCCGCTGTTTACCTATCTGAAAAAAACGGCTCTCCGTGGAGGCCGACAACAAAAGGCCCCGTGCAGCGATGCTGGCGGGGCCTTTCATCGTTCCGAGAGGGCTCAGCGGCGGCGGCGGCCGCCGGTGCGGCCCGCGCGGCCTCGGCCTTCTTGACCGGCCTTGGGGGCGACCTTGTTGAACTCGATCCATGCGCTGCCATGCGGGTCACGGTCAAAGAGGAAGTTGGCGGCGCGGATGGCCTCCATCTCCTTGCCCGGACGGGGCTTGGTCGATCCCAGATTGAAGAGCGTCACGAAGGTCTCGTCATCCATCTCTTCGGGCAGGATAATGCCCGCGGCGGCCATCTCGGCGCGCTTTTCGGCGATCTTGACGGCGTTGAGCGGCACGGCCACCGGGTTCATGATCGCGCTTGTCATGCCAGCACCCATCGCCATCGGCAGGAAGGCGTTGTTGATCCCGTGGCGGTTGGGCAGACCAAAAGAAATGTTCGACGCACCGCAGGTGGTGTTCACGCCCAATTCCTCACGCAGGCGGCGCACAAGGGTAAAGACCTGATGGCCCGCTGTTGCCATTGCGCCGATTGGCATGACCAGCGGATCGACCACGATATCATGCGCCGGGATGCCGAAATCTGCAGCGCGTTCGACGATCTTTTTCGCCACGGCGAAACGCACATCCGGGTCTTCGGAAATGCCGGTGTCGTCGTTGGAGATCGCCACCACGGGCACGTTGTATTTCTTGACCAGCGGTAGCACGAGCTCAAGCCGCTCTTCTTCGCCGGTCACCGAGTTCAACAGCGGGCGGCCTTCGCAGGCTTGCAAGCCTGCCTCGAGCGCGCCGGGGACCGAACTGTCGATACAGATCGGCGCGTCGACGGCATTTTGCACCACTTTGATCAGTTCCGGCATCAGCATCGGCTCGACAAAGTTGTTGTCAGCATAGCGCGGGTCTTCGGCCATCTTGTTGGAAAAAACGGCGCCCGAGTTCACATCCAGCACCGTGGCACCGGCGGCGACCTGTGCGATGGCATCGGCCTCGACCCGCGAAAAATCGCCTTGCTCAAGCTCTTGGCTGAGAATTTTGCGGCCCGTGGGGTTGATCCGCTCTCCAATCACGCAAAACGGCTCGTCAAAGCCGATGACGGCGGTCTTGGTCTTGGATTCGATGACGGTTCTGGTCATGTAACTTCCTTTAGGATGCGTTGGCGGGCACCCCAGAGGCGCCGCCATTATCTTGGACCCATGTGGCGCTGGTCTTGATCCCGCCCAGCGGGAACAGATGCACATGGGTGATGTTAAAATCCGGGTGGGCCGCTTTGTAGGTGGCCAATTCACTGATCACATCTGCTGGCTCATAGGGCAACAGCAGCTTGGTGACATCCATCGCGCGCTTCTGCAGTACCTTCAGCGAAGGACCGACACCGCAGGCGATGGCGAATTTAATGAGGGTTTGCAGTTTCGCAGGGCCCGCGATGCCGATGTGAATAGGCAGGGTGATGCCAGCGGCTTTCAGACTGTCGGCCCATTCGATGATCGGCTGCGCCTCAAAGGCGAACTGCGTGGCGATTGCCATTTCTGCATCGGTGCGGGTCTGGAAGTCGTTCTTCCATTTCAGCGCGGCATCGACGTTTAGGCGGCCTCCGTCGGCGTCGATGTCGCGGTTGCCCTCGGGGTGGCCAGCGACATGCAGACGGGTAAAGCCAGCCTCATCGAATAGTCCCGTTTCCATCAGCTGCATGCTGTCAGTAAAGTCGCCCACGGGCGCGGTGACACCGCCCGCAAGCAGCAACGCTTGGCGCACATCGGCTTCGCCCTGATAGCGGGCGATCCAGTCGGCGAGCGTGGCGCGGTCCTTGATGATGCGGGCCGGGAAATGCGGCATGACCTTGAAGCCATCGGCGTTCAGCCGCGCGGCGGTGGCGACCATATCCTCAATCGGGGTGCCGTCGATATGGGCGATATAGACACGGGTGCCCTCTGGCAGCAGGGCGCGGAAATCTTCGACCTTCTCGGCGGTGCGGGGCATCACCTCGATCGAATAATCTTTCAACAGCGCCTCGACTTCGGCCACCGGCGCCTGCGGGGCCGGTGTTTCCTTCTTGCGGAAGTTCAAAAGTGCCATGAGCGTGTCCTTGATCATAGGGCTGGCAGGCTATGCCCAGCCGTCGTTGTCAATCAGTTGCTTAATCCGGTCGCGGTCGTATTCCGCGTCGATCCGGGCGGCTTCGGCGTCGGCGATGGCATCGGGATCGCCTTCAACCTCAAAGGGGTCCGCCTTGCGCCATTCCGCTAAATAGGCATCGGAATCTCCGGCGCCGATCTTCATCGCCGCGCGGTCGATCGCCTGTTCAAAGCGTTCGGGCAGGGGGCGTTTCGACCCACGGCGGCCTTTGCCGACGATCACCTGAGCGGGGATATCGCGCCAGTAAACGATGGTGACTGCGGGCATGGGACGATTCCTCCGGTTTAAACCTGTCTAACGAGCGTCGCGGTCAGGACAGGGCCGTTTTTCGACGAAACACGACCCATCCGCGACTTGGGGCTCGTGATAGCGCATCGGGCGGGCCATCACGAGGGCCCTGCGCCCCCATTATTCTCAAGATGATTGTGAGGTGGTCCTGAGGTGCCAAAAGATAGGGGCATGGCGCAGGACGCCGCGGAAATTGGCCCAAGGCACCGCGACCACTTGCACCGGCCCGGCGCAGGGAATACCTTGGGGGCAACTCGATATGAAAGGCGCGTAACCATGGCGCCACAGCGTCCCAAAGGTGCGGGTGCGCTCGACAAAGACATCCCGGCTCTGAGCCCCGCGCCAGTTCCGCCCAGATCTAATGAGCTATATGCGGCCCTAGATCTGGGTACAAATAGCTGCCGCATGTTGATCGCCCAGCCTCGTGGCAGCGGTTTCCATGTGGTGGACAGTTTCTCAAAATCGGTACAATTGGGTGCCGGTTTGGAAAAAACCGGGCGTTTGTCGCGCGGATCGATGGCGCGCACCATCCAGGCATTGCGGATCTGTCAGCAGAAATTGCGCCGCAACAAGGTGCAAAACATGCGGCTTGTGGCGACCGAAGCCTGTCGCCGCGCACAGAATGGCGCAGAGTTCATGCGCCGTATCCAGCGCGAGACGGGTCTCAAACTCGACATCATCCGCCCTGAGGAAGAAGCCCAACTTGCCGTGATCTCTTGCGCGCCGCTGGTCAGCCGCAAGACGGAGAACCTGCTGGTGGTCGATATCGGCGGCGGCTCGACTGAGCTTGTCTGGATCGACATCTCCAAAGTCCCTCGGGCGGATCGCGCCCGGTCGATCATGCGGCTTCAGGGCGGCTTCTATCAGGCGAAATCTGATGTGCCTGCCGCGCGGGTGGTGGATTGGATCAGCGTGCCTCTGGGCGTGGCGACGCTGCGCGACCAATTCTCTGATGTTGAAGACGACGCCGCGCGCTTTGCCTTGATGAGCTGGTTTTTTGAGGAAAACCTCACCGATTTCACACCCTATCAGACGATCCAGTCGCAAAAGCGGTTTCAGATCGTCGGCACCTCGGGCACCGTGACCACCGTGGCGGCAAGCCACTTGAACCTGAAACGCTATGACCGGACCAAGGTCGATGGCCTCAGCATGAGCAGCGCGCAGATCGACAAGGTGATCCACTCTTATATCGCCATGGGGCCGGGCGGGCGGCGCGCCGATCCGCGGATCGGGCAAGATCGCGCCGCCCTGATCATGTCGGGCGCCGCGATCCTGCAAGCCTTGATGCGCTGCTGGCCGACCGACAGGCTGTCAGTTGCGGATCGCGGTCTGCGCGAAGGCCTGCTATATGCACAGATGAGCGCCGATGGCGTATTAGAAGAAGGGGTCTTTTGATGGCCAAGACACCGGACGGAAAAAACACCTCGGGGCGCGGTCAGCGTGACCTCAAGGTCAAGGTGAAATCCGCACGCGGGCGCAAGCTCAGTTCCACCCGCTGGTTGCAGCGGCAGTTGAACGATCCATATGTCAAACGCGCGCAGGCCGAAGGCTATCGCGGGCGGGCGGCTTATAAGATTATGGAACTAGACGATAAATATCGTTTCCTTGTCCCCGGTGCACGGGTGGTGGACCTTGGCGCCGCGCCGGGCGGTTGGTGTCAGGTCGCGGTCAAGCGCTGCAATGTGCTGGGCGAGAAGAAGGGCAAGACGCAGGGCACCATTCTCGGCGTCGACCTGCAAGAGATGGAGCCGATCGCGGGGTGCGAGCTGCACCAGCTCGATTTTATGGAAGACGACGCTGACCTTAAGGTAAAGGAATGGCTGGGCGGCAAGGCGGATGTGGTCATGTCCGACATGGCGGCTGCCTCTTCGGGGCACAAGCAGACCGACCACCTGCGCATTATTTCACTCTGCGAGGCGGCGGCCTATTTCGCTTTCGACGTCTTGGAAGAGGGCGGCACATTCGTGGCCAAGGTGCTGGCGGGGGGCGCCGAGGGCGAGTTGCAAAAGCTGCTCAAGCGCCGTTTCACCAAGGTCGCCAATATCAAACCGCCCGCAAGCCGACCGGATTCATCAGAGAAATTCGTTGTGGCAACGGGGTTTAAGGGCGAAGAGGTCTAAGCGGTGATCGCCGTTCATGAGGCGTAAACCAATCGAACGCTAGGGTGTAGCTCTCCCGCGGTCTTTACGCCGCCAACCTCATGAGGGCTCCCCGATGCTTCGACACCTGCCACTTGTATCGCTCATCTTCATCCTGTGTTCCGGGCTCAAGGTTACCGCGTCCGAAGTGCCTTGGGCGCTGAACGATTATATCGACCGGGATTTGCTGTCTTGGGTCAATGACGCCCGCATCGTCGACGCGATTGCGCAGCAGAACCAGCGACACCGAGAGATGAATGTCTTGGCCGCCGCATCTGCCGCAGCGACCGCGCAGGCCACCCCGACGAGCCAAGCAAAGGCCCCTGTCGCCGCAGCTTTCTTAGCGGCGCAGATTGCCCGCGCCAAAGGTCAGATTGCCGAAGTGGCGCTGCTTGACGCCTATGGGTTGACCGTCGTCACCAGCGGCACCGCATCGGTCTATTTCAAAGGCGGCAAGCCCAAGAACAGCAATCGTTTCACGCCACCATCGGGGATGTTCGTAATCGATCAAGTGGCCATCGATGAAGGCTCCAAAGCGCATCAAAGCCGTGTTTCGATGCCCATTACAGAACCATCCAACGGAGCGATCATCGGGGTAATCACGGTGGAGTTGGAAGCGGCTGCCTTTTTCTGATGCGACCCTATGCCTGGGCGTGATCCGGCTTCGGATCCTTAGGGTTCGCGGGGCCGAACTGCTGCTCCAAAGCGCCGTGGCTAGGATTATCGAAACATGACAGTGAAGTCTGGGACTATTAAATACAGCGAAAGAACCTCGTCGCCGGTCGCGATGAAGCTTAGGTTGTTGTTATGGCTCGCGTTTTCATAGGTCTACGGGGCGGTCGCGCCGACGGCAGAGCGCGCGCCGGGGACGACCGCATAGGGATTGTCGTAGAGCGACGAGCCGGGGTATCTGTCCGCGATATCTACCGGTCGTGGCGTTTTAGGCGAGCAGCAGGGCGGTGATGCCAGCGAACCGCTTCATCGCGCGGCTCCGACGAAACGATAGCTCTCGCCACGGCGTTCAACCCGGCCCAGACCGCCCTGTGGCAGGTGAAAGCCCATCAGCCAGATCTGTTCGTCCGCCAGCCGGTCCAGCAACCGCTGGCGGGTTTCGGCGCCGCGCTCGGGGTCTTGGTCCGATCCGCTGGCCCAGCCGGGCCGGGCAAAGGCAAGATGGTGATTGCCGATGGCATCGCCGCCGATCATCAGCGCGTCACTGCCGCCGCCCAGCAGAAACGACATATGCCCGGGCGTATGCCCGAAACTCGCCTGTGCCATGATGCCGGGGAGCACTTCATCTCCGTCGGAGAAATGGGCCACCCGGTCCTCGATCGCCGCCAACCGCCGCGCGGCTCCGACGGCAAAGGCGGCGCGGGCTGCGCCGATTGTGTCCACGGTCGCCGGATCGCGCCAATAGTCCCATTCGACCTGACCCATGTGGTAGCGCGCATTGGGAAAGACCAGATCGTCGAAATCGTCCAGCACGCCCCAAAGGTGATCCGGGTGGCCATGGGTAAAGACAACGTCGGTCACCGCCTCCGGGGCGACGCCCGCCGCGTCTAAGCTCTCTGAAAGCGATCCGGCCGATGGCATAAAGGCGGGGCCAGCGCCCGCGTCGAAGAGGATCACCCGGTCGTCATTGCGCAAAAGCGTCAGGTTGCAGGGCGGCGCCAACTGGTCCTGAGGGAGATCAAAGGGCGCCAAAACCTGCGCCAGTTCCTCCTGCGGCAAACCTTCAAAGAAGAAACTCCGCGGGAGCAGCAGATTGCCGTCGCTCACACTGACAAGCTCATACCCACCGATCTGGGCAGAGGTCAGGGCAAAGGCACGCAGCGGGCCATGGGCAAGGGCCGCCGCGCCCATCCCTGCCAGCACCGTCCGTCTATTGACCTTCATCTTATGCCCTCCCCGCATTCATTCCGATTCGTGAATATAATTATCCTCATCGGATAACGGCACAAGGGGCGAATGCCCCGGCAAGAGATAAGTGTGCAAAACAAGGCAGCTATGCATGATCGTGGCTTGCATCGGGGGCAGGGGTTCTATCTAGGGGACACCACTCGAAACCCACCCCGACCCGGACGGAAAATGACTGATATCACAACAGAAGGTGCCTCGATCGCCTTTGACAAGGTCGGCAAGGCCTTTACCAAAGCAGGCGGGGCGACCGTGAATGCACTTGAGGGGATATCCCTCGACGTGGCACCGGGCTCAATCACCGGGATCATTGGGCGTTCGGGGGCGGGCAAATCGACCTTGCTGCGCATGGTCAACGGGTTGGAGCGTCCGACCACCGGCAACGTGCTGGTCGGCGGTGAGGATGTCAGCACCGCGAAAGGCGGCAAGCTGCGCGCGATCCGACGTGACGTTGGCATGATTTTTCAACACTTTAACCTGCTGTCTTCACGTACCGTGGCGGGCAATATCGCGCTCCCGCTCGAAGTGGCCCGGATGCCGAGCGCGCAGATCAAACCGCGTGTGGCGGACCTTATCGACCGGGTCGGGCTAAGCGCGCAGGCGGGGCGCTACCCGGCAGAGCTTTCGGGCGGCCAGAAGCAGCGGATCGGCATCGCGCGCGCCTTGGCCACCGGGCCGAAAGTGTTGCTCTCGGATGAGGCGACCTCGGCTCTGGACCCTGAGACCACCCAAACGGTTCTGTCGCTTTTGAAGGACATCAACCGCGATTTGGGGCTGACGATCCTGCTGATCACCCATGAGATGGCCGTGGTGCGCGACATCGCGAGCCATGTGGCGGTGATCGACGCAGGCCAGATCGTCGAACATGGGGCCACCTATGACATCTTCACCGCGCCGCAACACGCGACGACGCGGTCCTTCCTTTCGGGCGTGACCGGCGTCACCCTGCCTGCCTTTGTCAAAGAACGGCTGACCCAAACCGCCCCTGCAACGGGCGGCGAAGAGGTGATCCGCGTCACCTTTGCAGGCGCCCATGCCACCGATCCGATGTTGGCGCGGCTGACGCAGGATATGGGCATTCCGGTCAATATCCTTGCGGGCGCTGTCGAAGAGATCGGAACCCGGCCTTTCGGCAACCTGCTGGTGTCTCTGCCGGTGGCGCAGGCCGCCCAAGCGCGCGCCTTTTTGGAACAACACGGGCTTCTGACGGAGGTGCTGGGCTATGTCGGCTAATCTGATTAACCTTTTGATCGAAGCGACGGGGCAAACGCTCTATATGGTGGCGGTATCCGCGATCCTTGGCACGGTCTTTGGTCTGCCGCTGGGGCTGTTTCTGGCCACCTCGCAACGCGGGGAACTGCTGTCCGCGCCTTGGGTGAACAAGGTGCTCGGGCTGGTGGTGAACGCCACGCGCTCCGTTCCGTTTATCATTCTCGTTGTGGCGATCATTCCCTTTACCCGCATGGTGGCCGGAACCTCTATCGGCACCACGGCGGCCATTGTGCCGCTGACTATCGCGACGGTCCCCTTCATCGCGCGTCTGGTGGAAAACGCGATCCGTGAGGTCGATTCCGGGTTGATCGAAGCCGCCCGCGCGATGGGTGCGACGCCGCTGCAGATCATCCGCAAAGTGCTGCTGCCCGAAGCGCTCCCCGGCATCACGCTGGGCCTGACCTTGGCGATTGTCAGCCTGATTGGCTATTCCGCCATGGTCGGGGCCGTAGGGGGCGAAGGGCTGGGAGACCTTGGTATTCGATATGGATATCAACGGTTTATGCCTGACGTTATGGCAATCGTCGTGATCATCCTTATCGTCTTGGTACAGCTTGTGCAGTCCATCGGCGAGCGTATCGCCAGCGCCGTGGACAAACGGGCCACCAAAAGCGGCGGCCAATAGGCCGCGCCTTACACCCGCCCTCTCAATCTAAGGAGACTACTATGCTTCGTCTTACGACACTCACCTCCGTTCTGGCGCTGATGGCCACCGGTCTTGCCGCCGAGGAAATCAAAGTCGGCGTTTCCCCCGGCGAGCACGCCGAGATCATGGAAGAGGTCGCCCGTATCGCTGAGCCGATGGGCTTGGACATCGATGTGGTCGAATTCTCTGACTACGTGGTCCCGAACCAAGCGCTGGCCGATGGCGACATTCAGGCCAACTCGTTCCAGCACGTGCCGTATCTTGAAGCGCAGATGAAAGACCGCGGCTTTGAGTTGAGCGTCGTCGGCAACACCATCACGACCCCCATGGGTGTCTATTCGGACAAGATCACCGCGCTTGCCGATCTGGAAGAAGGGGCAACATTCGGCATCCCGAACGATCCTACAAACGGTGGCCGCGCCCTGCTGGTTCTGCAAGAACTGGGTCTGATCAAGGTGGATGAGGCCGCAGGTCTGGTGCCGACCGTGCTCGACATCACCGAGAACCCCAAGGACCTGTCCTTCAAAGAGCTTGATGCCGCCCAACTGCCGCGGTCGCTGGCCGATCTGGATGCGGCTTTGATCAATACCAACTACGCGATTGCCTCGGGTCTGAGCCCCAAGGAAGATTCCATCGCGATGGAAAGCGCCGAGAACCCATATGTGAACGTCATCGCCGTGCGTAAAGGCGACGAGGAAGCCGCATGGGTTGAGACACTGCTCAAGGCCTATCATTCCGATGAAATCAAAGCCTTCATCGATGAAAGCTATCAGGGCACTGTTATCACCTCCTGGTAAACGCGCGCTTTCAGAGCGTCACAACAGACTTGACCCGCCCAGCGCGGGTCAAGATCACCATCGCCCCAAAGGGGCTGCATTTCGGCAAGTTAAGACTCCCTCTCCAATTAGGTTGAGTCTGACGGTCGGCCAAAACAATCAAATTACTGTTTAGGAATACCGCGTAGCTCTCGCCTATCGTTGCGAGGGGCAAAAGTGCCCCCGGCTAAATTCTACGCAGACTTCTTAACATGAGAATTATGTTGCGTTGCGGCGTGAGAATTTTGTTGAAAAGTTCAATTTCACCCGTATCGTGAAAACACGAGGGGTTTTTTCACATTGCCCGGGGCTTGCCCTTCCTGATGTCTGACAGGGGCCGATGGTCGCGAAACATGTGAACGGGACGTTCAATTATAAGAAGCGACCATAACAGACCTAGGGAGAATATCATGAAGACCGTGAAACTGATGGGCACCGCCGCCAGCCTGCTTGTGATGGGTGTCACCCAATCTGCCGCGCAGGATTTGACCGTGGGGTATTTCCTCGAATGGCCGATGCCGTTCCAATATGCCAAGGCCGAGGGAATGTATGACGAAGCCCTTGGCACCAGTGTGAATTGGGTCAGCTTCGACTCCGGCACAGCTATGTCGGCGGCGATGGCGTCGGGCGATGTGCATATGTCGGTAAGCCAAGGCGTGCCGCCCTTCGTGGTTGCGACCTCGGCGGGGCAAGATATTCAGATTCTCGATGTCGCGGTCAGCTATTCCGAAAATGATAACTGCGTGATCCGGGAGGAGTTAGAGATCGACAAATCCTCTGTCGCGGAACTGGCAGGCAAGAAGGTCGCAGTGCCACTCGGCACCGCTGCGCACTACGGTTTTCTCAAGCAAATGAGCCACTTCGGCGTCGATGTTGGGTCGCTTGATGTGGTCGATATGGCGCCGCCTGATGGCGCTGCAGCCATCGCGCAGGGCTCGGTCGATATGGCCTGCGGCTGGGGCGGCTCTCTGCGGCGGATGCTGGAGCATGGCAATATCCTTTTGACGGGCGCCGAGAAAGAAGAACTGGGCATTCTCGTTTTCGACGTGACCTCTGGCCCGGCGTCTTGGGTGGCTGAAAATTCCGATACGGTGTCTGCTTTCCTGAAAGTCACGGCAGAAGCGAATGCGATGTGGGCCGATGAGGCCAATCAAGCCAAGATGCTGCCCGTGATCGCCAAGGACGCCGGCATGGACGAAGACGCCACGATGGAAACGATCGCGACCTTCACCTTCCCCTCGCTTGAGGATCAGATGGGAGAGAAATGGCTCGGGGGTGGCGCGCAGGAGTTCATGAAAGGCGTCGCAGATGTCTTTGTCGAAGCGGGCGCGATCGACGCGGCGCTCGACAGCTACGACGACGCGGTCAACACCGGTCCGTTGCAGGCCGCAGGCGAGATGTAAGCCGAGACGGCTCAATACGGGGCCGCCCCCAATCTTTGCCCGGATCTTTGTAGCCGAAGAGCCGGGCAGGCGGGGGCGGTCTTACAAAAATAGCAGGGGGCACCGGGGCGGCATGTCGGGACTAAAAATCGAAAATCTGTCGATGCGGTTCGACCTGCCCAATGGCGGTCACGTACAGGCGCTTGAAAACGTATCGCTTGACCTTGCCGAAGGCCAATTGATGTCGGTGCTGGGCCCCTCGGGCTGTGGCAAGACGACGCTTCTGAACATCGTTGCGGGATTTCTTGCGCCAACCTCGGGCGAGATCGTTTTGAATGGCCACAACGTGACCGGGCCGGATGCAGAGCGGGGGATGGTCTTTCAGCAGGGTGCGTTGTTTGAATGGATGTCGGTGCGCGAGAACGTGAGTTTTGGCCCTCGGATGAAGGGGCAGAGCGAAAAGCAATACGGGGCCGAGGTCGACCACCTGCTCGATATCGTCGGGCTGAGGGACTTCAAGGAAAAGGCGATCTACGAACTTTCCGGCGGGATGCAGCAGCGGGTGGCGCTGGCGCGTTGTCTGGCAAATGATCCCGACGTGATCCTGATGGATGAGCCTTTGGGCGCGCTTGATGCCCTGACTCGTGAAAAGATGCAAAGCCTTGTGCTGAAGCTTTGGAAAGAGACGGGCAAGACCATCATCCTCATCACCCATTCGGTCGAAGAAGCGCTGTTGCTGGGCGAGCGGCTCTTGGTCATGGCGCCGCGTCCGGGGCGCATTCACCGCGAATACCGTCTGCCCTTTGCCGATCTGGGGGTGGGCCACGATCTGCGCGAGGTTAAGAAACATCCAGAATTCGCCGAAAGACGCGAAGAGATCCTTGGTATGATCTGGGACATGGAAGAAGAGATTATGGGCCGGACGGAGGACGCATAATGGTTATCCTACTGATTTATATCGTTATCTTTGCCGTCTCATTCTTTTTGGTGCGTCTTGCCGTCGACCAGACTGCGAATGGATTTGTTGCGCGCAAGACCGTCACCTTTGGCGATGAAAGCGCTGTCACCTCGAACCGCACCGCCAGCGTAATCTCGATCCTAACGATCTTTTTGCTGTGGGGCGCTTTTACCGGCTCGTCGCTGCTGCCCCGGTTTTTGCATGCGCCCGGCCCTTTTGAGGGGCTGGCCGAGCTGACCTATACCGCAGAGGCCGAAGACGGCAGCCGCGATGATGCGACGATCACCGTCTTGGTGCATCCCGTGGGCGAAGATGCCGACACGCCGCAGGTCGATCCCGGTGAAGGCTGGGCCAAGAATGACGCTTTCACCATCGGCGCATGGCGGTCGGGGCTTTTGCGCGTCGATAAGAATGACGAGAAGGGCCGCGATGTCGGGCACCGCGTCGTCGCGGTGAACGGCCAGCAGATCGTGCCGGGTGGGGAGGTGCTGACTGACTTTGGCCGCGTCGGCATGTCGCCCAAGGGCACGCTTAATTTTGAGCCTGCGAAGGGCTGGCAGATGGAGCCGATTTGGCTGCCGCCACCTGAGGCCGTGGTCGCCCGGTTGGGTGAGATTTCCAGCCAAGGTTACCGGGACAGCACCCTGTGGGAGCATTTGGGCTATTCGCTTTTCCGCGTTGTCGTGGGCTTTGCCCTTGGAGCGCTGGTGGGCATTCCGCTGGGCTATGCCATGGGCCTGTCGGGCTGGTTTCGCGGCTGGTTCGATCCGATTGTCGAATTCATGCGCCCCGTGCCGCCGCTTGCGCTGATTCCGCTGGTGATCATCTGGGCGGGGATCGGCGAGGTGGGCAAGATCATCCTGCTGTTCCTTGCGGCCCTATGGATCATGGCCATCGCTGCGCGGTCGGGCGTGTCGGGGGTGAATATCACCAAGGTCCACGCGGCCTATTCGCTTGGCGCGTCCAAGGCGCAGATCATGCGCCATGTGATCGTGCCGAACTCTCTGCCCGAGATCTTTACCGGGGCGCGGGTGGCGATGGGCGTCTGCTGGGGCACGGTGGTGGCCGCCGAACTGGTGGCCGCAGAAAAAGGGGCGGGGATGATGATCATGGTCGCCTCCAAATTCCAGCTGACCGACATCGTTTTGATGGGGATCATCCTGATTGGTGTCATCGGTTTTGGCATCGACATGTTGATGCGTAAGGCCGAGCGGCTGTTGGTGCCTTGGAAGGGGCGGTCTTAACCCCGCCCGCCTCAGTTCATCGCTTTCGAGGAGAAACACTTGCCAGACGCCGAATTCCGCGCCACAGTGAAAAAATGGAGGATATTTTCACATGACCCGAGCGAAAAGGCAGGGGGCCGAGGCCACGGCGCCACGCTCACTGGGGGCCGATTTACGCGCGATCCGCAAGGGGCGCAGACTGACCCTGACCGATATGGCCGAGGCGTTGGACCGTTCCGTTGGCTGGGTCAGTCAGGTCGAACGCGATATCTCGACCCCCTCCATCTCAGATCTGCGACACATGGCCGAAATCTTGGACGTGCCGATCTCGTTGCTTTTTGGCGAAGCGACAGTGACCCCCGAAGAACGCGGCTATGTCGTGCGCGCCGGGGCACGGCGGGCCATGGGAAGTGCGGCCAACGGGTTGACGGAAGAGTTGCTTTCCCCCGATCTGACCGACAGTTTCGAGGTCATCCATTCGACCTTTGCAGCCTATTCGGGGCTGGAGGCGCCCGTCATGCGCGAAACGCAGGAGGTGGGCTTTGTCATCTCGGGCCGGTTGAACCTGAAGATTGCAGAGCGCAGCTTTACCGTTTGCCCCGGCGACAGCTTTCGCATTCGGGGCGAATATTACACTTGGGACAACCCCTACGACACGCCTGCCGTGGTGGTCTGGGTGATCTCTCCGCCGGTTTACTGAACCGGGTTTTTATCAATTCAAATGGTTTCAAACTGACCGGGGGCGCCTTTGGTCAGCCTTTGGCAGTGCTTGGCGAGAGGAGCTGAACGTGGCTGATTTTCCGACAACGGCACGGGTCGTGATCATCGGGGGCGGCGTGGTTGGGGTCTCGACCCTCTACCACCTTGCCCGCGCGGGTTGGACCGATTGCGTCCTGCTTGAAAAGAACGAACTCACCGCTGGCTCCACTTGGCATGCGGCGGGCAACTGCCCCAATTTCTCGAATTCATGGGCGGTGATGAACATGCAGCGCTATGGGCTAGAGATGTACCGCAGCTTGGGCGAGGCGGTGGGCTATCCGATCAACTACCACGTGACCGGGGCGCTGCGATTGGCCCATAGTCGTGAACGGATGCAGGAGTTTGAACATGTCGCCTCCATGGCCCGCGCGCAGGGGCTGGGGATGGAGATGTGCACCCCCGCCGAGCTGAAAGAGCATAACCCGTTCATAGAGCTACATGACCTTGCGGGCGGGTTGTGGGACCCCTTGGATGGAGACATCGACCCGGCACAACTGACCCAAGCTCTTGCCAAAGGCGCGCGGGAGGCCGGGGGGCAAATTCACCGCTTTACCCCCGCCACCGGCATAGACCGCGATGGGGACGAATGGATCGTCCATACCGAAAAGGGCGATATCCGCTGCGAGAAGGTGGTCAACGCTGCCGGCTATTACGCGCAGCGGGTCGGCGAATGGTTCCGCCCCCATGGCGGCCGCCGGGTGCCTGCCGTGGTGATGAGCCATCAGTATTTCCTGACCGAAGAAATCCCCGAGCTGGCCGCATGGACCGCCGAAAAGGGCCACAAAATGCCGATGGTCCGCGATGTGGACAGTTCCTATTACCTGCGGCAAGACAAGAACGGTCTGAACCTCGGTCCCTATGAGCGCAACTGCAAAGCCCATTGGATCACCCCCGACGATCCGATGCCCGAGGATTTCAGTTTTCAGCTCTACCCCGATGATCTGGACCGGCTGGAATGGTATATCGAAGACGCCATGGCGCGGATGCCGCTTTTGGGCCAAAGCGGTGTGGGGCGGGTGATCAATGGGCCGATCCCCTATGCGCCCGATGGCTTGCCGATGCTCGGCCCGATGGCCGGCGTGCCAAATGCCTTTGAGGCGCATAGCTTTACCTTCGGCATCGCGCAGGGCGGCGGCGCGGGCAAGGTCATGGCCGAATGGATCATGGCGGGTGAAACAGAGTGGGACATGTGGGATGTCGACCCGCGCCGCTTCACTGCCCATGCCGATCACGACTTCACCCTCGCCAAGGCTTTAGAGACCTATGGTCATGAATATGCGATGCATTTCCCGCATCACGCATGGCCCGCCGGGCGCGACAAGAAGCTGTCGCCGCTGCACGACCGGCTGCGTGATGCGGGCGGTCAAATGGGGGCTTACAACGGGTGGGAGCGGGCGAATTGGTTCGCCAAACCGGGTGATGACACCTCAGATGCCGCGACCCAGACATGGGACCGGGAGGGCCCTTGGGCGGTGCGGGTTCGTGAGGAGGTCGCTGCGGTGCGCGACCATGTCGGCGTGCTCGATCTGCCGGGGTTCTCGCGTTTCGCGCTGGCGGGACCGGGCGCTGCGGAGTGGCTACTGGGGCGAATTGCAGGCGCGCTGCCCAAAGTGGGGCGGATGACTTTAGGCTATTTTCCCGACAGCCGGGGCCGGGTGCTGACCGAGATGTCGATCCTGCGCCATGCAGAGGATGACTTCACCCTGATCACCGCCGCCCCCGCGCAATGGCATGACTTTGAACTGCTGCGCGATGCGTTGCCCAAAGGGGGGGCGATCAGCCTGACGGATCAAACAGGTCAAGTCTCGACCCTGATCCTCTGTGGCCCGAAATCCCGTGCGCTTTTGGCACCACTGGCTCCCGATGCCGATCTGGCATTGCCGTGGCTCAGCCATCAAAAGGCATCTGTGCAGGGCAAGCCCGCGTTGCTTGCGCGGGTCTCTTTCGCAGGCGAGTTGGGCTGGGAAATCCACGCGGCGCCCTCGGATATGCCCGCGATCTATGATGCGGTCATCGCGGGTGGGGCCGTACCTTTCGGGATGTTCGCGCTCAATTCCATGCGGCTTGAAAAAGGCTACCGCACCTGGAAAGGCGACCTGTCGCAGGAATACACTTTGCTGGAAGCCGGGTTGGACCGGTTCATCCGGTTGGAGAAACCGCAGGCGTTTCCGGGCAAAGCGGCGCTGGTTGCCGAACGGGCGGCGGGGCCGCAGCGGCGCTTCGTCACGTTGGTCGTTGAGGGCAATCCACAAGACGCGCCAGCGATGGCCACACTGCGCCTGAAGGGCCGGGTTGTGGGCGAAGTGACCAGCGGCGGCTATGGCTACCGCGTCGATGCCTCCATCGCCCTCGGGGTGGTTCAGGCCGAGGCTGCCGTGGCGGGCACCGACCTCACGGTGGAAATCTTTGGCCAGAGCTACCGCGCCACCGTACAGCCCGACGCGCCGCTTTGGGACAGTGAAAACACCCGCATCCGCGCGCAGGAGGTCTGAAATGGTACAACTGCCTTCCAAAGCCCGGGCCGTCATCATCGGCGGTGGCGTGATCGGCTGTTCGGTCGCGTACCATCTGACAAAGCTCGGCTGGACCGATGTCGTATTGCTGGAACGTAAACAACTGACCTCTGGCACCACATGGCACGCGGCAGGGCTGATCGCGCAGCTGCGCGCGACGCAGAACATGACGCGGCTGGCGAAATATTCCCAAGAACTCTACGGCGCGCTTGAGGCGGAAACCGGGGTCGCCACGGGGTTCAAGCGCGTGGGGTCGATCACTGCCGCGCTGACACCTGCGCGGCGCGAGGAAATTCTGCGTCAGGCCGCCATGGCCCGCGCCTTTGGCGTGGAGGTCGAGGAAATCACCCCCGCGGAAGTGCACGCCAAGTATCCCCACGTAGAGACCGAAGGCATGACCGGCGCGGTCTATCTGCCGAAAGACGGGCAGGGCGATCCGGCCAATATTGCACTGGCGTTGGCCAAGGGCGCGCGGGCGCGTGGTGCGATCGTGGCGGAGCGGGTCAAGGCCACCGGCGTGGTGCGCGCGGGGCGTAGGGTCACAGCAGTAGATTGGGCCGGGGAGGATGGCAGCGCGGGGCAGATCGAGGCCGAGCATGTCATCAATTGCGCAGGCATGTGGGGGCGGGACGTGGGCAGGATGCTGGGCAGTAACGTGCCGCTGCAAGCCTGCGAGCATTTCTATATCGTCACCGAAGCCATTCCCTCCTTGCGTGAATTGCCGGTGCTGCGTGTCCCCGATGAGTATGCCTATTACAAAGAGGATGCGGGCAAAATCCTGCTTGGTGCGTTTGAGCCTGTCGCCAAGCCATGGGCGCTGCAGGGCATCCCCGAGAGTTTCGAGTTTGACCAACTGCCCGAAGATTTCGACCAGTTCGAGCCGATCCTTGAGATGGCCGTCAAACGGTTGCCACTGCTGGCGGACGCGGGGATTCACACCTTTTTCAATGGTCCCGAAAGTTTCACCCCCGATGATGCCTATCACCTCGGTCAGGCCCCCGAGATGGACAATGTCTGGGTCGCCGCCGGGTTCAACTCTATCGGGATTCAGTCGGCGGGCGGCGCGGGCATGGCGCTGGCGCAATGGATGGAAGACGGGCAAAAACCCTTCGATCTGGGTGACGTGGACATCTCGCGGATGCAGCCGTTTCAGGGCAATAAGACCTATCTGGCGACGCGGTCGACCGAAACGCTGGGCCTGCTCTATGCCGATCACTTTCCCTATCGCCAAAAGGCGACCGCGCGGGGCATCCGGCGCAGCCCGGTGCACGCACATCTGCAGGAGCATGGCGCGGTCATGGGCGAATTTGCGGGCTGGGAGCGGGCCAATTGGTTTGCGGATGCCGGCCAAGAGCGTGAATACCGCTACGCTTGGGGGCGACAGAACTGGTTCGACAATCAAGCCGCCGAACACGCCGCCATCCGCACGGGCGTCGGGCTTTATGATATGTCGTCCTTCGGCAAGATCCGGGTCGAGGGGCCAGAGGCCGAGGCTTTCATGAACCATATCTGCGGTGCGCAGATGGCGGTGCCGGTGGGCAAGATTGTCTATACCCAGTTCCTCAACCCCCGCGGCGGGATCGAGGCGGATGTCACCGTGACGCGGCTCAGTGAGACGGCCTATCTCGTCGTCACCCCCGCCGCGACGCGGCTGGCGGATGAGACATGGCTGCGCCGTCATGCGGGCGAGCGCCTTGTTGTGATCACGGATGTGACGGCGGGCGAAGCGGTCCTCGCCATTATGGGGCCAAAGGCGCGGGAGGTTTTGCAGGCGATATCCCCCAATGACTTCTCTAACGAGATGCACCCCTTCGGCATGGCGCGGGAGATCGAGATCGGCATGGGGCTCGCCCGGGCGCACCGCGTGTCATACGTGGGCGAACTGGGTTGGGAGCTTTACGTCAGCACTGAAATGGCGGCCCATGTCTTTGAGGTGCTGATCGACGCAGGCGCGGCCTATGGGCTGAAACTCTGCGGGCTGCACGCGATGGACAGTTGCCGGATCGAAAAGGGCTTTCGCCATTTCGGCCATGACATCACCTGCGAGGACCATGTGCTGGAGGCGGGCTTGGGCTTTGCGGTGAAGACCGACAAGCCCGATTTCATTGGCCGCGACGCGGTGTTGCGCAAGAAGGAGGCGGGGCTGACCCTGCGAATGGTGCAATTCCGTCTGACGGACCCGGAGCCGCTGCTGTATCACGCCGAGCCGATCCTGCGGGACGGGCAACTCGCGGGCTATCTCAGTTCGGGCAATTACGGGCATCACTTGGGCGGCGCGGTCGGGCTGGGCTATGTGCCCTGCGAAGGGGAAAGCGTCCCCGACCTGCTGCGCTCGACCTATGAGATCGACGTCGCAGGCCGCCGGATCAAGGCCGAGGTGAGCCTGAAACCGATGTATGATCCCAGCGGAGCGCGCCCGAAAAGCTAGGCCCGGCGCCCGCCCAGAAATCGCGCCCTTCGCAGGCCTATGCCGCCATCTTTGACATAGATCAAAGCGGTGGTCTCAGCCGCATGCGATCCGTCTCCCAAAGATGAAGGGATTCGGAATATGTTCGATACGCTCAAGTTGATCGTGCTTGCGCTTATAGTGTTTTTTGCAGCACTCGGGGCGGATTGGGCGCGCGATCCGGCTTATATGGTCCATGCCCTGCTGATTATGCTGGTGGCGGCGGGGTTGTTCTTTTGGCAGTTGCGCCGCATGCCTGTTGAGGGTGCACGGCCCGCCGTGTCCATGGCGCCGCAGGGCTATATGGATGGCCCGATCCGCTATGGCGTGATTGCCACCGCCTTTTGGGGCGTGGTGGGGTTTCTGGTCGGCACCTTCATCGCCTTCCAACTGGCCTTTCCCGCGCTCAATATCGAATGGGCGCAGCCCTATGCGAACTTTGGCCGGCTTCGCCCGCTGCACACCAGCGCGGTGATTTTCGCCTTTGGGGGCAATGCCTTGATCGCCACGTCGTTCTACATCGTGCAGCGCACCTCTTCGGCGCGGCTCTGGGGTGGGAACGCGGCGTGGTTCGTCTTTTGGGGCTATCAGCTTTTCATCGTGCTGGCGGCGACAGGCTATCTGCTGGGGGCCACCCAATCCAAGGAATATGCCGAGCCGGAGTGGTACGTCGACATCTGGCTGACCATCGTTTGGCTAACCTACCTCGCCGTATTCTTTGGCACGATCCTGAAGCGGCGTGAGCGTCACATCTATGTCGCCAATTGGTTCTTTCTGGCCTTCATCATCACCGTGGCGATGCTGCATGTGGTCAACAACCTCGCCGTCCCGGTGTCGATCTGGGGCTCCAAATCGGTGCAGGTCTTTGCAGGCGTGCAGGATGCGATGACGCAGTGGTGGTACGGGCATAACGCCGTGGGTTTCTTCCTGACAGCCGGGTTTCTGGGCATGATGTATTACTTCGTGCCGAAACAGGCGGGCCGCCCGGTCTATAGCTACAAGCTGTCGATCATTCACTTCTGGGCGCTGATCTTTCTTTATATCTGGGCCGGGCCGCACCACCTGCATTACACCGCATTGCCCGATTGGGCAGCAACGCTGGGGATGGTGTTCTCGATCATCCTGTGGATGCCAAGCTGGGGCGGTATGATCAACGGGCTGATGACGCTCGAAGGGGCGTGGGACAAGATCCGCACCGATCCGATCATCCGCATGTTCGTCGCCTCGCTCGCCTTCTATGGCATGTCGACCTTTGAAGGGCCGATGATGTCGATCCGGGCGGTGAACAGCCTCAGCCACTACACCGACTGGACCATCGGCCATGTGCACTCTGGCGCGCTCGGCTGGAACGGGCTGATCACCTTCGGGGCGCTCTACTTCCTGACCCCGCGGCTCTGGGGCCGGGCGCAGATGCACTCCATGGCGGCGATCAACCTGCACTTCTGGCTCGCGACCCTCGGGATCGTGCTCTACGCCGCGTCGATGTGGGTCTCGGGCATCATGGAAGGGTTGATGTGGCGTGAGGTCGATGCCAATGGCTTCCTCGTCAACAGCTTTGCCGACACCGTCGAAGCCAAATTCCTGATGTATGTGGTCCGTGGTCTGGGCGGGGTTTTGTACCTCGCGGGGGGTGCGGTGATGGTCTGGAACATGTGGATGACCATCCGCGCCCCGCAAGCCCGCCCTGTCACCGTCGCCCTGCCAGCGGAGTAAGATCAATGGCCAAGAACCCCCACAGCCCCAATTATGACCCCGCTGACGACCCGAAGATCGTGACCGCCAGCGAAGGCTTGAAGAAGGGCAAAATCCCCAACGAACTGCCGCCTGAGACGCAGACGATCACCTTTCACCAGCGGTTCGAGCGCAACGCGACGCTGCTGCTGATTGCCTCGCTCGGGGTGGTCAGCATCGGCGGGATCGTCGAAATCGCGCCACTGTTCTGGCTGGAGAATACCATCGAAGAGGTCGAGGGCATGCGCCCCTATTCGCCGCTGGAACTGGCGGGGCGCGAGATCTACGTCCGCGAGGGCTGCTATACCTGCCACAGCCAGATGATCCGTCCGATGCGCGACGAGACCGAACGCTATGGCCACTACAGCCTTGCCGCGGAATCGATGTATGACCACCCGTTCCAATGGGGCTCTAAGCGCACCGGGCCGGATCTGGCGCGCGTGGGCGGACGCTATTCGGATGAGTGGCATGTGGATCACCTGATGGACCCGCAGTCGGTGGTGCCGGAAAGCGTGATGCCGAAATACGCCTTTCTGATGGACGCCAAGCTTGAGTCTGAGGATGTGACCGATCTGGTGGCGACGCACCGGACGGTTGGGGTGCCCTATAGTGATGAGATGATCGCGAATGTCCGTGGCGATTTCCGGGTGCAGGTCGATCCCATGGGGGACTACGACGCGCTACTCGAACGCTACCCCGGCGCGCAGGTGCGCAGTTTCGACGGGCAGCCCGGCATCAGCGAAATGGATGCCCTGATAGCCTATCTGCAAATGCTCGGAACGCTGGTCGATTTCTCGACCTTCGTGCCCGACGCCACCCGCTGAGGAGCCTGCCATGGACACCTATTCTTTTCTGCGCGAACTGGCAGACAGCTGGGCGCTTCTGATCCTGACGTTGATCTTTCTCGGGGTCATTGGTTGGGCCTTTCGCCCCGGCGCGCGCGCCCTGCACGACGATGCCGCCGCCGTCCCGTTTCGCAACGACGACCCCGATCAAGCCCGCCATGACGGAGCCCAGCCATGACCGACAATCGCAAGATCGACCCCGCCACCGGGACCGAGACCACAGGCCACAGTTGGGACGGGATCGAAGAGCTGAACACGCCCCTGCCGCGCTGGTGGCTCTGGACCTTTTACGCCACCGTCGTCTGGGGCGTGATCTATACCATCCTCTATCCCGCATGGCCGATGGTCTCGGGTGCTACGGCGGGGCTGTTGGGCTATTCCACCCGCGGTGAAGTCGCCGCCGAGATCGCCCGCGTGGATCTGTCGAACGCCGATCTGACGGAGAGCCTCGTGACCGTCGATCTGGCGGTGCTGAAGGATAACGAAGAACTGCAGCGTTTTGCGACGCAGGCTGGGCGCTCGGTCTTTGCGGCCAATTGCTCGCAATGCCACGGCGCGGGGGCGGGGGGTGTTGTGGCCTCGGGCTACCCCAACCTTTTGGACGACGATTGGCTCTGGGGCGGCACGATGGAGGATATCGCCTATACAGTGCGCCACGGTATCCGTAACGAAGATGACCCCGACGCGCGCTTCTCTGAAATGCCGCCCTTTGACTGGATGGAAGAGGCCGATCTCGACGCCACCGTGCATTTCGTTCGCAGCCTGTCGGGGCTTGAGCATGACGCGGGCGCGGCGCGGGCGGGAGCGGAAGTCTTTGCCGACAACTGTAGCGCTTGCCATGGGGAACGCGGCCTTGGCGACCGTGAGCTGGGCGCGCCGAACCTTGCCGACGCGATCTGGCTGCGCGGCAGCAGCCATGATGCGATCCTGCGGCAACTCAAAACGCCGCGCATGGGGGTGATGCCGCCGTGGCAGGCCCGTCTGGGCGAGGCCGAGGTGCGCGCTGTGACCGCCTATGTCCACGGTCTGGGCGGGGGCGAAGCCACAGTCGATGCCGAAGGCGCAGCCGCCGATTGAGCAGGTATGCCAAAATGATCTGCGGATTGACGCAGATCAAAGCGGCCTGCGCCCCAGGGGTGTAGGCCGCAAGACGCAACCCCCCGGAGCCAACCGCCGATGTCCAACGCCGCCCCCCCGCTTTTTGCCGCACGAGAGCCGATTTTTCCCCGCCGGGTGAGCGGCTTCTTTCGCCGGTTAAAATGGGTGATCCTGATCCTCACGCTGGGGGTCTATTACGTCACCCCGTGGATTCGCTGGGACAGGGGGCCGAACCTGCCGGACCAAGCGGTTCTGGTTGATCTCGCCAACCGGCGCTTCCATTTCTTCTGGATCGAGATTTGGCCGCATGAGTTTTACTTTGTGGCCGGGCTGCTGATCATGGCTGGGCTGGGGTTGTTCTTGTTCACCTCCGCTCTGGGTCGGGTCTGGTGCGGCTATGCCTGCCCGCAAACCGTCTGGTCCGATCTCTTCATGACCGTCGAACGCTGGATCGAGGGCGACCGCAACGCCCGTATTCGTTTGCACAACGCGCCGTGGAGCCTGCGCAAGGCGCGGCTGCGGGGGGCGAAATGGCTGGTCTGGCTGCTGATCGCGGTGGCCACGGGCGGGGCTTGGGTCTTTTACTTTGCCGATGCACCCAGTCTGGCATGCGACCTCGTGACCCTGCAAGCCGCCCCCGTCGCCTATGCCACCATTGCCGTGCTGACGGCCACGACCTTTATCTTTGGCGGCTTCATGCGCGAACAGGTCTGCATCTACATGTGCCCTTGGCCCCGCATCCAAGGTGCGATGATGGACCCCGGAACGCTGACCGTCGGCTACCGCAAATGGCGGGGGGAGCCGCGCGGCAAGGGCGGGGTAAGGCGCCAGAAAGCGGCGGCAGAGGCGATCGGCAGCGGCAATGCGGTGGCGCGCTACGGCGCGGCGCTGGACAAAAACACCGCAGGCGACCGCCAATCGCGGGATGGAGAGGTCTTGGGCGATTGCATCGATTGCAACGCCTGTGTCGCGGTCTGCCCGATGGGGATCGACATCCGCGAAGGCCAGCAGATGGAATGTATCACCTGCGCGCTCTGCATCGACGCCTGCGACGATGTGATGGCCAAGATCGGCCGCCCGCGCGGGCTAATCGACTACCTCGCGCTGGATGATGAGCCGCCCACTGCGCCCAAGGCGAGCGCCGCCGTGGCGGGCCTTGCCGAGACACCGGCGGGGGATGTCGCCGGGGCCATCCAGCCTCCGTGGCAGCCCAAGCCGCTTTGGCAGCATGTCTTCCGCCCTCGGACGCTCATCTACACCGCCGCTTGGGCGGCCATCGGTGTGGCGCTTGTCGTGGCCCTGTTCATCCGGCCCGAGATCGACATGACCATCGCCCCGGTGCGCAACCCGACCTTCGTTACCCTGTCGGATGGATCGATCCGCAACGCCTATGACATCCGTCTGCGCAACAAACATGGGGAGGCGCGGGCGTTCCGGCTGTCTCTCGCGGGGGACCATGGCTTGGGCCTCAGCATCGAGGGGGCGCCTGATCCGGTGGTTGCTGTGCCCGCCGACACGACCCGCCTGCAACGGGTCTATGTAATCGCCCCGCCGCAGACCGAAGCCGCCGCAGCGCCGCGCAGCGATCTGCGTTTTTGGGTCGAAGATATCCGCTCAGGCGAGCGGGCCTTTGGCGATACGATTTTCAATGGAAAGGACAGCCAATGACCGCAGCAGAGTTGCAAAGGCAACGCCCCCTCACAGGCTGGCATGTGCTGGCGATCTTCGTGGGCGGCTTTTCGATCATCATCGCGGTGAACCTCGCGCTTGCGTTCAACGCGGTGCGCACCTTTCCGGGCAAGGAAACCGAGTCGAGCTACATCGCCTCGCAAAATTTCGACACGGACCGCGCGGCGCAGCAGGCTTTGGGCTGGACGGTTGAGGCAAAGCTGACCGCCACCGCGCTGCGCTTGGCTGTGCGGGACGCTGAAGAGGAGGTGGTACAGCCCGAGATCATCACGGCGACACTGGGCCGCGCGACCACTGTGGCGGACGACATGACGCCTGCCTTTGCGTGGGATGGCCACGCATTGGTGGCCCCGGTCACCGCAGGCGCTGGCAACTGGAACCTACGGATCGAGATGCGCGCCGCCGATGGCACGCTCTTTCGCCGCCGCATTTCGTTGCGGGTGACCCCATGACCGTTGCCGCCTGTCCGGGCTGTGTCGCAGCCGCCCCCTCGGCCGAGGCCGCAGCGCAGCGGGTTGCAGAGAACGACAAGGCACTTCACCTCGCCTTGCCACAGATCCGCTGCGCGGCCTGTATTGCGGGGGTCGAGGGGGTCTTGGCTAAACTGCCCTCGATCAAATCGGCGCGCGTGAACCTTGGGGCCAAACGGGTGCGGATCGTCCTGATGCCCGGATATGACGCCAGCGCGGCGCTTCAGGCGCTGAACGATGCCGGCTTTGAGGCACATGAGTTGGACGCAACCGCCCTGCGCCCCGCGGGGGATGACACAGGCCGCCGCCTGCTGGCCCGTGCTGCGGTGGCGGGCTTTGCCATGATGAACGTGATGGCGGTTTCCGTCGCGGTCTGGTCCGGGGCGGGCGATATCACGCGAGAGATGTTTCACTGGGTTTCCGCGGCCATCGCGCTGCCTGCACTGGTCTTCTCCGCGGTGCCGTTCTTTGCCTCGGCAGGGGGCGCCCTAAGGGCCGGGCGGATGAACATGGACGTGCCAATTGCGCTGGCGATCCTGCTGGCGGCGGCGACTTCACTTTATGAGACTTTTGCCGCCACGGGGGCGCATACATGGTTCGACGCGGCGCTGTCGCTGACCTTTTTCCTGCTGGTGGGCCGCTATCTTGAGCACCGCGCAAGGGCGACGGCGCGCTCTGCCGCGGCGGAATTGACGGCGCTGGAACTACCGCGTGCCACCCGGCTGACCGCTAAGGGCCGTGAGACGGTGGAGGTGAGCGCCGTGATGCCCGACGACCACATCGCCCTTGCTGCCGGGGCCCGCGCCCCGGTGGATGGGATCGCCCTAGGGGCCGCGATGCTGGACCGCTCCGCCCTGACTGGAGAGGCCGACCCCGTTGCCGTGGCGGCGGGCGGGGCGGTCTGTGCGGGCGAGGTGATCCTCGGTGCGCCGCTGAACCTGCGCGTCACCCGCCGCGCCGAGGACAGCACCCTGCGCCGCCTCGCGGCCCTCGTCGAAGTGGCCGAGACGGGCAAGCACCGCTACAGCGGGATCGCGGACCGGGCGGCACGGCTTTACGCGCCGGTGGTGCATGGCTTGGCGGCGCTGGCCTTCGCCGTTTGGTGGGGGCTGACGGGGGACCTCTATCAGGCGATCGCGGTGGCCACGGCGACGCTGATCATCACCTGCCCCTGCGCCTTGGCACTGGCCATTCCAGCGGTAACGGCGGCGATGACGGGGCGTTTGTTCCGCGCGGGCGTGCTGCTGAAATCCCCCACGGCGCTGGAGCGTTTGGCCGAGATCGACACGGTTCTGTTCGACAAGACCGGGACGCTGACCGAAGGCGTGGCGCGTCTGCCCGCGCTTGATCCGCGCGCGGCTTCGGTGGCACTTTCCCTCGCGCAGGCGTCGGACCATCCGGCGTCACGCGCCTTGGCAGCGGCGCTGCAGGCTCATATGCCCGCCGAGTTGCGCGAAGTGCGAGAGGTGCCGGGGCAGGGGATCCGCGGTCTGTGGAACGGCGCGCCGGTTTCCTTGCGCCGGGGGCAGGATGGGCCAGAGCTGCAACTGCCAGACCGTTGCATCCCCCTGCCGCTGATTGAAACACCCCGCGCCGGTGCCGCAGAAGTGGTCAGCGCGCTGCAAGAGCGGGGGCTGGAGGTCGCCATGGTCACCGGAGATACCGCGCATCGGGCGGCTATTTTGGCCCGAACATTGGGCATTGCCACAGTCCATGCCGCCGTCAGGCCAGAGGATAAGGCCGATCTGGTCCGCGATATGGCTGCGCAGGGCAGGCGGGTGCTGATGGTGGGCGATGGTCTGAATGACACGGCGGCTCTTGCGGGGGCCCATGCGTCCCTTGCCCCGGCCACGGCACTGGATGCGGCGCGGGTCGCCTCGGACGGGGTGATGCTGGGCGGTGATCTATCTGCGGTGGAGGATACGTTGCGTCTGGCGCGGCGGGCGCGCAGCCGCATTCGGCAGAACTTGGCCTTGGCCGCGGCCTATAACGCGGTCGCGATCCCGGTGGCGGTCATGGGCTTTGCCACCCCGCTGATGGCGGCGGCGGTGATGTCTTCTTCCTCTATCCTCGTGGTTTTGAATGCGGTGCGCCGATGAATATCCTGATCGTTCTGATCCCCGTCTCCATTTGCCTTGGCGCGGCCGGGCTTGCGGCCTGTCTTTGGACGCTGCGCAATGGGCAATACGATGATCTGGAAGGCGACGCCGCGCGGATTTTGCTGGAGAATGGGGAGGTGCCCAATGGCGAGGACCGGCCGAGACCGGACAAAACGGCCTGAAGCGCAAAGCGCGGGCCGAAACCCGCGCTTTTGGTTCTGTGGAAGATTGCTTTCAGTCTGCGGCCTGCGAGGCCGAGATCAGCGCGTCCATGTCCTTGATCAGGACCGTCTGAGAGGTTTCAAGCGCGATGATATCCTGTTTGCGCAGGCGGGTCAGGGTGCGGCTGACGGTTTCGATTGTCAGGCCCAGAAAATCGGCGATGTCGCCGCGTGTCATGGGCAGGGCGCAGGTGGTGTGATTGCCGATCGGCCGCCCGTTGCGCTCCGCCAGCGTGATCAGAAAGGACGCGAGTTTTTCCATCGCGGATTTGCGGGCCAGCATCATGAAATGATCCTGCATCGCCGAAATCTCACGCAGGGCGGCGTTCAGCAGCCGTTTATGCGTACTGTTGTCTCCGTCGAAATCGTCGAGCGAGTGGCGGGGGTGGGCGATTAACTCGGCGGGTTCAATCGCTTCGCAATCGCTGTGATGCAGCGCGCCGTTGGGAAAGCCGATGATGTCGCCCGGCAGGCCAAAGGCGATGACCTGCCGCCGCCCGTTGCCCAGCACGCGGGTCAGACGAAAGACACCCGAGGTGATCTCATAGATATGATGGGCGACATCGCCTTCGCGAAATAGATGCGTCCCGACCGCCTGCCGCTTGCGCGCCGTCAGCGCGGCGGGGGCGCGGGGGCAAAGCTGCGCCTCGGGCACTTTGGTTGCGGGGGTGAACTCATTTGATAGCGTCACGTACATGCGATCGTCCTTTCTGGGGCGCGGTCACATTCTCAGGCGCATGTCGCAGCAAGACCTGCGATGTTGTATCCGTTTGTAACGCTTTGTCGCAGGGGATGGCGTGGCGGGTGGTGCTCGCTTGGGTTGCGGACTATACAAGCGCAGCTTTTGTGGGTGATGGCCGTGACCGCGAAAAAAATCCTTGTTGTTGATGACGATGCCAAGATCCGAACGCTTCTGAGGCGCTGCCTTGAAAGCGATGGCTACCTTGTGACCGAGGCGCATAACGCGCAAAGCGTGCGGGCGGCCTTTGCGGCGGAAGCCTTTGATCTGGTGACATTGGATCTCAACCTCGGCGCGGAAGACGGGCTGGACATCGCGCGTGAGCTTCAGCGCGACCATGACGTGCCGATCTTCATGGTGACGGGCAAAGACGATGTGATTGACAGGGTCGTCGGGCTGGAACTGGGCGCGGATGACTATCTGACCAAGCCGTTCCATGTGCGAGAGGTTTTGGCCCGTGTGAAATCGGTTTTGCGGCGCAGTGGCAAACGCGAGGCGGAGGCCCCCGGACCCCTAAAGGCAGATCCATGGCTCGCGCTCGATGGGCTAAAGATCAACCTCGACCGGATGCTGCTGCTGGGCCGTGACGGGCAGGAGGGGGATCTGACCACGGCTGATTTCAAACTCTTGGCCGCCTTTTTGACCCATGCGAAGAAACCGCTGTCGCGCGACCGGCTGATGGACCTGATCGACGGGCAGAACTGGGCCCCGTTGGACCGCACAATTGACAACCAAGTGGCGCGCCTGCGCAAAAAAGTCGAGCGTGATCCGGCCCGCCCGCAGTTGATCAAGACGGTGCGCGGGGTCGGCTATGTGTTGACCGAAAGCCCCGAAGAGAGCTTTGGCGAGAGCGCGGATTAATCCCGCAGTAAGCTGCGGAATGCCTCGGCCAAATCCGCCTGTCTGTAGGGTTTACGCAGGATGGCGAAGGCATGGGTCTCCTCCTCTCCGCGCAGGACGTTTTCGGAAAAGCCTGAAGTGATCAATATCTTCAGAACGGGCATTTTTGCCGCGACCCGTTTGGCCAAAGCATGGCCCGAAAGTTCGCCGGGCATCACCAGATCGGTAAAGACCACATCGATGTCGTCGCGCCGTTGCAGGATGTCCCAAGCGGCATCGCCAGTCGTTGCCGTAACGCAGTCGAATCCCAGCGTTCTCAGCCGGGTTTCGGACAAACGCAGCACCATCGGGTCATCCTCAACCAGCAGCACGCGCAGGCCGCTGCCGATGGCGGCGTGCCGCGCGGGGTCCTCACTCAATACGGGGCGCGCCCGTGCGCTGTCTTTAAGCGCGGGGAAATAGAGGCTGATCGTCGTGCCTTTGCCCAATTCGCTGTAAATCGCGATATGCCCGCCGGATTGCTTGATGAAGCCGTAAACCATCGACAGGCCCAGCCCCGTGCCTTGACCGACCGGCTTGGTCGAAAAGAACGGCTCCATCGCGCGGGTGCGGGTTTCGGGGGACATGCCCGCGCCCGTGTCGGCGATCGACAGGCGGATGTAGTTGCCCATGTCGATGCCGATCTCTTGTGCGACATAAGTGTCATCAAGCTGCATGTTGCGGGTTTCCAACGTGATCTTACCGCCCGAGGGCATGGCATCTTGGGCATTGAGGGCGATGTTCAAGACGGCGGTCTGGAGTTGGGTGGCGTCCACCTTGGCCTGCCAGAGATCCTCGGCAAAGGCCGTCTCGACCGCGATATGGCCATGGATGGTCCGCTTGAGCATCGCCACGGCCTTGGAGACTTCGGCGTTGAGGTCGATCACCGCGGCGTTCAGCGTGCTTTTGCGGGCAAAGACCATCAGACGAGAAGTCAGGTCCGCCCCGATCTCTGCGGCTTCAAGCGCGTCGGAAATCAATGCGCCGCTTTTGGCAGAGGTTTCCGACATTTCCAGCAGTTCCAGATTGCCAATCACCACCGTCAGCAGGTTGTTGAAATCATGCGCGATGCCGCCGGTCATCTGGCCGATGGCGTCCATTCGTTGCGAGCGGGCGGTGGCCTCTTCGGCGGCTTTTCGGCGCGACAGATCGTGCATGATGCCGACAAAAGCGACCTCGCCAGAGATATCTGCGCGGCCTACGGAAAGATGTAGCGGGAAGACAGTGCCATCCGCGCGCAGCCCTTCGACATCGCGGCCCACGCCGATGATGCGTTTCTCTCCGGTATCGAGGTGGTGGCGCAGGAAGCCGTCGTGTTGAACGGCCATGTCCCCCGGCATCAACATGCGCACGTTTTGCCCCACCAGAGCCTCGACCGGATGGCCGAAAAGCGTGGCCGCCGCCTTGTTCACCCGCAGGATATTGCCTGCGTGATCGGCCACCACCATGGCGTCGACGGCGGCGTCCAGAAGGGCCAGCAGAACGGGGCTTTCGTCGTTGATCTTCATGCGAGGTGTCCGTCTGTAGGGGCTGCGGGGCAGGGCATTCGATAGCGCGGCTAAGGGTTTGGGCGCAATGGAGGGGGTGACGCTCAGGGCCGCGCCGGTTGTATTCTACACCGCGCCGTCCCTACCACTGGATCGCTTCCAAATAATCGAGAAGATCGGCAAAATCGGTTTCCAGCACCCCCCCATCCGCGCCGCCATTGGGGTAAACATGGCGCAGCCCAACGGCGGAAAAGTCGGGCATCGGGGAGGCAGGATCGTCTTTTGCAAGCTGGCCCATGACAAAGCGGCTGACAAATTCGCGTGGGAAATACCCGTCATTGCGCTGTTTCAGCCCAGCCAAGTTAGGCGGCACGACATCAAGCTGCAGCGACATCGGGCCAGCCCCTTCGCCCCGCGCACCGTGGCAGGCGGCGCATTCCTTTGCATAGACCCGCTGCCCTTCGCGGACCCGGTCGGCATCTTCGGAAGGCCCGTCTGAACAGGCAGCGAGAAGGGCGCAGGACAGCCCGACAAAGGCGGTTAGACAAGGGCGCATGTGCAGCAGGTCCTTTGTATCAGCGGGCATTAGTGCGACAGAAGCACGGGAAAGGCGCTTTGTTCAATCAGGCTGCGGGTCGTGCCGCCAAAAACCTTTTCGCGCAGGCGGGAGTGGTCATAGGCCCCCATGACGATCAGCTCGGCGCCGGTTTCCTTGGCGCGCTTCACAATCGCGGTGGCGATGTCCTCTCCGCCGCTTGCATATTGCTGCACCGCGACGTGGCACCCTTGGAGGGTCAACCATGCCGCGACATCTGTGCCGGGGTTTTCCCCGTCATAGGCAGAGATCGAGACCGGATCGAAGAGCGCCACAGTTACCTCCCGCGCGGCCCGCAGGCTTGGCAAAGCCGCCCGGATCGCCCGCGTGGCGGGGAGGCCCGCTTTCCATGCCACAAAGACCGATTGCGGGGCCAGAGCCGCCTGTGGGTTCGATATGTTCAGCAAGACGGGGGCGGCGGAATCGAACAGCGCGGCATGGACGATGTCTTCGAACAAGCGCGCGTCTTCGCGCAGGTCCGTCCCGACAAGCACCGCATCACAGGTCAGCCCCGCCCGCGCGACGGTGTTTCGAAGGGCCGTGGCTTCACCACAGACCGCGCGGACATCCGCGCTGGCACCTTGGTCGGTCAGATACTGAGAGAATTCCTTGCGCTGCTGTTCGACCGCGGCGCGGGCCTCATCCACATCCGATTGCCAGCCAGCGGGAAGGGAATAGGTGCTGAGCTCTCCCACGCCCATTGAATAGACCGGAACCGGAGCGGTTTCGCTGAGCAGAAGAACGATCAGATGGGCGCCATGGGACTGCGCCTCGCGCGCGAGGGCCTCTAACCGGTTGGGCCGGGCGTTGACCCCGAGAACGACTGTCAGTGTGGCATTTTGCATAGCGGCGCTCCTCATGTGACCGTGGCCAGTATGGGGCGGGGCCGGGGAAGCTGCATTGATCTGGATCAATTGGAGGTGGAGGTGCTGTGAAGGGGCATGCGAAGGGCTAGAACAGGCGCCTGCGCCTACTGGGGTCGAGCGATATTCAGCACATCGTCAACCATCATCGATCTGGGAAAAAGTCACTACTCTCAAGGCGGTAGTGGCGGAGAGACAGGGATTCGAACCCTGGGAACCCGTGAAGGCTCAACGGTTTTCGAGACCGCCCCGTTCGACCACTCCGGCACCTCTCCGCGGGGGTCTGGGGGGTCCGTTTAGTCGCCTTTTCAGGCAGTGGCAAGAGGGGTTTTGCGCATCAAGGGAAAGTTTGGGGATTTTCATTGCGCCGGGGCTGGTACAGCCTAAGTTTAAAGGCAGAATTCCGCGAAAGGACAGCCCATGTTTCGCCAAAATAGATTGATCGCAGCCCCCTTCGTTATGGCGATGATGCTGCTTGTCGCCCTTGCCCTGCCGCTACGGGCGGCGGAGCGCGGCGCGTTGGAGCGGTTCTTAGAAGTAACCGGCTTTGACGTGGCGTTGGAGAGCATTCGCCTCTCTGCCGATTCCGCGCCCGAGATGCTGGGGCTGCAAAGCGAGGATTTCGGCTCGGAATGGTCGCGGCTGGTGCGGGATGTCTTTGACACCGAGTTGATGCACGGCATGGCGATGGATATCCTGTCTGAAACGCTGAGCGACGATCTGCTGGATCATGCCGCCGATTTCTATGCGAGCGATCTGGGCCAGCGTTTGGTGGCCGTAGAGAACAAGGCGCATATGGCCGAGGATGACGGGTTGAAGGCGGAAAGCGGTGCCGCAATTGTGGCGGGGCTTGAGCGCATTGGCTCGCCGCGATTGGAAACACTGCGGCGTTTGAATGTCGCCAGCGATGTCGAAGAGATCTCGGTCCGGGCCATTCAAGAGGTGCAGATCCGCTTCCTTTTGGCCGCCGCGGGCGCCGGGGTGATCGAATTGCAGATGGAAGAGCCTGACCTGCGCGAAGCGATGCGCGCGCAAGCCGATGAACTGGGCGCTCAGATTACCGCGAACGCTTTGGCCAACGCGGCCTACACCTATCAATCCTTCTCAGACGACGATCTGCTCGCCTATGCCGAAGCGCTGGAGCATCCCGAGATGCAGCAGGTTTATACGCTGATGAACGCCGTCCAATATGAGATCATGGCCAATCGGTTCGAGGCCGTGGCCACCCGGCTGGCGGCGATGCAGCCCAGTCAGGACCTCTGATGCGGGCTTGGGTATTTGCGCCACTCCTGTGGCTTCTGGCTTTGCCCGCTTGGGCCGACGCGCGCATGACCGTGCTTGTCGATCTGTTGGAGCTTCGGCAAGCGGCGGTGATCCTCAGTGACGAAGGGCAGGCCCATGCCGAGATGCTGAACCAAGACATGCTGGGCGGGCAGGGCGGTCCGGGCTGGCAGACGCAGGTCGAAAGCATCCATGACGCCGGGCGCATGGTCGAAATGGTGCGCCGGGCACTGGAAGAGACGATGACTTCTGCCGAAGTCGAACAGGCGATTGACTTTTATTCAACGGAATTGGGCGGTCGGATCGTCGGGCTGGAGAACGCGGGCCGTGCTGCCATTGCCGAGCCGGAAGTGGAGCAGATCGCGCGGGCGCATTATGGCGTATTGGCCGGGGATCATGATCCACGGGTCGCTCTGATCCGCCGCTTGATCGACGCCGCCGATATGGTTGACCGCAATGTCAGCACGGCGCTCAACAGCAATTTCCAGTTCCTGCGCGGAATGCGCGACGGTGGCGCCTTGGAAGACAGTGACGAAGACCTCTTGGCCGAGGTCGGTGCCGAGCTGGAGGCGGTTACCGAAGACACCTCTGTCTGGATGCACGCCTATCTTCTGCTGGCCTATCACCCCCTGCGCGACGCCGAGATTGCACAATATGCTCAATTTGCAGAGACAGGCGCCGGGCGTGCCCTCAACCGGGCGCTTTTCGACGGGTTTGGCCGGGCTTATGAGGATATCTCTTACGGGCTTGGGCGTGCTCTGGCCCTGAATATGGTGGCCGAAAGCCTGTGACGGGCGCCGAGAATTGAGCGCGAAAACCTACTTGACTTGTCCCGCCATACCGAAGATAAGCCCGCATCCCGGCGGGTAATCCGTCTTAGGGATTGTTTTTTAATGACGCCCCATGGGCGCGCTGTTCGAGGCGGATCGGCCGGAAAGCCATCCACAAACTCCCAAGCGGGGGCCACAGAACGCGGATGACAGAAAAGGAAGACGCATGTTTGCGGTCATCAAGACAGGCGGCAAGCAATACAAAGTGCAATCCGGCGATATGCTGCGGGTTGAACGTATTGCGGCCAATGCTGGCGAAACAGTCCAGTTCAACGAAGTTCTGATGCTCGGCGGCGACAGCCCCGTGCTCGGCGCGCCCATGGTTAAAGACGCCGGCGTTCAGGCCGAAGTCGTTGACCAGATCAAAGGCGAAAAGGTCATCAACTTCGTCAAGCGTCGCCGGAAGCACTCTTCCAAGCGTACCAAAGGTCACCGTCAGAAACTGACCTTGATCAAGATCACCGACATCCTGTCTTCGGGCGCGGATAAGTCGGGTGTATCGGCTGCTGTTGGCACCGGTTCCGTGAGCGCCTCCGCTGTGGCCGCGATCACCGGCAAGACCGATGACGCCGCGCAGATCAAGAAAGCAAAGAAGGCAAAAGCCACCAAGGCTGCGCCGAAAGCCGAAAAAGCCGACAAGATGTCGGACGCCGGCGCGGACGACCTGAAGGCGCTGAGTGGCGTCGGCCCCGCACTTGAGAAAAAGCTGCACGAAGCGGGGATCACCTCCTTCGCTCAAATCGCAGCATGGACCGAAGCGGATATCGCTGAAGTTGACGAGAAACTGTCTTTCAAAGGCCGTATCCAGCGTGAAGGCTGGGTCGATCAGGCCAAAGAAAAGACCAAAGGCTAAGGAGAGACCGAGATGGCACATAAAAAAGCAGGCGGTTCATCCCGTAACGGGCGCGACTCAGCAGGTCGTCGCCTTGGCGTGAAAAAATATGGCGGCGAAGCCGTTATCCCCGGCAACATCATCGTGCGTCAGCGCGGGACCAAGTTCTGGCCTGCAAATGGCGTTGGCATGGGCAAAGATCACACGATCTTTGCAACCGTCGACGGCGCTGTGACCTTCCACAAGGGTCTGAAAAACCGCACGTTTATTTCGGTTCTGCCACGCGCGGAGGCCGCTGAATAAGCCGTACCCCAAAGGGTTTGAAAAAATCAGGGATCGGCGATACCGCCGGTCCCTTTTCTTTTTCCGGGACATGTCCCATGCGTTTGTTTTTCAGTTCAAGGCTCGACGGCCTGTCAGATCGTTTTACCGTTCTTGGCGGGACAGGGCCGAATTTTGATAAAGTCGTTACATTCGGCAGGGAGGAATATGTCGAATGTATCAACGCCCCGAAGCGCTGTTTGCGCCTCATCGGGGCAGGGGCGGCCAGCTTGGACCAGAGCCCCCAATCCAGTCTGTTCGGAGGAGGAACATGACAATGCAGTTGGAAGCGATTGTGAACCAACCAGTTATTGAGACAGAGCGTTTTGACCTACGCCCGGTGCGCCGGTCGGATATGGGTATGATTGAGATGTATGCCAGCGACCCGCGGGTCGCCAATGCGACATCCTCTATCCCGCATCCGCTGCCGCCGGGCAGTGTCGAAGCCTATGTGACCCGCGCAATGTCGGATGACCGGGAAGAAGACGTCTGGGTCATGGATGGCACCCGCGCGGAGAGTTCCGAGGTCATGGGGGTGATCTCTCTCACCCGGCTCGACCGGAACCAGTCCGAAATCGGCTATTGGGTCGCCCCGGCGTTCTGGAACACCCATCTGGCCTCCGACGCGGTGCAGGCTTTGGTGGATGCCAACCCCTTGGGCAATGACGCGCTTTTTGCCTCTGTTTTCCATGACAACCCGGCCTCGGCCAAGGTGCTCACCAACGCAGGGTTTGTCTATCTCGGCGACGCGGAAACCTATTGCTTGGCCCGCGAGGCTGCCGTACCCACATGGACCTATAGCTGCAAGCTCTAGCTCCGTTTCCCGCGCCTGAAAGGCAAGACCATGAAGTTTCTCGACCTGTGCAAAGTCTATATCCGATCCGGTGCCGGGGGCGGCGGCTGTGTGTCGTTCCGGCGCGAGAAATACATCGAATATGGCGGTCCGGATGGCGGCGATGGCGGCACCGGCGGCTCGGTCTGGGCCGAGGCGGTGGATGGGCTGAACACGCTGATCGATTTTCGCTATCAGCAGCACTTCTTTGCCAAGAACGGGCAGCCCGGCATGGGCAAACAGCGGACCGGCAAGGATGGCGATGACATCATCCTGCGTGTGCCCGTCGGCACGGAGATCCTCGACGAGGATCAAGAAACGGTCATCGCTGACCTGACAGAGCTGGGCCAGCGCGTGCAGCTAGCGCGTGGTGGCAATGGCGGCTGGGGCAACCTGCACTTCAAATCCGCCACCAACCAAGCGCCGCGCCGCTCAAACCCGGGCCAAGAGGGCGTGGACCGTACGCTCTGGCTGCGGCTCAAGCTGATCGCCGACGTGGGCCTGCTGGGCTTGCCGAACGCGGGTAAGTCGACCTTCCTCGCGACCACGTCGAACGCGCGGCCAAAGATTGCGGATTACCCTTTCACCACGCTGCACCCGAACCTTGGGGTGGTTGGTGTGGATAACACAGAATTCGTCGTAGCCGATATTCCCGGCCTTATCGAAGGCGCTTCCGAAGGGCGCGGGCTGGGCGATCTTTTCCTAGGCCATGTCGAGCGTTGCGCGGTGTTGCTACACCTGATCGACGGCACGTCGGAGACTGTGGCGGAAGATTACCATACCATCATCGGCGAGCTAGAAGCCTATGGCGGCGATTTGGCAGAAAAGCCGCGCGTCACGGTGTTGAATAAAGTTGATGCGTTGGATGAAGAAGAGCGTGCAGGTCGTTTGAATGACTTGGAAAAAGCCTGCGGCGGCGAGGTGATGATGATGTCCAGTGTCGCAGGTGAAGGCGTGACCGAAGTATTGCGGACCCTACGCCAAAACATCGATGACGACCGCCTGCGCTTCCGCACCACCGAGGAAGACACGCCTTGGCAACCCTAAGCACCGCCCGCCGTGTCGTTATCAAGATCGGCTCCGCCCTTTTGGTGGACCGCGAGAGCGGCAATTTGCGCCGGGACTGGCTGATCGGATTGGCGCAAGATGTGTTGTGGCTCAAAGGGTTGGGCTGTGACGTTGTACTGGTTTCCTCGGGCTCCATCGCACTTGGACGGGGTGTCTTGGGCCTCCCTCCTACTGTCTTGGCACTTGAGCAGGCACAGGCGGCGGCGGCTGTCGGGCAAATCCGCCTCGCGCGGGCCTACGAAGAGGTGCTCGCCCCCCATGGCATCACGACCGCGCAAGTCTTGGTCACGCTGGAAGACAGTGCCAACCGCCGCCGATACCTCAACAGCCGCGCCACGCTGGAGCAGTTGCTTTCGCTCGGCGTCGTGCCGATTGTGAATGAGAATGACACGGTCGCGACCGATGAAATCCGCTTTGGCGATAACGATCGTCTCGCGGCGCAGATCGCGGTGACAGTGGGGGCGGATCAGTTGATCTTGCTTTCCGATGTGGATGGGTTCTACAGCGCCAATCCTTCGCAGGATCCGACTGCGCAACGCTATGAGGTGATCGACAGCATCACGCCCGAGATTGAGGCGATGGCGGGCGATGCCGGGTCGGGTTTGTCCAAAGGTGGCATGAAGACCAAACTGATGGCCGCGCGCACGGCGACCACGGCAGGCTGCGCGATGGCGATCACCGATGGTTTCGTCTCGCGCCCGCTCACTGCGCTTGAAGGTGGGGCGAATGCCACGTGGTTCAGCGCGCAGAGCGATCCGCAGGCCGCGCGCAAACGTTGGATCGCCGCGATGAAACCGCGCGGGGCGGTCACTGTGGACGCCGGCGCGGTCGCGGCCCTGGCGCGGGGCACATCGCTGTTACCCGCGGGGGTGACGGCTGTCGAAGGCCGTTTTGAGCGTGGTGACAGCATCGCCATGTACGACCCGGCGGGGCATGCCGTGGGCCATGGTCTCAGCCGCTATTCCGCCGAAGAGATCGGGCAGATCAAGGGCCACAAAAGCGCAGAGATCGAGGCCCTGTTGGGCTATCCCGGGCGGGCGGCTTTGATTCATCGGGACGACATGGCGCTCTAGGCGCGCGCAAGATTAAGACAGGGGCATAAGGCTATGAGTGACATCGAAAATATCTCTGAATTGATGGCCGATATCGGGGCCCGCGCCCGTGCCGCGGCAGCGCGTCTGGCAAGCGCCACGGCAGAGCGTAAACATGCCGCATTGATCAGCGCCGCCGATGCCGTTTGGAAGAACCGGGCCGAGATCATCGCCGCCAATGCACAGGACCTCGACTTTGGTCGAGATAAGGGGCTGTCAGATGCGATGATGGACCGGCTGATGCTCGACGAGGATCGCATTCGCGGCATGGTCGACGGGCTGCGCTCGGTCGCGGAACAGGCCGACCCAGTGGGAGAGATCATCGCCGAATGGGACCAGCCTTCGGGGCTAAACATCCAGCGTGTTCGGACCCCGCTTGGCGTGATCGGCGTGATCTATGAATCGCGTCCGAATGTAACGGCAGACGCGGGTGCGCTTTGCCTCAAGGCCGGTAACGCGGTGATCCTGCGCGGCGGGTCTGAAAGCTTTCATTCTTCCCGCGCCATCCACGCCTGCCTGCAACAGGGGTTGCGGGACGCGGGCATGCCCGAGGATGCGGTGCAACTGGTGCCCACACGCGACCGGGCGGCGGTGCGTGAAATGCTAACCATGACCGATACCATCGACGTGATCGTGCCGCGGGGTGGCAAGGGACTCGTCGGGCTGGTGCAGCGTGAGGCGCGCGTGCCGGTCTTTGCCCACCTCGAAGGGATCGTGCATATCTATATCGACGCCGAGGCCGACCCTGAGAAAGCGCTGAAGGTCGTGCTGAACGCCAAGACGCGGCGCACAGGCATCTGCGGTGCGGCGGAGTGTTTGCTGGTCCATGAGGATATCGCCAAAACCATTGGTAAAGGTGTGATCCGGGCCTTGATCGATGCCGGTGTCGAAGTGCGCGCCGATGCGGCATTGCAGGATATCCCCGGCACGGTTCCGGCCAGCGAGACGGATTGGGGGCAAGAGTACCTCGACATGATCGTGGCGGCGCGCGTCGTGCCCGATGTTCAGGCCGCCATGGCCCATATTCGCCAGTACGGGTCGGGCCATACGGATTGCATCCTGACCGAGAATACTGAGACCGCGACGGAATTCTTTAACGGGTTGGACTCGGCGATCCTGATGCACAACGCCTCCACTCAATTCGCGGATGGGGGGGAGTTTGGCATGGGTGCGGAGATCGGCATCGCCACGGGCAAACTGCACGCCCGCGGCCCCGTCGGGGCGGCGCAGTTGACGAGCTTTAAGTACCTTGTTCGGGGCGCGGGAACGGTGCGCGGCTGACCCTTAGAAAAACAGGGTGAGGACCGTGTCCGCGCTTTTGACTGTGATTTCTTTCCCCTGCGCTTGGGCCAAAATGGGCAAGAGCGCGAATTGGACCTGTGCAGGTTGTAGCGACTGGTCTGGATTCGGCTGAGACAATAGCGCCCAAAGTGCGGGGTCTATCGCGATCTTGTCGGCTTCGGCATGCAGACGCCATTGGCCAGCCTCTACGGTAATGGTGATCCGCCCGCCATGGTGCAAAGCCGTCTCCATACAAAGCAGCGACAGGAACGCCAATCGCACGCAGTTGCGCGATTGGGGGCTTGTGATCTGCCAGTCGATCTCAACCCGTGAGGCGGTATAGAGATCGCGCAGGATCGATGTCACCTCATTCTGGCCCATGGTCTGATCGCCAGCGGCCCCGAAAGCGATGCGGAAAAACCGGATACGGGCCGAGGCGCTTTCGACACTTTGGCCGATCAGGGCCAGCTCTGGCCCCGGCGCGGCCCCGGTGCCAGCCATTTCAAGCAGTTCAAGCCCGTTGTTGATGGCGCCGATTGGCGATATTAAGTCGTGGCAGATGCGGCTGCCGATCAGCGCGGGCAGGTCGATGTTAAATTGGTCCATGGTGGCCCCTTAGGATGATTGGAAACGGCATGGATGATCTGAACGCGCTGCTGACGCCGGGCATGCTGGTCATGCACCCGCAGCATCCCGAATGGGGCACGGGCCAAGTGCAAAGCAACATCGGCGGCAAGGTGACGGTCAACTTTCGTGACCAGGGTAAGGTGGTCATAGATAGCTTTCGTTTGGAATTAATGCCGGTCTTTGATGAGGGATGACCCTTTCCAAATCCTTAATGGTGGAAGAAATTTTATTTGAAGCAACCAGAGGGAGAGTAACCGGTTTTCGCTTTCCTTGCAACTGTTGCGCCTTGCCAGCCGATTGCCTATCAGGCGAAGACTTTCATTTCGGGCATAGGATTGGCCGATGCCGCGGGGCGTTGCAGCAGATTTTCAAGTCAGACTGGCGCAGACGGACGCTGATGTGCAGGCCGCGCAGCGGCTCCGCTATGATGTCTTCGTGCAAGAGCTGGGCGGCGGCGGGCCGATGGTCGATCACACCGCCGGGCTGGAGCAAGACCGATTCGACCCTTACTTCGATCATCTGCTTTTGACAGATCTGCGCAATGGCAAGCTTGCGGGCGTTTGCCGGGTGATGCGCGGGGATATGGCTGCACGGGCAGGCGGGTTCTATTCCGAGACGGAATACGATCTGACACCGCTGAAGAATTCGGGACGTAAACTATTGGAATTGGGGCGGTCTTGCCTTGATTCTGCCTATCGCGGCGGCACGGCGATGCACCACCTTTGGGCCGCGCTCGGGCGCTATGTCGCCGAGCATGAGATTGAGGTTCTGTTCGGCGTGGCAAGCTTTCACGGCACCGATACGGCCGCCTTGGCCGAACCGCTTTCGCTGTTGCATCAACGGCACTTGGCGCCCGCAGACCTGCGCGTGCGCGCCCGTGAATTCACCCCGATGGACCTGGTCGCTGAGGCCGAGCTTGACCGGCGCAAGGCCATGCTAGCCGTGCCGAGCCTGATCAAAGCCTATCTCCGGCTGGGCGGCACCGTGGGCGAGGGGGCCTATATCGACCGTGCCTTCAACACCACGGATGTCTGCCTGATTCTAGACACGAAACAGATGAGCGCGCGTCAGGCGCGGTTCTATGGCGGAGGCGCAGGATGACCACGACTTGGGACAGCGACCAGCCACCGCCCAAGCGGCACCTGACCCTTGGGGGGATGTTGCGCGTGGCGCTGCGCGGTGTGCTCTTGGCGCTTTTGGTTTTTGGCGGGCTGGTGGTCTTGTTGCTGTTGCGGCTGATCGAGCGGCCAATTTTCGGCCTGCACCGGCCCATCACGCCCCATATCACGCAAATGGTATGCCGAGCCGCATTCTGGGTGCTTGGCATGCGCTTTGTCAGACGGGGCACCCCGATGGAGCGGCGCGGCGCGGTGGTGGCCAACCATACGTCATGGCTGGATATTTTCGCGCTGAACGCGGCCAAACGGATCTATTTCGTCTCCAAATCCGAAGTCGCGGGCTGGCCCGGCATCGGCTGGTTGGCGCGGGCGACGGGGACGGTCTTTATCCGCCGCGACCGGGCCGAGGCGCGCAGCCAGACAGAGATTTTTCGGACGCGGCTGTTGGCGGGGCATAAGCTACTGTTCTTCCCCGAGGGCACCAGCACCGACGGGCTGCAAGTGCTTCCCTTCAAAACAACGCTTTTTGAGGCTTTTTTCGACCCGGCCTTGCGTGACGAGATCGCGGTTCAGCCGGTGAGTGTGATCTACCATGCGCCTCAGGGCGAAGACCCGCGGTTTTATGGATGGTGGGGGGATATGTCATTTGGGGCGCATCTGCTGACGACACTGGCGGCGCGAAAACAGGGTGCGGTCGAGGTGGTCTATCACCCGCCGCTTCCGGTAGCCGATTTCGCGGGGCGCAAGGCGCTGGCGCAGCATTGCGAGGCGATCGTGCGGGCAGGGCATGCCGATCCCCGGTCGGGCCTGCAATAAGCCCCTTGTGCTGCGGCGCGCGCTGGCATATATGCGCCCCACTTGAACCCGCAGTCGGGGTTGGGCCTTTTGGGGAGAAATCCCAAAACGTCCGCCGGTTGGCAGCATGACGCTGTCATACCCCCGATGAGGCTAAACCGGAAAGGTATAAAGACATGGCTCTTCCTGAGTTCTCCATGCGCCAACTGCTTGAAGCAGGCGTACACTTTGGTCACCAGACGCAGCGCTGGAACCCCCGCATGGGCCCGTACATCTACGGCGCACGCAACGGCATCCACATCATGGACCTCACGCAAACCGTTCCTATGCTGGACGATGCGCTGAAAGTGATCCGTGACACCGTCGCCAAAGGCGGCAGCGTTCTCTTCGTTGGCACCAAGCGTCAGGCTGCTCAGCCGATCGCCGAAGCCGCAGAGAAATGCGCACAGTATTACATGAACCACCGTTGGCTCGGCGGCACGCTGACCAACTGGCAGACCGTTTCGCAGTCGATCAACCGTCTGAAAAACATCGATGAGCAGTCCGAGCGCGGCTTTGAAGGCCTGACCAAGAAAGAGCGTCTTGGTATGGAGCGTGACCAGTACAAACTGGAAGCATCGCTGGGCGGCATCCGCGAAATGGGCGGTCGTCCTGACCTGCTGTTCGTCATCGACGTGAAAAAAGAAGCACTGGCCATCGCCGAAGCCAACAAACTGGGCATCCCAGTTGTTGCCGTGGTTGACACCAACTGCTCGCCCGACGGCGTTGACTATATCATCCCCGGCAACGACGACGCGGCCCGCGCCATCTCGCTTTACTGCGATCTGGCATCGCGCGCTGCTCTCGACGGCATGTCCGCTCAGCTGGGTGCGGCAGGCGTTGATCTGGGCGCCATGGAAGAAGCCCCCGAAGAAGAAGCCGTAAGCGAAGAAAGCACCGGCGTCGAAATCGGCAACGCATCCGAAGAGACCGTGCACGACGATGCCATGGGCAAAGACGCGCCGCTGGACATCGAATCCAAGAAAGAGACCGTCGCAAAAGCCGAAGGCTAAGCGTCACGGACCTGAAACACGGGGCAGGGTAACCTGCCCCGATTTCCACCAGTAGCGGGCCTTGGGCCTGCACCCGATTTCCAAAGGAGAACCAAGAGATGGCAATCACAGCATCCATGGTCAAGGAACTGCGCGACAGCACCGGCGCAGGCATGATGGACGCCAAAAAGGCACTGACAGAAAGCAACGGCGACATGGAAGCCGCCGTTGACTGGCTGCGCACCAAAGGTCTGGCCAAAGCGGCGAAGAAATCCGGCCGTACCGCAGCCGAAGGTCTTGTGGCTGTTAAGGTCGAAGGCAGCCGCGGCGTCGCGGTTGAGGTGAACTCTGAAACCGACTTCGTCGGCAAGAACGCCGAATTCCAATCCATGGTCAGCAACATCGCCGATGCAGCGCTGAAAGTGGACGATGTCGACGCGCTGAAAGCGGCTGAGATCAATGGCAAATCCGTTGAAACCACGCTGACCGACGCCATCGCCAAAATCGGCGAGAACATGTCGCTGCGCCGGATGCAGAGCATCGAAGGCGAGACCGTTGTCTCTTACGTGCACAACGCAGCCGCGCCCGGCATGGGCAAGATCGGTGTTCTGGTCGCCATGAACGGTGGCAACGAAGAGCTGGGCAAGCAGATCGCGATGCACATCGCCGCTGTGAACCCCGCGTCGCTGTCCGAAGCTGATCTGGACCCAGCCGTGGTCGAGAAAGAAAAGCAAGTTCAGATGGACATCGCCCGTGAAAGCGGCAAGCCCGAAGCCGTGATCGAGAAAATGATCACCGGCCGGATGCAGAAGTACATGTCCGAAGTGACGCTGGTGAACCAGTCCTTCGTTGTGAACCCTGACTTGACCGTCGGCAAAGCTGCCGAAGAGGCAGGCGCGACCATCACCGGTTTCGTGCGTCTGGAAGTTGGCGAAGGCATCGAAGTCATCAAAGAAGACTTCGCAGCAGAAGTGGCAAAAGCCGCGAAAGGCTAAGCCTTTTCGTCATGCTGAATATGGGGCGGTGCATTCCAATGCGCCGCCCTTTTTCGTTGGGGGGATACGCATGGCGGCGCTGCCAATGCGCAGCGCGGGGGCCGTGAGCGAAGAGTATCTGGGGAAGGGTAGGGATCCGGTCAGCCAGGTGAAAAATAAACCTGACTGAGACCGGCGGGCCCAAAAGCGCCTTGGTATTACAAGGATTTAAAGCCCGTCGTACCGTTGATGCGAACACCCCCGATACTGGCGGACCATGGCCATCTACTACCTGAGGTGCCAGTAAGGTATTCCATACCCTAATATATTACTGATCCATCACAAACATCTGGTTCGCAAAAGCGGCCTTTAACACCGCCTGAGCTGTCGTCTCAACCGACAGTGCTTCTCGGGCGAGGCGAAGGTGTTTTTCGACGGTGGGGGCTGTCAGACCCATCAACAGAGCGATGTCCTGCGTTGTTTTGCCATCTCCGACCCATTGCAGCACCTCTAGCTGGCGCCGCGTAAGGCTTCGGTTGGGGCTGCTATAGGGCAGGGACAGGATCTTTAGATGCGCGATTTCATTCATCAACTGAATGTCGGCGCCATGCTCGTCCCAGATCGCATCGACCTCGTCTTGGGTCAGGCCACGCCGTGCCGTTAAGGCGATCGCGCCTTTGGACCGCGCCGAGATGGACCGGAAACTGATCGTGTAGCCCGCGGTCACCTCCATCCGCGCGTTGAAATCAACCACCCGTTTCTCGGACTCCGACAAGTCATCGCCATGCGTGATCTCGGGCAGGGTGCCCCAGCTACAAGCGCCTTCGTTGTTCAGCGCCCATCGCAGCATAGGCGCGTTGAAATACAGCCCGCTATGAAGATAGCCGTTAAGATACTCCGGGCTTTGATTGCTCAGAATGACAAAATCCGCCGGATCCCCCAGCGATGTCGGCGTTCGGTAGCGCGTAAACCCGTAGATCAGCCGGTCAAACCCATAGTCAGCCATCTGTCGCGTATGGGCATCCCAGAGTTCTTCGATTGTCGGGCTATGCGCGATTTGATGAAGACAATCGCGCAAATTCATTAGCTTACAATGCAGCGTTGAAGGGCTTGGATGGCCAGAACATAGCCGTGTACACCGAAACCGCAGATTTGTCCGATGGCCACAGGGGCGATGTAGGACCTATGGCGAAAGCTCTCACGGGCATGGATATTGCTCAAATGCACTTCGACCACAGGCAGCTCGACAGAGGCGATGGCATCCATCAGCGCGATCGACGTATGCGTATAGGCGCCAGCATTCAGAATGATACCAGCATGTTGGCCACGGGCCTCATGGATCAAGTCGATCAACGCGCCTTCGTGGTTGGACTGCGCAAACTGCATCTCCAAGTCCAGCCGCGCAGTTTCCGCCGCGCAGAGAGCCTCAACATCCGCCAAGGTCGTCTTGCCATAGACCTCAGGCTGTCGCGTGCCCAACAGGTTCAGGTTCGGGCCGTTCAAAATAAGTACAGAGGCCATAATCACTCGCTTTAAAACATCTAGATAGTGTTAGCGGAGCGAAACTGGCGCTGTCCAGCGTCAGGTGGCATTGAGGTGCTACTGTGGCGAGAAGATCGCAACAACGGGGGCAATACTGCAATATGTAAAGCTCATAATCAGTATTATGTAAATAAATTGTGTCCTAAGGGTGAACCGAATGCCTTAGCCCAAGGCGTAGCCCGCGCCCCGTACGGTACGGATTGGATCACCACCGCCTTCACGGGTTAACGCCTTGCGCAGTCGTGCAATGTGAACGTCCACAGTGCGCGTGTCGACATAGATATCGCGGCCCCAAACGTGGTCGAGCAACTGGTCGCGGCTGAAGACACGGCCGGGTTTCTCAAGCAGCGTCGTCAGCAGCCGGTACTCTGTCGGCCCCAGTTTCAGTTCATAGCCCGCACGGCTTACGCGGTGGCGTTCTGGATCAAGCTGGATGTCATCGAAGCTGAGCAGCGCGCCTGCGGCTGCTGGTCGCGTGCGCCGCAACTGCGTACGGACCCGCGCCATGAGTTCGCGCAAATTATACGGCTTGATCACATAGTCATCCGCGCCGGTCTCAAGGCCCCGCACGGTGTCCACTTCCTCGGATCGCGCCGAGAGCATGATGACCGGGATATGCCGGGTGCTCTCTCGCGACTTCAACTGGCGGCAGACTTCGATGCCGCTCATCAAGGGCATCATCCAATCGAGGATTACCAGATCAGGTGCGGCCTCTGACACCAGCAACATGGCTTCTTCACCATCCTCGGCGCGCCGCACCTCAAAGCCTTCGGCTTCGAGGTTATAGGCCAAAACCTCACGTTGCGCGGGTTCGTCTTCTACCAGCAAAACCTGTGGCCGGGTCACGTCCATGGTTTCAGCCCTTCGTGATGATCGAGGTGCGGTCAGCCTTGGGCCGGTCGTCCTCAGGCGTCTCACCAGTGACCAGATAGACGACCTGTTCTGCGATGGCCGTGACATGGTCGCCCATACGCTCGACGTTTTTGGCGATGAAATGCAGGTGCATGCAGGCGGTGATGCTGCGCGGGTCTTCCATCATGAAGGTCAGGAATTCGCGGAACAGTGCGTTGTACATCTGGTCGACATCTTCGTCGCGGGTGATCACATCACGCGCCAGATCGGCGTCGCGCTGGATATAGGCGTCAAGCGCGTCTTTCAGCATCGCTTCCACCGCGCCGGCCATGCGGCGGATCGCACCGGTGCTGTCGCTGACTGGCTCCATCTGGTTCAGCACGCTGCTGCGCTTGGCCATGTTTTTCGCATAGTCGCCAATACGTTCGAGGTTGGCGCTAATCTTGATGACACTCAATGTCAGCCGCAGGTCAATCGCCGTGGGCGCGCGCAAAGCGATGACGCGGGCGGCGCTTTCGTTGATCTGCTCTTCCAGCCCGTCGATGGCCTTGTCCCCTGCACGCACCTCATTGGCGAGCTCTTCGTCGCGGGTTTCAAGTGACTGGGCACCGCGGCGGATGGCGTCTTCGACCAAGCCGCCCATTTTGAGGATCTGGGCCTGAACCGCTTCCAGATCGCGGTCGAATGCTGATGCAATGTGTTGATCTGACATGATATTATCCAATACGGCCGGTGATGTAGCTTTCGGTGCGCGGGTCTTGGGGGTGCGTGAAGATGTCGTCGGTGTCGCCAAATTCCACAAGGTTGCCGAGGTGGAAGAAGGCAGTCTTCTGGCTCACACGTGCGGCCTGTTGCATGGAGTGAGTGACGATCACGACGGAGTAGTTCTGGCGCAATTCGTCAATCAATTCCTCAACTTGCGCGGTGGCGATCGGATCGAGGGCTGAGCAAGGTTCGTCCATCAACAGCACTTCCGGCTCCGTCGCCACGGCGCGGGCAATGCACAGACGCTGCTGTTGTCCCCCAGACAGGCCAGTGCCCGGTGCATGCAGACGGTCTTTCACCTCGTTCCAGATTGCCCCACGGCGCAGCGCCTGTTCAACGATGTCGTCAAGATCGGCCTTGTTGCGCGCCAGCCCGTGGATGCGCGGGCCATAGGCGACATTGTCGTAGATCGACTTGGGGAATGGGTTCGGCTTTTGAAACACCATGCCCACCTTGGCCCGCAGCTGCACCGGGTCGACGCGTTTGTCATAGATGTCTTCGCCATCGATGCGAATATCGCCGGTCACGCGCGCGGCATCAATTGTGTCGTTCATCCTATTGATACAGCGCAGAAAAGTCGACTTTCCGCAGCCTGATGGGCCGATAAAGGCAGTCACGGTTTTATCGGCGATATCGATGTCCACGTCACGAATGGCGTGGCTGTCACCGTAGTAGACCTGCACATTGCGGGCCGCGATCTTGACGGGTTGGGTTGTCACGTCACTCTCCGAATATCTGTTGTCTTTCATGGGTCCCGTCCTTTGGTTACCAGCGTCGCTCAAAGCGGCGGCGCAGCAGCACGGCGATGGCATTCATCGAGATCAGGAACACCAGTAGGATGATGATACCGCCCCAAGCGCGTTCATAGAAGGCCGGGTCGGCGCGTTTGGCCCATTCGTAAATCTGGGCCGGCATGGCGGAGTTCGGGGACATCAGCCCTTCGGCGATGCTTTCCGGCGGGTTGGAGGCGATGAAGCCGACCATCCCAATAAGCAGCAAAGGTGCCGTTTCGCCAAGGGCTTGCGCCAGCCCGATGATGGTGCCGGTCAGGATACCTGGCGCGGCCAAGGGCAGCACATGGTGAAAGACCGATTGCATTTTCGAGGCCCCTACCCCAAGCGCCGCATCACGGATCGACGGCGGCACGGATTTCAGCGAGGCGCGGGTCGAGATGATGATGGTTGGCAGCGTCATTAGCGTCAGCACCAGACCACCGACCAAGGGTGCGGAGTTTGGCAGGTGCATGTAGTTGATAAACACCGCAAGGCCTAAGATGCCAAAGACGATCGACGGGACCGCTGCGAGGTTGCTGATGTTCACCTCAATGATGTCGGTGATCCAGTTCTTGGGGGCGAATTCTTCGAGGTAAATCGAGGCCGCAACACCGATGGGCAGCGCCAGCACCAGCACCACCAGCATCATGGCAAAGGAACCGATCATCGACACCCCCATGCCCGCCGCTTCGGGCCGCGCGTCAGAGGCGTCGGCGCCCGTGATGAAGTCGAGGTTAAAGCGCTTTTCGAGGCTGCCGTCAGCAATCAAAACGTCTACAAAATCAAGCTGTTCGGCGCTGATGTTCTTGTCATTGGCGATGCTTTCGCGAGTCACACGGCCCTTGAGGTAGCCATCGACGCGGCTGTTGGTCAGGAACTCGAACTCGGCGGCGGTCCCGATCAACTCTGGGTTCGCCAGAACATGATCGCGAAGCTGTGCAGCGGCGTCTTTCGACAGGATGTCAGCCATGTCTTTCGACTTGAGATCAGTCTCGATCCCCGCCGCTTCGACCTTGTTTTCAAAGGCCGCTTTCAGCAAAGGCGAATAGCCGAAGGTCGAGACCTTTTTAATGTCTTCCAGATCACGGTTGCCGTTCTTGTCGAGCTTGTCCTCCAGAAGTGGCACGGAAAGCGTCACATAGGTCTGCTGGAACGCGCCGGTACCGCGGGAGATGATGGTGAAAAGCAGCGTCAGCAGCATCAGTAGGCCGATGACGATGGCGATGATTCCATAGAGCTTGAAACGGCCCTCGGCAGCGTTGCGGCGTTTGGTCCGCCCGTCTTGCACCAGCAGGGACGCACCGCGCGGGTCTGCAAAAGGGGCTGCGGGGTTGGGGATATCGCTCATTCGTACTGCTCCCGGTATTTGCGCACGATGTAGAGGGCCAGCACGTTCAGGCCCAAGGTCAGGACGAAGAGGGTCAGGCCAAGGGCAAAGGCCACCAGCGTCTCGGGGCTGGCGAAATCGCTGTCTCCGGTCAACTGGCTGACGATGCGGGTGGTGATGGTTGTCATGGCTTCCAATGGATTGCCCGAGATGCGGGCGATGGCCCCTGCCCCCAGCACGACGATCATCGTTTCACCGATGGCGCGGCTGGCGGCCAGCAAAACGGCCCCGACGATACCCGGCAAAGCGGCTGGGATCACGACCTGACGGATTGTCTCGGACTGCGTGGCACCCAAGCCGAAGGAGCCGTCGCGCAGCGACTGGGGCACCGCGTTGATGATGTCGTCCGACAGGGAGGAGACGAAAGGGATCAGCATGATGCCCATGACCAAACCAGCGGTCAGCACCGAGGTCGCGCCAGACATCCAGTCAACGCCCAGCAGCCCTGCATCCCCCCGGCCAAAGACCTGCACAAGGAACGGCCCAACCGTCAGCAGCGCGAAGAGACCGTAAACGATGGTGGGGATACCAGCGAGGATCTCCAGCAGCGGCTTGGCTGTGGCGCGCACTTTGGGACCGGCATATTCACTTAGGTAAATCGCGGCGAAGAGCCCGATGGGCACAGCCACCAGCAGCGCAATGAAAGAGATATAGAGCGTCCCCCAAAGCACCGGCAGGATCGACAGGTCACTGTCCCCGCGAAAGTTTGGCGCCCAGGAGGAGCCGAAGAAGAAATCAGTCCATGGATGCAGATTAAAGAAGTTGATCGTCTCGAACAGCATCGACAGCACAATGCCCACGGTGGTGAGGATCGCGAGGGAGGCCGCAAGGATCAGCAGAGCTTTGATGCCACCCTCGACCCGGTTACGGGCGCGGAATTCGGCATCGGTTTCGCGCAGCACCAGAAAAAGCGCGATCAAGGCGATGAGAGCGACGACAATGTTACGCCAGAAATTGCCCGTGGCCGTCATCTCGCGGTAGGCCTGCGCTGCGGCGAGGACTTCGGGGCTGATCTCGGCCCCGATGGCGACGCCGCGTTCGGCCAGCCATGCGCGCAGATCGTCCGCGGCAGATAGGTCCGTTGCGTCGCCCGCGCTGAGAGCGCCGGCAGAAACCGCCGCATCCAGCCCATCGGCCAAACGGCGTACATCGCTCATGATCAGGTTAGCGGAAGACCCTTCGGGCACAGCCTCGGCAGGGATCATGTCGACCACCGAAGATTGCACCAGCATCGGCTGCACCAGCAGCCAGAGGCCCAGAACCAAAAGCGCGGGCACTGCCACGCTCATCACCGCGTTATAGCCGTAATAGCTTGGCAGCGAATGCAGATTGCGGCTGTCGCCTTGGGCAGAGGCCAAAGCCCGACGCCGCGCAAGGAAGTAGCCGCCCAGTGCCAAAGCCGCGATCAGGATGACCAGTGGCAGCACCGCGCCTGTTGTCAGTATTTGTCCCACATGTCCCCCGGTGGATCAAAACGCGAAAAACCGGGGGCAGTTGCCCGCCCCCGGCGTCGTTTAAGTTAGGTTTAGGAACCGTTGCCCAGCACGGTTTCGTCAGCAACCACGGACTGGGTGTCGGCCAGCTCGGGGTCAGACACCAGACCGTATTCGGCCAGTGGGCCGTCGGGGCCAGCAACTTCGTCCGCGACGAAGAACTCAGCGTATTCTTTCAGACCGGGGATCACGCCGATGTGGGCTTTCTTGACGTAGAAGAACAGCGGGCGCGACACGGGGTAGTCACCCGAGGCGATGCTCTCGGTGGTTGGCTCAACGCCGCCCATGGTGGCAACCTGCAGCTTGTCGGTGTTGTTCTCATAGAAGGCCAGACCGAAGACGCCAATGCCGTCTTGGTTGCTTTCGATGCGTGCCAGCGTCTCGGTGTAGTCGCCGTCAATGTCGACCGACTTGCCGTCGGTGCGCAAGCTGATGCACTCTTTCTCAGCCGCTTTCTCGTCGCCGCCCGCAGCTTCGGCGAAAACTTCAAGATCACCGGTTTCTTCACAGCCCGCGAGGATCACTTTTTCCTCGAACACTTCGCGCGTGCCGTGTTTGGTGCCGGGGATGAAGGCTTGGATCGGCTGCGCGGGGAAGTCGGGGTTGACCTGATCCCATGTGGTATAGGGGTTCTCGGTCACTTCGCCGTCGACGACGACTTTGGCGCTCAGTGCCTTGTACCAATCGGTCGGGGTGAAGGCGAAAGTCTCGCCATTGATGTCGGAGGCGAAAACGATGCCGTCATAGCCGATGCGCACTTCGATGATGTCGGTCACGCCGTTCTCGGCACAGGCCGCCACTTCGGCTTCTTTGATCTGGCGCGAGGCGTTGGCCACGTCGATGGTGTTCTCGCCCACGCCTTCGCAGAAACGCTTGAGGCCAGCCGAGGAGCCGCCCGATTCCACGACCGGTGTCGGGAAGTCAAAGTTTTCGCCAAAGGCTTCGGCGACGATGGAGGCATAGGGCAGCACGGTCGAAGAACCGGCAACCTGTACTTGGTCACGCGCGGCAGCAGCAGTTGCGGATACGGCGGCAATCGCCAGGGCGGAAGTGGTGAGTTTTGCGAGTGACATGATATCTCCTGTCAGATGCGAATTGGTGACCACCCCATTGTGATCTGCGCCCCGTCTATGAAGGCGGTGCTGTGCTTTTGTGACAGCAACGTTACAGTTCCATGACAGTCGGCCTGAATCACCAAATTTCTGCAAAATTTAGTCAGATTCCGTTTTCATCGGCAAAATCACGCGGAATTCGGCCCCTTGGCCGGGGGTGCTGGTCACCTTGAGCCGCCCGCGGTGGCGATTCATTATGTGTTTGACGATGGCCAGACCCAACCCTGTCCCCCCAAGCGCGCGGCTGCGGTGACTGTCGACGCGGTAGAACCGTTCGGTCAGGCGTGGTAGGTGAATCGCATCAATGCCGGGGCCATGGTCGCGCACGCTGACACAGACCGCCGGGCCGCGCATCGCCGGGTCATGGGCCGTGCTTTTAACCGAGATCTCGACCCTGTTGTCGCGCCCGCCGTATTTGATCGCGTTCTCGATAAGATTGGTAAAGACCTGCATCAACTGGTCTGCATCACCCAAGACCTGCGCCGGTTCATCGCCGAGCGCGGGGACCAACGTCACATTGCTATCGACAGCAAGCGGCGCGAGGTTGCGCAGGGTGCCACGCAGCACGTCGCGCACATCCAGCGGCGCTTCGGGGCGTACGCGTTCCTCAGCCTCAACCCGGCTGAGAGACAGCAACTCTCCCACCAGCCGGTTCATCCGTTCGGCCTCTTGCGCCATGATCCCCAGAAACCGCTCGCGCGCCGCCGTGTCATCACGCGCCGGGCCTTGCAGCGTTTCGATAAATCCGATGAGCGCGGTGAGCGGCGTGCGCAGCTCATGGCTTACGTTGGCCACAAAATCGCGGCGCATTTGCCCGGCCTGCGCCATCTCCGTCACATCGTTGAAGCTGAGCAGGACGATCCCATGCGCCCCCACCGGGCGCAGGCTGACGTCATAGGTGGTGCCGTGTTCGCCGCCAATGCTGGTGAAACGCGCTTGGCAGGGGCCCGCCCCCGAAAGACACCGCTCCACCGCTTCGACCAGCCCCGGCTGGCGCAGTGCGGTGACAAAGTGGCGGCCCAGCAGCCCCTTGCCCAGCAAGTCCTCGGCGGGGGCGTTCAAAACGGTGATCCGCTCTTCCGCGTTGATGGCCACGCTCGGCAGCGGCAGTGCCGCCACCACCTCTGCAAGGGTCACGGCGGTATTGGCCATGTCAGAGCGGTTTAAGATCGCGGCGGAAGCGCGCGGCGTTTTCGGCATAGTGTTTGGCGCTCGCGGTCAGCTGCTGGATCGCCTGCGCGTCAAGCTCCCGCACCACTTTACCCGGCACCCCCATCACCAGAGACCCATCGGGGATCACCTTGTTTTCGGTGATCAGCGCCCCTGCCCCAATCAGGCAGTTTTTGCCGATCTTAGCGCCGTTCAGCACCGTGGCCCCCATGCCGATCAAGCTGTTGTCGCCGATGGTGCAGCCGTGCAGCATGACTTTGTGGCCGATGGTGCAATCCTCGCCCACGGTCAGCGGATAGCCCATATCGGTGTGAAAGACGCAGTTTTCTTGCACGTTGCTGCCGCGGCCCACGGTGATCATTTCATTGTCGCCGCGCAGGGTGCTGCCGAACCAGACAGAGGCGTCAGGCCCGAGTGTGACTTTGCCGATCACATTGGCATCCGGCGCGACCCAAGCATCGGGAGAGACATCGGGGCGGGCATCAGCAAGGGCGTAAAGGGTCATTTCAACTCCTCAAATTCAGATTGCAGACGGCGGACGTGATCCTTGATGGCGGGCTGTTGGCTCAGCCGCAGCCGCGCGGCGGTAATGATGGATTTCAGCCGCGCCTCGGTCTGGTCGAGGTCATCATTCACCAGCACGAAGTCATAGCCATCCCAGTGGCTGATCTCGTCCCAGCTTTTGCCCATGCGTTTGGCAATGGTCTCGGCATCGTCCTGCCCCCGGCTTTCCAAACGGCGTTTCAATTCGGTGATCGAGGGCGGCAGCAGGAAGATCGACAGCGTGTGGGTGTTCAGATCCGAGTTGCGGATTTGCTGTGCGCCCTGCCAGTCGATGTCAAAGAGGATATCTTGCCCCTGATCGATCGCCGCCTGCACGGGCGCCTTGGGCGAGCCATAGAAATTGCCGAAGACATGGGCGTGTTCCAGCATCTCGCCCTCGGCCACGGCCTGACGGAAGTGCTCCTCGCCGACGAAGCGGTAATCGGTGCCGTCCTCCTCGCCCGGTCGGGGCGCGCGGGTGGTGGCGGAGACCGAAAAATTGATCGTCGGATCCCATGCGCGCAGGGCGCGGGCCATGGTCGATTTGCCCGCCCCAGAGGGGGAACTGAGAATGATCAGAAGGCCGCGTCGGCTTGGGTTGGTCACGTCTTACTCCACATTTTGCACTTGTTCGCGCATTTGGTCGATCACCGCCTTCAGGGCCAGACCGACAGTCGTCAATTCAGTGCTCTGCGCCTTGGAGCAGAGCGTGTTTGCTTCGCGATTGAACTCCTGCATCAGGAAATCCAGCTTGCGCCCCACCGGCCCGCCCTGCCCGATCAACGCACGGGCGGCGGTGACATGGGCTGCAAGGCGGTCAATCTCTTCGGTGACATCGGCTTTGACCGCGATCAAGGCCAGTTCCTGCGCCACCCGGTCGGCATCCGCGCCTTCGCTGTTGTCCATCACCCGTGCGAGGTTGCGGCGCAGGTTGGCGGCGCTGTCTTCGCGGCGCGCCTCCGCCAATGACGCGGCTTCGGCGGCAAGGTTTTCGACCTCGGTCAACTGGTCCTGCATCACCGCGGCCAGCGCCGCGCCTTCTTGCGCGCGCATGGCGTTGAAGTCGCGCAGCAAGGCGGGCATTTCCGACAGCAAAGCGTCGCGCAGCGCGTCGATGTCCTGTGCCTGCTCGGCCTGTTCCAGCACGCCGCGCATGGTGAGAATGTCGCTTGCCCGCGAAGGCGCGAGCGACACACCGGCATCCATCGCGCGGGCCTCAATCTCATGCAGGGCGGTCAGCAGCGTGTCGACATGCGCCGCGTTGACCTGCAAGCTGCCGTCGCTCTCAGCCGAGGATATCCGCAGGTTGCAGGTGATATTGCCCCGCGCCACCTGAGCCGTCACCTGCTTGCGCAGGGCGACCTCCAGCCCGTCGACCCAATCGGGCACACGCAGCCGCAGGTCGAGCCCTTTGCCATTGACCGCGCGCAACTCCCAAGACCAGCTCCAGCCCTCCAAAGCGCCGGAGGCAGAGGCGAAACCTGTCATGGACCTGATCATCGGCGCGTTCCTTGCAAGGGCGGTCATGTCCTGCCTTACGGCGAAACCCCCGCGGGGGGCAAGCCCCCGGCCCCGATGGCGCGGCTGATCCCACCGCAATGTTGTTAACCACTTCGCCGAAAGCGGGACGAATTCTCTCTCGGTCTGCGATATTAATGATTTGGTAATGTTTTCGGCCACATTGTGCCGCTGTCGTTTCAAAAACGGCAGCTGTATTGGCCAGGTCCTTATGGGTGAGTTTTAATGGGCAATACAGGCCACACCGCGCAGAATGTTGTCGCCATGTCAGATCATCGGACGCATGTTGGCTATGGCCCGCTGGCGCAGGTCGAAGCCTATTGGGAAGCCTTGCGTGGCAACAGATTGATGCCGCGGCGGTCCGATATCGACCCGCGCGGGATAGAGGCTGCGCTGGAATACGCCTTTATCCTTGAACGTGTCGCGGTGGGTGTTGGGCGGTTGCGTATCGCGGGCGGCCATCTGCGCGATCTCATGGGGATGGAAGTGCGTGGCATGCCAATCACCGCCTTTTTCGGCACGCAATCGCGTCCCCGCGTCAGCGAGGCGCTGGAAGAGGTTTTTCAACTTCCCGGTCAATCCACCCTGCATCTCAGCGCGGCTGCCTCCTATGGGCGACCGGCTTTGACGGGGCGCATGCTGCTTTTGCCGCTTAAAAGCGATCTGGGCGATGTCAGCCGGGTGCTGGGCTGTCTCGTCGTGCAGGGCGAGGTCGGCCAAACCCCGCGGCGTTTCGATCTGGCGCAGGCGACGCGGCGCAGCGGCATTGGCGGAGCGACCAGAGCGTTGCGCTATGCCGCTCCGTTGCAACAGTCGACTTTGCCAAGGGAAACCGGATTTGCAGAGGGAAAAGCCAGCTTCACCAGTGCCAAGACGGGAGATCTGCCGCCCTACCTGCGTCTGGTGAAGTCAGAGCAGGAATAGCGCGCAAACCTGCCCTTCGAACGTAAAAAAACGCCGCCCTGCATCATGCGGGGCGGCGTCAATCTCATCGTTGGTCGGCCAAGGTCGCGTCTGTTACCCAGCTGCCCGCGCTGTCTGTGCCGTGCGGCGGTTCGACAGTTCTTCGGCAACCAAGAACGCCAATTCCAGCGACTGGCTGGCGTTCAGGCGCGGGTCGCAAGCAGTGTGGTAGCGGTCCGACAGGTCTTCGTCGCTGACCGCGCGCACGCCGCCGGTGCATTCGGTCACGTCTTGGCCTGTCATCTCGAAATGCACACCACCGGGGACAGAGCCTTCGGCGTTATGAACGGCAAAGAACTCATGCACTTCGCGCAGCACGGAATCAAACGGCCGGGTCTTGTAGCCGGTCGAGGATTTGATCGTGTTGCCGTGCATCGCGTCACAGGTCCAGACGACATTCGCGCCCTCTTCCTGCACGGTTTTGATGAGACGCGGCAGGTGATCGCCCACCTGTCCCGCACCAAAGCGCGAGATCAGCGTCAGACGGCCTTCTTCGTTGTCGGGGTTCAGCTTGGCCATCAATTGCTTGAGGTCATCGCTGGTCATCGAGGGGCCGCATTTCAGGCCGATCGGGTTTTGCACACCACGGGCGAATTCCACATGCGCGCCGTCCGGCTGCCGCGTGCGGTCACCGATCCAGATCATATGGCCCGAACCTGCCAGCCATTTGCCGGTCTGGCTGTCGCGACGGCAAAGCGCCTCTTCATACTCCAGCAGCAGGGATTCGTGGCTGGTGTAAAATTCCACCGATTGCAGCGTATGCGCGGTTTCGGCGGTTACGCCAGCGGCGGCCATGAAATCCAGCGTGTCAGAGATGCGGTTCGCGATCTCACGGTATTTCTCGGCCTTTTCGTCGTCGGTGAAGCCCAGCGTCCAGCCGTGCACCTGATGCACATCCGCATAGCCCCCGGTTGAGAAGGCGCGCAAAAGGTTCAGCGTGGCGGCGGCCTGTGTGTAGGCGCGCAGCATCTTTTGCGGGTCGGGGATGCGCGACTCGGCGGTGAAGGCCAGATCGTTGATGATGTCGCCGCGGTAGCTGGGCAGTTCCACGCCATCAACTGTCTCGGTCGGGGCCGAACGCGGTTTGGCGAATTGCCCCGCCATACGGCCCAGCTTGATCACCGGCACTTTGGCACCATGGGTCAGCACGATGGCCATCTGCAACATCACTTTGAATGTGTCGCGAATGGCGTCCGAGCTGAACTGCTCAAAGCTCTCCGCGCAATCGCCGCCCTGCAAAAGGAAGGCTTCGCCACGGCCAGCGGCGGCCAGATGTTTCTTCAACCGGCGTGCTTCGCCCGCAAAAACGAGGACCGGATAGCGTGCCAGCTGTGCCTCAACCGCTTGCAATGCGGCTTGGTCAGGGTAATCGGGCATCTGGACGCGCGGTTTGCTGCGCCAGCTTGAGGTGCTCCAGTCTGTCATCTTTCTACTCCGCTCCACAGCGCCGAGTGTCGGCGCTTCGTGATCTTTCTCTATACAAAGGCGCGGGGAAAGTGACCAGAACCGAAATGCGCCCTATTGACGTTGCGACAGGGCCGTGGGCAATGTTTTCGGCAAGTTCTGGCGGCCATGGCACATGTCGGCAGAGACGACCTGAGTAGAAAGACGCCGAGATGTCCCAACCGCGCCCGGCCACCCGCATGCCCCCCCAGACCGACAAGCCGCGGCGCTTCGTCTTTGTGCTGTTGGAGAATTTCACTCTGCTGAGCTTTGCCTCCGCTGTGGAATGCCTGCGTATCACCAATCGCATGCTCGAACGCGAGGTCTACCAATGGCAGGCCGTGGGCGAAAGCGGTGAGGCCTGCACAAGCTCGGCCGGCGCGGTCTTTGCGCTTGATGGCGGGCTAGAGGAATTGGGCCGTGACGACACGATTGTGATCTGCGGCGGCCTCGACGTACAGGCGGCGACTACCAAGAAACTGTTGGCCTGGTTGCGCCGCGAGGCCCGCAAAGGGTTGGTGGTGGGCGGCCTGTGCACCGCAGCGCACACGCTGGCCAAGGCCGGGCTGCTGGATGGCAAACGCGCAACGATCCATTGGGAGAATCAAGACAGCTTTGGCGAGGAATTCGAAGAGGTTATCCTGACGAAATCGGTTTTCGTGGTGGACGGCAACCGGTTGACCACGGCGGGCGGCACCTCGTCTCTGGATTTGATGCTGAAACTCATCGCCGATGATCACGGCGAAGAAACAGCCAATGCCGTGGCGGATCAGCTGATCTATTCCTCAATCCGCACCGATCAAGACACGCAACGCCTGTCGGTGCCCACGCGAATCGGTGTTCGCCATCCGAAGCTTAGCCAAGTCATTCAGCAGATGGAGCGTAATATCGAAGAGCCGATCAGCCCTTCGATCCTTGCGCGGGATGTTGGCATGTCGACCCGCCAGCTGGAGCGGCTGTTCCGGCGTTACCTGAACCGCAGCCCCAAACGCTACTATATGGAACTGCGGCTGCAAAAGGCGCGTAACCTGTTGATGCAGACGGATATGAGCGTGATTAACGTGGCGCTGGCCTGCGGCTTTGCTTCGCCCTCGCATTTCTCCAAATGCTACCGGGCGCACTATCAAACCACGCCCTATCGCGAGCGCGGCAGCCAATCCACCCGGCAGCCTGCCTAAGGGTCAAGGCGTGATCCGGTAGACGGTGCCATTGCCCTCTGAGATGAACCAGATCGCACCTTCGGGGCCTTCGACGACATCGCGCACGCGGGCAGTCTCGGCGGTTTTGATCTGCTGGACCTCTTCCAGCGGGTCACCGCTCAGCCGAGCGATATAGTCGAACTTGAGCGAGCCTACGAAGATATCGCCCTCCCATTCGGGGAATTGCGCGCCGGAGTAGACCACCAGCCCCGCAGGCGCGATGGAGGGATCCCAGTAGAATTCGGGCTGCGCCATCCCCTCTTTCGAGGTGCCCTCACCGATCTTCGCACCCGAATAATGCTCCCCGTAGGAAATTACCGGCCAGCCGTAATTTGTGCCCTTGGTGATGCGGTTCACCTCGTCGCCGCCCTTGGCCCCATGTTCCGACACCCAAAGCCGCCCTTCCAGATCCAGCCCCGCCCCTTGCGGGTTGCGGTGGCCATAGGACCAAATCTCGGGCAGCACATCCGGCATATCGACAAAGGGATTGTCGTCGGGCACCGAACCGTCGCGGTTCACGCGGATGATGCTGCCGTTATGGGTGCTGCGGTCTTGGGCTGCGGGGCGATCGCCCCGTTCGCCGATGGTCAGCAGCAGCGTGCCGTCCGGCGCTTCGACCACGCGAGAGCCGAAGTGCTGCCCGCCGCTGCTGCCCGGTTTCATGGCGAAAAGCTCGGTCAAGTTTTCCAAACTGCGGGCGTCCTCAGACAATCTGGCGCTGGCCAAAGCGGTGCCCGCGCCGCCGCCCTCTTGGGGTTTGGCATAGGTCAGGAACAACAGGCGGCTCTGCGCGAAATCCTCGGCCAGGGTGATGTCCAACAGACCGCCCTGCCCGACCACGGCCACCTCGGGCAGGCCCGACACCTCATGCCGTGCGCCGTCTTTTTGGTAGATCAGCCGCCCGGCTTTCTCGGTGACCAACAGGCCGCCGTCGGGCATGGGGGCGATGCCCCAAGGCGCCTCTAGACCCTCGGCTATGGGGGTGATCGTCAGGCTGCTCTGGGCGCTTACCGCGCCTGCGGCGCAGAGGCTGCTAAGGCCGATTAAAGTGGCGGTTGCAAATTGTTTGGCGGATGTCACGGGCAGGCTCCTTTGGGCATGGGGGCTTGGAACAAGACATAGCCAGCAAGCGGCCCATTTCCAGCATTCCACTCGGCACACGCGAAAAGCCGCCCGCGCAGACCGCGTGATAAATCGCCTTTTCTTTTTCGAAACCACGACCTAACGTTCGATCAGAACGAGAGTTCAACTAAGGGAGAGTACCAAATGAAAAAAATATTGATGGCCACAACGGCCGTAGCTTTGCTCGCCACCGGCGCGCATGCAGAAGACACAAAAATCGGCATTCTGCTGGGCTTCACCGGCCCGCTGGAATCGCTGGCCAATGACATGGCCGCCGGTGCTGAACTGGCGATTTCCGAAGTTAACGAGAGCGGCATGTTCCTCGACGGGGCCACCGTTTCGTCCGAGCGTGGCGACACCGGCTGCATCGACGCGGGCCTTGCCGTGGCATCGGCTGAGCGTCTGATCACCTCCGACCGCGTGAGCGGCATCGTGGGCGGCATGTGCTCGGGCGAGACGACAGCCTCGCTGCAGAACGTCGCCATTCCGAACGGCATCGTGATGATCTCGCCATCGGCGACTTCGCCTGCTCTGTCGACCGTCGAAGACAACGGCCTGTTCTTCCGCACATCGCCGTCGGACGCGCGTCAGGGTCAGGTCATGGCCGACATCTTGAACGACCGTGGCATCAAAGAAGTCGCCGTCACCTATACCAACAACGACTATGGTAAAGGTCTGGCCGACAGCTTTGAAACCGCGTTTAAGGAATCCGGCGGCACTGTCACCATCAACACATCGCATGAAGACGGCAAAGCGGACTATTCCGCCGAAGTCGGCGCGCTGGCCTCTGCCGGTGGTGAAGTGCTGATCGTGGCCGGATACGTCGACCAAGGCGGTGCGGGCATCGTGAACGGCGCGCTCGACGCAGGCGCGTTCGACACCTTCATGTTCCCCGACGGCATGGTTTCCGACACGCTGGAAGAAAAATTCGCCGAGATCGCGGATGGCTCTTTCGGTCAGAATCCAAGCGCCTCTGGCGAAGGCCCCGACAACTACAAGAAGATGGGCGAAGAAGCCGGTTTCGAGCCGACCAACGCCTTCTCCCCCGAAGCCTATGACGCGGCGGCTCTGATGCTGCTGGCGATGCAGGCCGCAGGGTCCAACGATCCGGCGATGTACAAAGAAAAAGTGATGGAAGTCGCCAACGCACCGGGCGAAAAAATCCTGCCGGGTGAGCTGGGCAAAGCGCTGCAGATCATCAAAGACGGCGGCGATGTCGACTATGTCGGTGCGTCGGCGGTTGAGCTGATCGGACCGGGCGAAAGCGCGGGCAGCTACCGTGAGATCGAAATGAAAGACGGTAAGATGGTGACGGTCGGCTACCGCTGATCTAAGCTTCGTGCGAAACACTTGCAGGGGCCCGGTCGCATCGCGATCGGGCCTTTTGCTTGGGAAATCGGCTTTTCTTCCGCGCGGGCAGCCAGTACAAAACGCCTATTGAGGACGTGGAAAACACGTCCCGTCTGGGAGGACAGGATGAAAAAGCAACAGATGGCCGTGCCGGTCAGGGCTCAGCGCATGTATCTTGCTGAGTGTGATTTCGGCAATGCTGCGCGATTTGCCTTTAACGAGGCAGCGGCAAGCTTTCTTCATAAAAGGACCGCAGCGGTCCCTTCCAAGAATCTCAGCAGACTGTAAACAGGTAAGGCAGCGCGGATATGCGCGGCCCACCGCAAGACGACCAATAAAAACCAGCCACAAGGTGGCGGACACGGGGATGGACATATGATCGTCGTAGACGACGTACACAAACACTTCGGCGGGTTTCACGCCGTCGACGGGGCAAGCCTGTCGATTGAAAAGGGATCGATCACCGGATTGATCGGCCCCAATGGCGCGGGGAAAACCACGCTGTTCAACGTTATCGCAGGCGTGCTGCAGCCCACTTCGGGCCGGGTGACCATGGACGGTGAAGACATCACTGGCCTGCCCCCGCATGAGCTGTTCCATAAAGGGCTGCTGCGCACCTTCCAGATTGCGCATGAATTTTCGTCGATGTCATGCCGTGAGAATCTGATGATGGTGCCGGGCAACCAGTCGGGCGAAACACTGTGGAACACATGGTTCGGCACCAAGCGCATCGCCGATGAGGAACGCGCGCTGAAAGCCAAGGCCGATGAGGTGCTTGAATTCCTGACCATCGAACATCTGGCCGAGCAAAAGGCCGGGCAGATTTCGGGCGGTCAGAAAAAGCTGCTGGAACTGGGCCGCACCATGATGGTGGATGCCAAGATCGTCTTTCTGGATGAGGTCGGCGCGGGTGTGAACCGGACGCTGCTCAACACCATCGGCGACGCCATCATCCGCCTGAACCAAGAACGCAATTACACATTCGTCGTCATCGAGCATGACATGGATTTCATTGGCCGCCTTTGTGACCCGGTGATCTGCATGGCCGAGGGTCACGTGCTTGCCGAAGGCACGTTGGATGAGATCAAGGCGAACGAGCAGGTGATCGAGGCCTATCTCGGCACCGGCCTGAAGAACAAGGACAAGGTAGGCGCATGAGCAATGATCCCTACGGCGACCGCGGCAACAAAGATTGGTCGGTCGGCAACGCAAAGGGCCAAGGCAGCATCATGCCCAAGGCCAGCGGCAAAACTCACCCCGCCCCCGGCGGCCCCTTTCTGATCGGCGACAGCATGACCGCCGGATACGGCGCGGGCCCCGACATTCTGCATGACTGCACCATCGCGGTGGATCGCGGCGAAATCGCCGTGATCGTCGGCCCCAATGGTGCGGGCAAATCCACTGGTATGAAGGCGGTCTTTGGCATGCTCGACATGCGCAAGGGCCATGTGCGGCTGGATGGGGAGGATATCACCAATCTCAGCCCGCAAGACCGGGTGGCCAAGGGCATGGGCTTTGTCCCCCAGACCTCAAACATCTTTACCTCGATGACGGTCGAAGAGAATCTAGAGATGGGGGCCTTCATCCGCCGTGACGATTTCCGCGATACGATGGCGCAGGTCTATGACCTCTTCCCGATCCTCAAGGAAAAGCGCAATCAGGCAGCGGGCGAACTGTCGGGCGGTCAACGCCAGCAGGTCGCCGTGGGCCGGGCGTTGATGACGCAGCCGAAGGTTCTGATGCTCGATGAGCCGACAGCGGGTGTCTCGCCCATCGTAATGGACGAACTCTTTGACCGGATCATCGAGGTTGCCCGCACCGGCATACCGATCCTGATGGTCGAACAGAACGCCCGTCAAGCGCTTGAGATCGCGGACAAGGGCTATGTGCTTGTGCAGGGGGCGAACGCCTTTACTGGCACCGGCAAAGAGCTTCTGGCCGATCCTGAAGTCCGCAAATCGTTTCTGGGGGGCTGAACATGGATCTGCTCAACGCAATTATTGCACTTTCGAACTATGTGCTCATTCCGGGCATCGCCTATGGCTCGCAGCTGGCGCTTGGCGCGCTTGGGGTGACGCTGGTCTACGGCATCCTGCGGTTTTCCAACTTCGCCCATGGCGACACGATGGCCATGGGAACCATGGCGACGATCCTGATAACATGGCTGTTCCAATCCATGGGCCTCAGCCTCGGCGTGCTGCCCACGGCGCTTCTGGCCCTGCCCTTCGGCATCGCCTTTGCCATGCTGCTGGTGCTGGGCACCGACAGGGTGGTCTATAAATTCTACCGCGAGCAAAAGGCCAAGCCGGTGATCCTTGTGATCGTCAGTCTTGGTGTGACCTTTATCTACAACGGCATCACCCGCTTCATCATCGGCGCGGACGATCAGAACTTCCTCGACGGGCAGCGCTTCATCATGTCGGCGCGGGATTTCAAAGAGATGACCGGCCTGCGCGAAGGTCTGGCCTTCAAGACGACCCAAGGCATCACCATCATCACCGCGATCATCGTTGTGGCCGTGCTGTTCTGGTTCCTCAACAAGACCCGCGCGGGCAAATCCATGCGGGCCTATTCCGACAACGAGGATCTGGCGCTTTTGTCGGGCATCAACCCTGAGCGGGTGGTGATGATCACATGGATGATCGTGGCCGCACTCGCGACCATCGCGGGCACACTTTACGGCCTTGATAAGTCGTTCAAACCCTTCACCTATTTCCAACTTCTACTGCCAATCTTCGCCGCGGCCATCGTTGGCGGGCTTGGCTCTCCGGTGGGGGCGATCGCGGGCGGTTTTGTCATCGCCTTCTCTGAGGTGACGATCACCTATGCGTGGAAGAAGGTGCTGGGCTACGTCATGCCCGACGGGATGGAGCCTGACGGCTTGGTCCAGCTTATGAGCACGGATTACAAATTTGCGGTCAGCTTCGTCATTCTTCTGATCGTTCTGCTGATCAAGCCCACCGGCCTGTTCAAGGGGAAATCGGTATGACCCAGACTGTGAAAAACACGATCCTTTTCGGCATCATCGCCTTAATGATCATCTACACGGGCTTTGCCCAAAGCTGGAACTCTGCTCTGCTTATCATCGCCATGGGTCTGATCTCTTCGATCATGGCGCTTGGGGTGAACCTGCAATGGGGTTTTGCGGGGCTGTTCAACGTCGGCGTCATGGGCTTTGTCGCCTTGGGCGGTCTGGCGGCTGTGCTGGTCTCCATGCCCCCGACCGAGGGCGCTTGGTCCACCGGTGGTTTCGCCATTCTGGGGGCGCTGGCCCTTGGGGCGGGCACCGTGGTGGCGGCGGTCATGCTGATGAAACGCATGGCCCCCGGCACGGCGCGCACCCTTTCGGTAATTGCTGTGCTGGTCATCGGTTTCTTCATCTTCCGCGCCCTGCTTGATCCTGCGGTTGAGGCGGTCGAGGCGATCAATCCCGCGCAGACCGGCTATCTTGGTGGTCTTGGCCTGCCGGTGCTGATCTCTTGGCCTGTGGGTGGTCTCTTTGCTGCGGGAGCGGCTTGGCTGATCGGTAAGACGGCGCTTGGCCTGCGGTCGGACTATCTGGCGATTGCCACCCTGGGGATTGCCGAGATCATCATCGCGGTGCTGAAAAACGAAGACTGGATGAGCCGCGGCGTGAAAAACGTGATCGGCCTGCCCCGTCCGGTGCCCTATGAGATCGATTTGCAGAACAGCACCTCCTTTGTGGAACGCGCCGCCGGCTTCGGGTTTGACCCGGTGGAGGCCTCGACGCTCTGGGTCAAACTGCTTTATATCGCGCTTTTCGCGGTGGTTCTGATCCTTTTGCTGTGGATGAGCCAGCGTGCGTTGCATTCCCCTTGGGGCCGGATGCTGCGGGCAATCCGTGACAACGAAGTCGCAGCCGAAGCCATGGGCAAGGATGTCACCGCGCGGCATTTGCAGGTTTTCATCCTCGGCTCTGCCATCTGCGGCATTGCGGGTGCGATGATGACCACGATGGACAGCCAGTTGACGCCGGGTACCTATCAGCCGCTGCGCTTTACCTTCCTTATCTGGGTGATGGTGATCGTTGGCGGGTCGGGCAACAACTTCGGCGCGATCTTGGGTGGTTTCCTGATCTGGTTCCTCTGGGTGCAGGTCGAACCGATGGGTCTGTGGCTGATGAGCCTGATCACCGCTGGCATGTCCGAAGGCTCGGCATTGAAGGCGCATCTGATCGAAAGCGCCGCGCATATGCGGCTGTTGACCATGGGCGTCGTGTTGCTGCTGGTGCTACGCTTCAGCCCACGCGGGTTGATCCCCGAGCGGTAAGCTGTGGGTGAGATCCCCTCACGAAAAGGGGCGCGGTATTGCTACCGCGCCCCTTTTTTGTCTGTCCACCTTCTCAGCGCCCTTTGAACAAGCCGCCTAAGATGCCGCGTACGATACGGCGCCCGGTGGTGCCTTTTAGCTCTTTAATCACCGCGCTTGCGATGGCATCGCCAAATCCGTCCGAAGCCTTGCGGCCCGACCGGCTGCCGCCGCCGCTGCGAGCTCCGCCATAGCGGCGGGCTTTTTGAAACTCGCGGGCGGCTTCATCCTCTGCCTCGGCGGCGGCTTCGACTTTCTCGGCCTCTTTGGCGGCCGCCTCCGCGCGGGCCTTCAGCATCTCATAGGCCGAGTTGCGATCTTGAACGGTTTCGTATTTCCCCGCCAGATCGGACTCCGCCAGCACCGCCGCACGCTCTGCCACCGTGATTGGCCCCAGCCGGGAAGACGGCGGGCGGATCAAGGTGCGCTCCACCACGCCCGGCACGCCCTTGCGTTGCAGCATAGAGGTCACCGCCTCGCCCACGCCGACCTCGCGGATCGCCTCTTCGGTGTCGAAACGCGGGTTTTCGCGGTAGGTCTCAGCGGCTTGGCGCAGTTCCTTGCGGTCGCGCGCCGTAAAAGCGCGCAGCGCGTGTTGGATGCGATTGCCAAGCTGGCCCAAGATATCGTCGGGCACATCGGCCGGGTTTTGGGTGACAAAATAGACGCCGACCCCCTTGGAGCGGATCAGGCGTGCCACCTGCTCTACCTTGTCGACCAGCGCCTTGGGCGCGTCGTCAAACAGGAGATGCGCTTCGTCGAAGAAGAACACGAGCTTCGGTTTGTCGGGGTCGCCGACCTCGGGCAGTTCTTCGAAAAGCTCGGACATGAGCCACAGCAGGAAGGTGGCATAGAGCTTGGGCGAGGCCATGAGCTTGTCGGCGGCGAGGATGTTGATCCGTCCCCGGCCTTCGGCATCGCAGCGCATGAGGTCCGACAGCGCCAGCGCCGGTTCGCCAAACAACTGCGCGCCGCCTTGGTTCTCCAGCACCAACAGCCGCCGCTGGATCGTGCCCACCGACGCGGTCGAGACATTGCCATAGCACAGCGCCAAGTCCTTTGCATTCTCGCCCACCCAAACCAGCAGGGATTGCAGGTCTTTCAGGTCCAAAAGCGGCATCCCCTCTTCGTCGGCCACGCGAAAGGCGATGTTCAGGATGCCCTCCTGTGCCTCGGAAAGGCTGAGCAATTGGGCGATCAGCAGCGGGCCCATCTCGGAAACGGTGGTGCGAACGGGGTGGCCCTGCTGCCCAAAGAGATCCCAAAAGGTCACCGGAAAGGATTGATAGGCATAGTCGTCAAAGCCGATCTTTGCCGCGCGTTCGGTGAAGGGGCCGTGCAGTTTGGCGGTCTCGCTTCCCGCGACTGCAAGGCCGGACAGATCGCCTTTCACATCCGACAGAAACACCGGCACTCCGGCATTGGCAAAACCCTCGGCAAGGATTTGCAGCGTCACCGTCTTGCCCGTGCCCGTCGCCCCCGCGATCAGCCCGTGGCGGTTGGCATAGCCAAGATCGAGAAATTGCTTGGTCGCATGGTCGGGACCGCCGCCGCCGATAAAGATGTCACTGCTCACGCTGGGGCCTTTCTGTCAAATTTAGCCATTCGTCCGTTCCACTAGAGCATACAAACTTAACCTTTGCGCGCCATAGTGAAGGCACCCCGCCCGCATGTCCTTCTTTCGGGTGGGTGTACTTCCTCCCTGTTAGACTTGGCCGCGCCCTCGGGTGCGGCCCTTTTTCTGCCAAGGACTGTCGCGGGCCCCTGACAGATTGTCGCATTTTTCCTGTTGACCGGCATCACCTGCTTGCCTAACGTGGCATTAATAAGTCGGCCCAGTCCGACGGGGAGAAAGTACATGGAAAGGGGGCGCGCTGCGTCCCCTTTTGCATTTGTGCCGCCTAAACCCCTGAGAACGTAGGGAAACCGCCCCCGCTCAGGTCGGCATGAAATTGCCCGAACCATGATTGAAATGCGGCCATGGCCACTGACAATCCCGCGGCGGCGTGGTAAGGGGCGGTAACGCAACAAATGTGGATATGACATGAGCAAGTTTATGACCGCCCTGCCGCTTTGTGCAGCGCTTGCACTGACGGCCCCAATGACGGCTTTCGCCCAGACCGCTACGGAAGAACAGCCTGCCCAGACCGAAGAGCAGCAGCTCCAGCCCGGCACCAGCGGCAATGCGGCACAGATCGAAGAACAGCTGAGCCTTGGCGAAGATGCGGACAAAGACCCCGAACTGGGCAAGCCCTACACCAAGAAAGAGATCGGCTCTTGGGAAATGCGCTGCATCAAGACCGAGGAAGAGGTCGACCCCTGCCAGATGTACCAGCTCCTTGCTGATGGCGAAGGCGCGCCGGTTGCCGAAGTCTCGCTTTTCCGTCTGCCTGATGGTGGTCAGGCCAAAGCCGGTGCCACGGTTGTTGTCCCGCTTGAGACCGCCCTGCCCGCACAGCTGACCCTGTCGGTCGATGGTGGCAAGGCCCGCCGCTATCCCTATGCCTTTTGCAACCCGGTGGGCTGCTACGTGCGCATGGGTCTGACCGATGCCGATATCGGCGCCTTCAAACGCGGCAAGCAAGCGGTGCTGACCATCGTGCCCGCCCTTGCCCCGGATCAAAAAGTGAATCTCACACTCTCGCTCGATGGGTTCACCGCTGGCTATGATGAAGTTTCGGTGATCGAGCAGTAAGACCTGCCTGATTTTACGGATTTAGATGCCGTTCCCGGCTTCGGGGGCGGCATTTTCTTTGGCCGTGCGTGGATCAAGTGCGGCGCAGGGCCAGCACAGCGTTCATCCCGCCAAAGGCGAAGGCATTGCTGAGCGCCACATTGACCTGCGCCGCGCGAGCCTCATTCGGTACCACATCCAGCGCGCATTCAGGATCGGGTTCTTCATAGCCGATGGTGGGGGCGATCACCCCATCGCGCAGCGCCATGATACAGGCCAAAAGCTCAACCGCGCCAGTGCCGCCGATGACATGGCCGTGCATCGACTTGGTGGAGGAAATCATCAAGCGATCCGCATGGGTGCCGAAAACATCCGCCACGGCGGCGCATTCGGTTTTGTCGTTGGCCGCCGTCCCGGTGCCATGAGCATTGATATAGCCGACCTCTTCGCGGTTGATCCCCGCATCCTGCAGCGCACCCTGCATGGCCCGCGCGGCCCCGGCCTTGGAGGGCATGACGATGTCGCTGGCATCCGACGTCATGGCGAACCCTGCAACCTCGCAAAGGATTTCGGCCCCCCGTGCCCGCGCGTGGTCATAGTCTTCGAAGACAAAGACCCCCGCGCCCTCGCCTTGCACCATCCCATTGCGGTTGGCCGAGAAGGGCCTGCACGCATCGCGGCTCATCACGCGCAGCCCTTCCCACGCCTTAACACCGCCGAAGCACAGCATCGATTCCGATCCCCCCGTCACCATCACCGGGCTCATGCCAGAGCGGACCATCGCGAAAGCCTGCGCCATTGCGTGGTTAGACGAGGCGCAAGCGGTCGACACGGTAAAGGACGGGCCGCGCAGGTTCCATTCCATGCTGACATGGCTCGCCGCAGCATTGTTCATCAGCTTGGGCACCACGAAGGGATGCACCCGGTTTTTGCCCTCTTCATAGACCGCGCGGTAATTATCGTCCCACGTGGACACACCACCGCCCGCCGTGCCCAGCACCACACCGGCGCGGGCCGCCAACTCATCGGTGAAAGTCAGCCCCGACTGCTCAATAGCTTCACGGGCTGCGGCGAGGGTAAATTGCGTGAACCGATCGTAAAGCGCGATCTGCTGGCGGTTGTAGCGGCCTTCGGCCTCAAACCCGCGCACCTGACCGCCGATGCGGATGGCCAGCCGCTCCACATCGCGGAACTCAAGCGGGCCGATGCCGCATTTGCCTTCGCGCATCGCGGCGAGCGTCTCTGGCACCGACAGGCCCAGAGCGTTGATCGTGCCGGCACCTGTGATGACAACTCTTTTCATGGGCTCAGCTCTGCTCGGCCTTTAGCCGCTCCACTCCGGCGACGATGCTGCGCACGGTCGAGATGTCGAAATCGCTTTCGCTGGGGCTATTGGCATTAAAGGGCACGTTGATATCAAACATCTCTTCAATGGCGAAGATGCTTTCGACGACCCCCATGCTGTCGATGCCCAGATCCTCCAGCGTGCTGTCGAGCGTGACATCCTCCGGCTCGATCATGGCCTGTTCGGCGAGGATGGTAATGACCTGATCCTGAGTGCTCATGGCGGCGTCCCTCAACAATGTCCGCGGCAGGTTTAGTCAGCCTTGTCGGTTTTGGAAACCACCTTTTGCAGGGCCGCGACATCACGCAGCAGTTTGGGCAAGCGCCGCAGTGCTTTGTAGATTTCGGTTTGTTTGCTCATCTGCGTGGCGGGGTAGCCCAGCATGGTCCGGCCCTCGGGCACGTTGGACAGCACAACCGTCCCGCCGCCCGCGATCACCCGGTCACCGATCGTGATGTTGTCGGCCAGACCGACCTGCCCGCCCAGCACAACATTGTCGCCCACGCGGGTTGAGCCGCCGACTCCGGCCTGCCCGCAAAGCAAACAGTTTTTGCCGATCACCGCGTTGTGGCCGATGTGGACAAGGTTGTCGATTTTCGTGCCATCGCCGACCTGCGTGTCCCGAATGGTGCCGTTGTCGATGGTGGAGCCCATGCCCATCTCAACATCCGCGCCAATGGTCACAGCGCCGAGCGAATGAATGCGTGTCCAAGGTTGCGGTGCCGCGTCGCCCTGATCGCCCAAGGTTTGCCGGGCTTTTTCGACCGTGGACAGCTCTGCCGTCACGAAAGAGAAACCATCGCCGCCCAAACGCACGCCGGACTGCGCTATGAAGCCTGGGCCGATGGTCACGCGCGCGCCGATGCTGACGTGTTCGCGTAGGAAACAGCCCTCGCCCAGTGATGCATCCACGCCGACAAAACACAGGGGCCCGATCACGCTGCCCGCGCCAATCCGCGCCCCGGCAGAGATCACCGCCAGCGGCCCGACCGAGACATCATCGCCAAGCACGGCCTCGGGGTCGATCACGGCTGTAGGATGGATGCCCGGCTTGAACCCCTGCCCTTTGTCGAGCATGCGCGTCACACCGGAAAGCGCATAGCGCGGACGGTTCGGCAAGATTGCCGCCTTGAGACCCAGAGCCCGCCAATCCGCGCCTTCCCAGAGCATCGCCACCTCGGCGGCACCCTCAGAAAGGCTGCTGGCATAGCGCGGGTCCATCGCCAGCGCCATCTCACCCTGTTTGGCACTGGCCGGTTCGGCGACGCCGCTGACCATGAGTTCGATGTCGCCCTCGGCGCTGGCGCCGACGGCTTTGGCGATTTGCTGAACACTATAGGTCATTTCGGGCGGCCCTTACTTGTTGCGCGCCCGAGAGTTAACCCTGAACGCCGCGCAAGGCCACCCCCGCCTTGGCCAGCGCGTTCCAGATCAGCGCATCCCGGCCATAGACGTCATCGCGGTATTCGGTGTGACCACGGGCGTTGGTGACGGCGGTGCGGTAGATCAAATGCACAGGCACCTGCTCTTCCAAGACGATCCGTGTCTCGCGGCCACTGCGCAGAATGGCTTGGAACTCGCCTTCGGGATCCGCAGACTGCGGAGCCATCAACGCATAGGCAAATTCAAACGGTTCGGCCAAACGGACACAGCCATGGCTGAAAGCGCGAACGTCGCGGTCAAACAGGCTCTTGGCTGGGGTGTCATGCAGGTAGATGTTGTACTTGTTGGGGAACATGAATTTCACCAGACCCAGAGCATTGGTGTTGCTGGGCGGCTGGCGCATGGCAAAGGGGAAGGTCCGCGCGGTGTATTTGTTGAAGTTCACCGCGCCGCGGTTCACCTTGCGGCCCCGGCTGTCGGTGATCTCGATATGGTTCACCGCATTACGGTTCTGCTTGAGCTGCGGCAGGTATTCCCCAACGATGATCGAGCGCGGCACATACCAGCTTGGGTTCACAACCATATGCTCCATCACATCCGAAAATTCGGGCGTGGGGCGGTCTTCGCGGGCGGCACCCACGACCGAGCGGGTCTGGAAGGTGGTCTTGCCATCGTCGATGATCTTGGCCGAGAAATCGGGGATGTTCACAAGAATATGACGTTTGCCGCGGTCGGTGTTGAACCACCGCTCACGCTCCAGCGCCACCATGACTGATTGCAGCCGCTGCTCTACACCGATGTTGATCTGCTTCATCGTGGCCGGACCTGCGACACCATCGGTGTTCAGCCCGTGCGCCTCTTGGAATTGGCGCACGGCACCGGTGAGGCTGGCGTCATAGCCTACGGCGTTGGACCGCTCCAGATAGCCCATGGCGATAAGACGGTTGCGCAGTGCGATCACGTCATTGCCAGTATCGCCCGGCTCAAGCTTGCCTGCGGGAACCGACGGACCCCAACCGCCCTGCGACAGCAGATTTTCCATCGCGATCTTCTCTTTGAGCAGCGCATTATACTCAAGGCTGCGCGGCGGCAGCGCGCGGAAATAAGCGGCGGGAGAGGATTTGGGCAGGTCTTGCAGATAGGTCTTGCGGTCACGGTAAGGGATTTCACGCACGATCTGGCTGATGATCCGCTTAGGGATCAGCACGCCGGTCTGTATGTCGCGAGCGTAGCGCAGGAAGACGCGGCTCAGTTCAACTTCGGCGAATCCCCGGTCGCGCGGGCTCTGCGCGTTGCGCAGCATGTCCAGAACGGCATCGGGGTTATAGCGCGTCACCGGCAGGCCGTGGTCATCCGCCGTGGTGATCGCCCGCAGCAGTTCCGAACGGCGCGCGCGGTGTTCCTCGGCGGCACCGGTCCAGATCGCGGCGTAGTCATTTTCGCGGTAGAAGGCAGCGATGTCATCATCCTGCGCGGCAGCCTCGGCGACCGCCTGCTTGAAAGCGGTGACCTGCGCCGTGGCGGGCGCGGCAAAGATCAACGCCGTGATCATCAGGGCCAGCCCCGCGATTAGATTGGGCAGATGCCGTGAAGATGTCGCGCTGAATCCCATGTCGTTCCCCGTGAATTTACCATTGCCGCCGAGCGACCCTATTGCCTGCCCGGTTTGCCAATAATAAGACGCGCAAGTCCATTCAAATTTCCGTTCGCAGGAAAATCTGGTTTTGATCTGTGCGCATCGGGCATCGGTTTTCCCTGTAAACATTGGGTTTTTTAACCACATTGCGCAAAAACTTGCCTAAATTTGTACCTCTCGGGAACCTTTCCGATTCAGCCCTTGGTCAGATTTTCCCGCTATGCAATAACAATGTTGCATCTGGGGATGAGATGAATGGCCCATGTAACATCTTGGGTAACTTAGGCAGACGACGGGACAGAGACACATGACAGGCACAAGCTCCTCGGGTATGACCCGACGCGCCCTTCTGGGTGCATTCGCAGCAACCACCGTTGCAGCAGCTCCCACCTTCTCTAACGCGGCAGGTTTTCTGCGTGGCGCTGGCGATATTCGCCGCATCCGCATGTATTCTGGCCGTACAGGTGAACGACTGGACATGATCTATTGGATCGAAGGCCACTATATCAAAGACGCCTTTGCCGAGATCAACCACTTTATGCGCGATTGGCGGACGGATGAGGTCACCAACATGGACCTGCGTACCGTCGACATCATGGCCGCGTCGCATAACCTGCTGGATGTGAATGAGCCCTATATGCTTCTGTCCGGCTACCGCAGCCCAAAGACCAACGCGATGTTGCGCTCCCGCTCTAGCGGTGTGGCCAAGAACTCGCTGCACCTTAAAGGTCAGGCCGCTGACCTGCGCCTCGCATCGCGCTCGGTGCATCAGGTGGCCCGTGCGGCGATTGCCTGCGGCGGCGGCGGTGTTGGGCGCTATTCCGGCTCCAACTTCACCCATATGGACTGCGGCTCGGTGCGCAGCTGGGGCGGCTGATCGCAGCCTCTCCGGTGAAATGAGTGGTTTGTTAAGGGCGCCTTCGGGTGCCTTTTTTGTAGCGCGCTTTTGGTGCGCGCGGGCTTTCCCCTGCCATGGCGCGCCTCTACGGTCGCGCTGGAATAAGACCGGGGAGCGACATGCAGCCAAAGGGTACAGCGCGAATTGCGGTGATCGGATTGGGGCCACGGGGCCTTGGCGCGTTGGAGGCCCTGTCACAGCGCCTCAAGTCCACCGACCGCCGCGTGCAGATCGATATTTACGAGCCCGGCCCCTACCCCGGCGCCGGACCAAACTTCGCCCCATCAGAGCCGGCCTATTGTCTGCTCAACATCCCATACCGCGATATCGCCATCCGACCGCCGCAAGGAACGACCGTGGGGCGCTTTGCGGAGTGGCAAGACAGGCCCATCGATCCCGACAGTTTCCCATCCCGCGCCGATATGGGCCGCTACCTTAATGCGCGTTGGGACGATCTTTTTGCGCAGGGTTTTAAGAAAACCGGCGCGACTCTCAGGCTGATCCCGGCCCAAGTCTCGCGGATCTCGCGGAAAGGCTCGGGCTGGTGTGTCGAATCGAAGTCCGGCGCGGAGGCAGTTTATAACGAGGTCCTTCTCACCCTCGGCCAGCCGCCCGTAGAGGCGGACGCGCAATGGGCCGGTTGGCAAGATCACGCGGCGCAGACCAAAGCGGAAGTCGCGCAGGCCTATCCTGCGGCAGCGCTCGCTGAACAGGCGGCGGGCTGGCAGGGCAAACAGGTTGCCATCCGGGGCTTGGGTCTGTCGACCTATGACGTGTTGCGCAGCCTGACCACGGCGCAGGGCGGCGGTTTCGATCCGGCGGGCTATCACGCCTCGGGCCGGGAGCCGAGCCGCATTCTGCCCTTCTCGCTCAACGGTCAGCCGCCTTTCCCAAAGCCGGGGAATGCCGCCCTCGACGCGCTTTTCGAGCCATTATCGGAGGAGACCGCCCATTTCATCCAAGCCGCCACGGCAGCGGTCAGCGCGGGGCCTGAGGTGGCACCCTCGCTTATCTCTGGGGCCTTGACGCCCGTGGTGGCCCGCATCCTTGGACCGCAGAATGTGAGCAAGGCGCAGATCTTGGACTGGCTGGAAACTGAATGGTCAGACCCCGGCGCGCAGGACCGTCTGCCCCCGATGGACGCCCTGCGCTATGGGATAGACCTGGCCGTCGGAGAGGTCGTGCCAAGCCCCGGCTACGCGCTAGGGCAGGTTTGGCGCAAATGGCAGGATCAATGGCGCGCGGCCTTCAATCCGGGCCACGCAACCCCGGAGACGGCAAAGCGGTTGATAGACTTCGACGAGGGGCTGAAGCGGTATTCTTACGGGCCGCCCCTGTCGTCGGCGCGAGAACTGCTGGCCCTGATTGACGCGGGATTGGTTGATCTGGCGCTCACCATGAACCCCGAAATTGCAGAAACAGAGCAAAGTTGGACCCTCCGCTCACAAGGGCGGGCGGCGAAAGTCTCAGTCATTATCGACGCGGTGCTTCCCGCGCCGGACCTCTCCAACATCAAGGGCCCGCCCCTGCCCGACCTTATCACGCGGGGTTTTCTCGCGCCGGTTTCAACCGATCTGGCCGCGGCGATTGCGCCCGACGGCACCCTGTGTGACCAAGGCGGAAACCCCGTTCCCGGCCTGTGCCTGTTGGGCCGTTTGGCGCTTGGCAGCGTGACGGCGGTGGATTCGCTGCATGATTGTTTTGGCCAATCTGCCGACCGTTGGGCGCAGGGCGTGATTGAGAGACTGTCGGCCTAAAGCGCTGTTGAAAAGCTACAACAGTTTGTGATCCCGTTATAATGATGGAACAGCCGGGCCCTGAAACGGTTTCCCCTTCAACACGAGATTGAAGAAAAGGGGAACGACGCAATGAGAAGACGACATTTCATCACCGGTATAGCAGCCAGCGGCGCAGCATTCAGCGGCGGCCTCGCCACGCCCGCATTGGCGCATCCGCCCAAGGAAATGCCGAACTATGATGTGCCGCCAGAGATGATGCCGCGCAAAGTGCCGATCGCGGCAGGCGCGCCGCCCTATGAGATCCACGTTGATCCCGATAACTTTGCGCTCTACTGGACGCTGCCCGACAATATGGCATGGCGCTATACTGTGGGCGTCGGTCGCCCGGGTCTTTACGAATCCGGTGAGTTCTACGTGGGCGCCAAGAAGGAATGGCCAAGCTGGACCCCGACGCCGGATATGATCGACCGCGAACCGGAGAAATACGCGAAATACGCCGATGGTATGGATGGCGGTCTGGACAACCCGCTAGGGTCTCGGGGCCTCTACCTCTTTACCGAAGAGCGCGGCGACACCTTTTTGCGAATCCACGGCACCAACGATCCCAGCACGCTGGGCAAGCGCGTTTCCAACGGCTGCGCCCGTCTGGTGAACGACCAGATGGCTGAGCTTTATGACCGGGTGCCGATGAACACCCGCGTGGTGCTTTACGAGCCACTGGTCTAAGTGATCCCGCATTACAAACAGAGTGCCCGGAGCGGAGAATATCCGCTTCGAGCTTCTTTTTGCCGCCAAACCAAACGCAAAGATTGAAACATTCTACACGGGCTGAGGAGCAGGCCGTGCAGCGGCGTGGGACACGTTCCTGTGACGGGTCTGCAACAGGGCTTGAAGGGGGCATTTGGCCCCTGCTTGCAGGGCGCATCAAACGTCTGAAAGTCTTAAAAACATATACTAAACAGTCCGTTGGACAGTTACCGCCAATTGTTACGGTTCAATCGCGGGGCGTCTCGCTTTGACACGGCGCGGTGAGCCAAGTTGCTTTGTAACAGCGCACTGTCACCCTTTAATATCATTGTATCGAACGGGCCTCCCGACCTCCCCGCCTCTCCCCAGAGCGAGTAAGCCGCCGCCCTTTCTAAAACCTGAAAGGACCTGAAAATGAAACTCTTTATCGCAACCGCCGCCGCCACTTTGATCGCCACTGCCAGCCTTGCCGGTCAGTCGACCCGCTACGATGACCTGCGGCTGGATACCTCCGTGACCTCTGGCGTCGTCTACGCTGAGCAGGCCGGTGCCACCCGTCCCAATGAACGCGCTGCAGACCTTCGGCTAGAAACATTCTCGGATGATCGTGCGCCTGTCGCCAACTTCTCAACCAACGGCCTGCAGAGCAGCTTGGGCGAAGGTTTTGCCTATGGCGGTTTTGGCGCGGGTAACGACTCCCGCTGAGCCGACGTGAATAGAACTGAGAAGGCCCGGACCGAGAGGTGCCGGGCTTACTTGCATGCACCAGAGAACGGCCCAGACGGGCGAAAAACTATATTCTCAAAAAGGGGGAAAATGGCGGAGCGACAGGGATTCGAACCCTGGAGACGGTCTCCCGCCTACACACTTTCCAGGCGTGCGCCTTCGACCACTCGGCCACCGCTCCGTTGATGCGCGGTTTAGCTTGGGGGGACAGTGAGTTGCAAGAGCGAAATCCCCCCAAGACAGATAAATTTATCTAACCGCCTAGATGGACATAGACCCGGCGGTTCAACCGGCCCTTTTTCTCAATCTTTCCAAGGCGAAGCGCGCCGATTTCGCCGGTTCGGGCCACATGGGTGCCGCCACAGGGCTGCAAGTCGATGGGGTCTTGCGCGTCACCAATGCGGATCAGACGAATGTCACCCCGCCCGCGCGGCGGCGCGACGGACATGGTCTTGACCAGTTCCGGGGCCGCATCAAGTTCGGCTTCGGTGATCCAATCCTCGCTCACCCGCGCGTCGAGGGAGACGAAGTGGTTCAGGGCCTCCTCCAGCTCCGCCCGATCTTGGGGCGCATCGGGCATGTTGAAATCAAGCCTTCCGTGGCTGGCCGAGATCTGCCCCCCCGTCACCGGATGCGGGATCACCACCGACAACAGATGCAGCGCCGTATGCACGCGCATATGTTTGTGGCGCCGGTCCCAGTCGAGCTCTTGGGTCACATAGGCCCCGACGGGCGGCAGGGCACGCGGCTCGGCCGGAACCAGCGCGATACGGCCACTGTCACGGTCGCGCACGGTGGTGGCGATGGAGAGTTCCTGTTTGTCCCATGTCAGCCAGCCGCTGTCGCCCGGCTGGCCGCCCCCTGTGGGGTAGAACAGGGAATTGTCCAAGATCACCCCGCCCTCTGGCGTATGGGCCGCTACTCGGGCCGGCGCGTCGCGCAGATAGGCTTCCGTCCGAAACAGTTCGCCTGTCATGCCTGCGGCTCCGCCGTTTTGCCGCCCTCGTCCTGCGCGGGCGCGGCATCGCTTTTCAAAGCTTCAGGATTGCGCAGCCAGAGATCACGCTGGGCAAAGGGAATTTCGATCCCTTCTTCGTTGAAACGCGCGGCGATGGCGTGGTTGATGTCGTTCTTGACCTTCATCATCCAATTGACATCCCGCAGGTAGCAGCGGACCTCGAATTCCAGCGCATCGGCACCGAAGTTCAGGAACAGCACCGCAGGCGGCGGGTTGGTCAGCACGATGGGCTGAGCTTGGGCGATCTCTTGCAAGATGCCCTCTACCCGTTTGGTGTCAGTGCCATAGGCCACGCCCACGGGCACGATCAGGCGGCCCACGGTATTGCCCCGGGTGTAGTTGGTGACCGTGCCGCTGATCAGATCGGCATTGGGCACGATGACATCGGTACGGTCAAAGGTCTCGATCCTTGTCGAGCGCACAGAGATGTCGCGCACATAGCCCATCTGGCCGCCCACCTCGATCCAATCGCCTTCGGAGATAGGGCGTTCGATCAACAGGATGATGCCCGACACGAAGTTCGACACCACGTTTTGCAGACCGAAACCAATACCTACCGACAGCGCACCGGCGACATAGGCAAGGGCGGATAGGTCGATCCCGGCCCCGGTAATGGCCAGCAGCGCGGCGAGGAAAATACCGACATAGCCAATCCCCGAGACGATGGCGTTCTGTCCGCCGATGTCCATCCGCGTCTTTGGCAAGACGTTGCTGCGCAGCGCACCTTGAATAAGACGGGTGGCGGCATAGCCGATCACGAAAATCACTGCGAAAGAGAGGAAGTCCGTCGGACGGATCCGCGTCTCGCCAAAGGCGAAGCCTCGGCTGAAGAGCGCCCAAAGCTCGGTCAGGTCGGTGACCCGCGCGCCCCATGCCAAAGCCATCACCGGCAGCGAGAGCAGCAGTAGGATCAGGCCAAAGAACACCGGCATCAACGCATCGCGTGCCTGAACGCCCTGCCCGGTCATTGCGCCGTAGACATCCGCCAAGAAGCGTTGCAGCGTCATCACCAGCCCCAAAAGGACCAGCGTCGTGACGTAAGGCGGCAGCAGCGACACGGCGGCGTTGTAATAGCCACTGATCAGCAAAAGCGGTGCCACCACGGCCACGATCATCGCGCCCAAGCCCAGACCGCGCACCACGCGGCTCAGGGTCGATACGCGCGGCTCTTCAGAGGCAGGTGTATCCTCCGGCACCGGCTCGCTGTGACCGTGCAGAATGCGACCAATGCGGAACAGGGCAAAGGCGCTGAGCAGCATCACAGGCAGGCGGAGCACCGCTTCGGTGGTCTCAGCCGGTTGCTGCCCGTCGAAAATCGCACGGATAATCGCGCCCAGAATGACGGTCACTGTGATTATGCTGACGTAAAAGCGTACGGCTTTCCGCTCGGGGCGCGGAAGCAGGATCAGCGCCTCGTCTTCGTCGCGTGAAAACACCCGCTCGGCCACCCAGCGAACGCCGAGCATCGCGCCGCCAATTACAGGGAGAAGCTGCACCAAGGCAGAGCCGCGAGGCCCTAGCCAATCGGTTGCCAATATGGCCATGGCCAGCAAGACCAAACCGACCGTGGGCAGGATGATCCGCAATAGCGAAACGACGAAGCGCCAGATGCCGAAACCGCGCGCGCCAAACTGTTGGAGTCGCCCGACGATTGTCGTCGACCAGTGGTGACCGCGGAAAATCAGCACCAGGCCGAGTACGGTGAGCCCCAGAACCGCAGGGAGCGATGATCTTAGGTTGCGACGTGCGCTATCTGCATCATCCGGCGCTTCGGCGGCGATTTCTCCCGCTGCGGTGGCCAAATCGTCGATTGCCGTGCGCCAGTGGACCGGGTTGAGCGGCGTGGGCACGACCTCCATCAACTGCTCGGTCTGACGTTCGCGCAGCGCCACGTCGATTTGACCGATCAGCGCATCGGCCCGCAGGTACGCCGCTTCGGCCCGCTGAACCGGCGTCAGCAGGGTGTTGAGCTGTCGGTTCAACTCTTCGCGGTTGGCGGCAACCTCGGGCGATTCCGGTTCGGCCCCTTCACCTTCTGGCGGGGTGCCGAGGGCGGCCAATTGTTCCCGCAGCGCGCTGATCCGCGCTGCGTTCAGGTTTCGCGCCGCGTCAAATTTCGCGCGATAGTCCACCAGCCGGGCGCGCTGCACCTCAAGCATGGTTTCGGTGGTATCCGGCGCGTCGACGGCTTCTTCAGCGGTCGAGGCGACGGTTTCCCATTGGTCAAAGTCCGGCAGAACCGGTTCTTGAGCGACAGCCGCGCCGGTCAGCCAGACCAGCAACGCGGTAAGGCCGAGGGCGAAGCGGAGCATTTGGGTCATGTATCCTCGAAAACACCTGGAATGGATTGTGGCGCGGCATCAAGCCAGCCGGGCGTCGGCAGCCCCTTCTCGCGCAGGAACTCTGGATTGAAGAGCTTGGACTGATAGCGCGTGCCGAAATCGCAAAGCACGGTGACAATCGTATGCCCGGGCCCCATTTCTTTCGCCATGCGCATGGCGCCTGCGACGTTCACGCCAGAAGAAGCGCCCAAGCAGAGCCCTTCGTTTTCCAGCAGATCAAAGACCACCGGCAGGGCTTCTTCGTCAGAAATGTTATAGCTGTAATCCGGTTTGAACCCTTCGAGGTTCGCTGTGATCCGCCCCTGCCCGATACCTTCAGCGATGGAGCTGCCCTCGGCTTTCAACTCGCCTTCGGTGTAATAATTGTGCAGTGCCGCGCCATCGGGGTCGGCCAGTGCGATTTTCACGCCCTTGGGCTGCAGCGCCATGGCCACGCCAACCAGCGTGCCGCCAGAGCCGACCGCACAGCAGAAACCATCCACTTTGCCGCCTGTCTGTTCCCAGATCTCGGGGCCTGTCGTCTCAATATGCGCCTGACGGTTGGCGGTATTGTCGAACTGGTTGGCCCAGATCACCCCTTCGGGCGTGGTCTTGGCCAGTTCCTTGGCCAAACGCTCGGAATAGCGGACGAAGTTGTTGGGGTTTTTGTAAGGGGCCGCAGGCACCTGCACCAATTCGGCACCGGCAAGACGTAGCATGTCTTTCTTTTCCTGAGATTGCGTCTCAGGAATAACGATAACGGTTTTGAACCCCATCGACGCGCCCACAAGCGCAAGCCCGATGCCGGTGTTGCCTGCCGTGCCTTCGACAATGGTGCCGCCGGGCTTCAACTCGCCCCGCGCGATGGCGTCGCGGATGATGAACAGCGCCGCGCGGTCCTTGACCGACTGACCGGGGTTCATGAATTCCGCTTTGCCCAGAATTTCGCAGCCGGTCTCTTCGCTCGCGCCGCGCAGCCGGATCAGCGGTGTGTTTCCAATGGCCTCGGCCAGATCTTTTGCAACCTGCATGTTTGCCCCCAGTTCATGTTCCGTCCGGTTTAGCTGTCGCGCTCTCGGACCTCAAGCGTTCGCGGTGGCGGGCCAGCCAATAGGCGCTTGCCACCAATGGCGCATTGGCAAGCGCCTGCGCATCGGCCAAGGCCATCAGATCGTCAAAGGACATCAAATGCGACCGTATATCCTCGCCCTCTGAGGCCAAACCGCCCGTGCCGATGATATGATCCGGCAAATCCGCAAATCCAACGAAAATGTGAAAGAATTCCGTCGCATTGCCGGGAGAGGCGTAGACGTTTCCTACGGGTTCCAAGGCGCCTAATGTGATCCCCGCCTCTTCAAGCGCCTCGCGTCGTGCGGCGGCCTGCGGTGTCTCACCGGGATCAATATGGCCCGCGATGGGCTCTAACTGCCAGCAGGTGTGATCGCCCCGCGCCAAAGGGCCCATGCGGATCTGCTCAACCAGCAGCACGCGGTCGCGTGCGGGGTCATAAGGCAGCACCAACGCCGCGTCCGCGCTGACAAAGACCGCGCGGTCGATCTCTGCGGACATGGCACCGTCGAAGGTCTCGTGGCGGAGGGAAATTTCATCAAGGGCAAAGAACTTTGCGTAAACGCGATCTCGGCCGGTAATCTCAATCTTTCCGTCGAGGGCCAGCGGATCATGCGCGCTCGTTTCAGCCAGCACCTGTTGATGGGCGCGGCGGCGGATCATCGGGAACATCGCGTCGACCTCGGCGCGGGGGCGTTTGCCCATATAGCTCATCACCTCGCGCGCCGCGTGGCACGACAGCGCAGCCCAATCGGCCTCCCATGCCTCAAGCGACCATGGCCCCTCACCCGTCCAGCGCCCCGGTTGCGGCAGATAGACCTCTGCCGCCTGCCCGTCTGCCAATGTCACCGGCACCAGATCATAGTCAAAGGCGCCTTCATAAAAATCGAGCCGGGCAAAATCATCCGCACTCAGCCCTTGAACCAGCAGCCCTTCGGCCTGCGCGGCCTCGCATGTCTCAATCGTGGGAAACGGCCCCTCGGCGGCGGCTGAGACGCGGTAGCCCGGCAAAGTCGCAGGCCGCAGGTCAATCGCTCCGGCGGAACGGCCAAGCACAATTTCCAAAAGCGGCAAATGCCGCAGGGTGCCGTAAATAAAAAGATGTCGCATGGGGATCAGGACCAACGGTTATAAGCAAATTCGGTCAAAAGACCTGCGATCACAGCCCCGACAACGAGCGCCACACCGATGGGAAGTGTGGCAATCATCACCCCGAACTCCGCGCCGATCTGAAACACGGCAACGATGGCTTCGAAAGGATCGTCATAGCGGTTGCGCAGGGCCAGACGGACCATCTCATTCGCCGCCTGCAAGAAAATCGCCCAGAGCATCAGCACAAAGACCCCGGCCAACCCGTTATTGATCGCGGCCACTATGCCGCGCCCCGCGCGCTTGCCCATCACCCGCCAGCCCACCACAAGGCCAAGAAGGATGTTCAGCGGGAGGAAATACCCGAAATCCGTGCTTTCCGGCATCAGGGGCACCACCATGCCCGACAAAACAAAGGCCAGCACCGCGAGTGAGATCGCTGCCATAAGTCGTGCACCAGTCGGCATTTTGCGGCTCCTTGCGGGGATGGACCGCAGGGGCGGTCACACAGGTCGCCGTACCGTAATCTGCGTCACGTCGCAATTTCCACTGTCAAATGTCGCAGCGCAGGAAGTGAGGTAAAAATTCCACATCCGGCGAAAGCGTTCGTCAAAGCCAAGCGCGGTGATCTGATCCCATTTCGCGTTAAAGGTCTCATGCCAGCGGCGCAGCGTGATGTCATAGCTTTTGCCGAACTCGACCGAGCGGTCGACCACAAGACCGGCGCGTTCCACTTGCTCGCGCAGCACCTTGGGGCTGGGTAACATGCCGCCCGGAAAAATGTATTTCTGAATGAAATCCACGCCGCGCTTGTAAACGTCCCAACGGGCGTGATCGACGGTGATGATCTGTAGCGTGGCTGCGCGTCCGGGCTTCAGCCGCTGGCGGACGGTCTCGAAATAGATCGGCCAATATTGCTCGCCTACCGCCTCGAACATCTCGATACTGGCGATGCCGTCATAGAGCCCGCGTTCATCGCGGTAGTCCTGCAATTTAAAGGTCACACGGTCTGACAGCCCGGCTTTTTTGATCCGGTCCACGGCGTATTTATATTGCTCGGCACTGATCGTCAGCGCGGTGACGTGCAAGTCCCGTTCGGCAGCGGCATATTCAGCGAAACCGCCCCAGCCGCAGCCGATTTCCAACACGTGATCGCCCGGTTGAACCCCCATCTGATCGACCATGGATTTGTATTTGGCGGTCTGCGCGGCCTCTAGCGACATCTGCGCGCCGTCCTCGAACATGGCCGAGGAATAGGTCATCGTCTCATCCAGCCAAAGCCCGTAGAACTCATTGCCAAGATCATAGTGCTTGCTGATGTTGCGTTTGGCCTGCTTGCGGTTGTTGCGTTGCAGCCAAAAGCGGAACTTCTCAAACTGACGCAGCAGCCCTTGGCCAGGGAAGCCGTCATAAACGGTTTCGTTGCCAGCATGCACCAAATCCATGAAGGCTTGCAGGTCGGGGGTCGACCACCATTCGTCAAGGTATGCGTCACAAAAGCCCAGATCGCCCTCGCGGATCAGGCGGGCAAAGAGGTCATCGTTGTGGATATGCAATTCGGCCACCGGGCCGGGTTTGGCCCCTTCGGCCCGGAACGCGCGACCATCGGGCAAAACGAAATCGACCCGCCCATGCTGCATCGCCTGCGCCATGGCAAAGACCTGTGGGAAATAGCGCGGCAGACCCTTCTGCCCCTCTGTTGTCGTCAGCTTCATACCTCGGTTCCGTTCTTGTTCTTGGCGCCTACTGTAACCGCAGGCTGCTGTTTCGCAAAAATTTAAAAATCACGATTGCGGTAGGCATCCAGTGCCCGTTCGCGCCCTTCCGAAAGATCGACAATCGGGTCGGGATAGTCGTCATTCGGGCTGAGGCCCCAGCGGCGCGGGATTGCGTCGAAATAGGCCAGCGCATCCTTGCTTGGCTTCGCGCGGCCCTCGGCGATCCAGCGGCGGGTATAGTCTCGGCCCTTGTCGAACCGATCAAGCTGGGTTTCAGGATTGAAAATGCGAAAGAACGGCGTTGCATCGGGGCCAGAGCCTGCGGCCCATTGCCAGCCCATCGCGTTATTGGCCGGATCCCAATCGATCAGGTGCTCTTCGAACCACTTTTGGCCGATGCGCCAGTGACACATGAGGTGTTTGGTCAGATAGCTCGCCACGATCATGCGGCCCCGGTTGTGCATCCGCCCGGTCACCTGCAATTCGCGCATGGCGGCATCGACGAATGGCACGCCGGTGCGCCCCTGTTTCCACGCCAGTACCTCGGCGCGGCGCTCATCCTCATTCCACGGGAAAGCCTGCCATTCCTCGCGCCAGTTTTGGTCAAGGATGCGGGGCGTGTGGTACATCAGATGATAAGCAAACTCGCGCCAAACGAGTTCTTTCAGAAAGGTCTCTGCCCCCCGCTTGCCATCTTGCATCGCACGCTGACCAGCATGCCAGCATTGCGCCGGGCTGATTTCGCCCAAAGAGAGGTTTTCGGACAGTGCAGAGGTGCGGTCTTCGCCCGGCATGTCGCGGCTTTCATCATAGCCTTCGACGATATGCGCGATGAAGGACCCCAGCCGCGCCTGTGCTGCGGCCTCGCCCAGACGGACAAAGGGGCGCACGATATCACGCCCGCGCTGCATCTCGGCGTCCATCTGCCAATCGTCCAAGGCGTCACTCTCGGGCCAGTCTTGGGGTGCTGCAATTTCGCTCGGGGTCGCCACGGGTGCCGCTACATCGCGGCCACGGACGGATTTCCAATAGGGGGTGAAGACCTTGTAAAAACCGCCGGTCTTGGTCTCGACAGTCCAAGGCTCGAACATCAGATGTCCGGCAAAGCTGCTGGCCTCGATGCCCTCTTCTTTCAGCGCATCTTTGACCTTAGTGTCGCGGTCGATCGCGGCGGGATCATAAAGGCGGCTCCAGTACACCGCCCCTGCCCCGGTTTGCTTGATCACATCGCGCAGAATGTCCAGCGCATCCCCGCGACGCAGGGTCAGGCGGCTGCCCTTTTCTGCAAGCGTCTCCCCCAGACAGGCCAGCGCCAGCCCCAGACGAAACTTCGGGGCAGCGCCCAGAGCCTCTGACTGGTCGTCATGAATGAAAAGCGGGATCACTGGGCGAACCGACTTGCAGGCCGCCGCCAAAGCGGGCTGATCGCTCAGCCGCAGATCGCGGCGGAACCACATGATAATCGGGGTATTTTCACTCACGTTTGGGGTCTTGCTCCTGGCCTGACCCCGAAACATAGCGCCCCCGCGCCGGGGTCAAGGCTCAGAGCAGATCATCCAGTGCATTCAGCAGTTTATCCATCTCGTCCTTGGTGGTGTAATGGGTGAAGCTTAGCCTTAGCACGCCCTTGCTGTCCTCCACCCCCATCGCGCCAAGCGCACGGCCCGCGTAGAAGGTCCCGCCGCCCGCCATGATGCCCCGCTCGGCCAGCGCCTGCGCCACGTCAAAACCGGGCCGGTCAAGCGCCAGTGCCACGGTCGGCGCACGTTTTTCCGCATCGCTCGGGCCGATCAGCCGCACGGAATTCCGCGCCGCCATGGCGTCCAGCAGCGGTTGCAGCAAAGCCGTCTCATGGGCCCGCATCGCATCATGCACGGCGACACCGCGCGCCGTCGCATCGGCGCTGCCGCCGATGTGGTGGGCGTGGAAAGCGTCGATATAATCCGCCATGCCTGCGCTGGCCGCGATCTGTGCATGATCCGGGCCCGCCGGGGTGAACCGCTTATAAAGCACATCGCCGTTGAAGTGATGCGCTTGATTCGGCAGCAGTTCCGCCAACGCCCGGCGGATAACCATGACGCCCTGATGCGGCCCGAAGGTCTTGTAAGCGGAAAAGAGGTAGATATCCGGCCCCAGCCCCCCGACATCAGCAAAGCCGTGGGGCGCATAGGACACGCCGTCAACGCAGACGAAGGCGCCAGCGGCATGGGCCAGCGCCGTGATCTCGGTCACCGGGTTGATTTCCCCCACCACGTTGGAGCAATGCGGAAAGCAGACCAGCCTGACCTTCTCGTCCAACAGATATTCAAGCTTGGCTGGATCCAGATGCCCCGTCTCTGGGTCGATCTGCCATTCACGGATCTCGATCCCCCGCTCGGCCAGCCGCCGCCATGGGCCGGTGTTGGCCTCATGGTCTTGGTTGGTCACGACGATCGCCTCACCGGGCTGCATCATCTGGCCGAAGGCCTGTGCCAGCACATAGGTGTTTTGCGTGGTCGAGGGGCCAAAGCTCAGCTCTGCCGGTGTCACGCCGAGGATCGCAGCCATGCGGGTGCGGGCCTCGTCCATCTCCTCTCCGCCAAGGCGGCTCGCCTCGTAGGGGGCGTAGGGCTGCACCTTTCGCTGGGTGTAAAAGCGATGCAACCGCTCGATCACTTGGCGGCAGGTGTAAGACCCACCGGCGTTCTCGAAAAAGGCCTGCCCCTGAAGGCTCGGCTCGGCGAAGGCGGGGAATTGGGCGCGGACCCAGGCGGAATCAATATGCATGGCGCGAAGGTCCACCGCAGCGCGACGAAGGTCAAGCGCCCAAAGAAAACGGCGGCTCCGAGGAGCCGCCGTTGTTGGTATCGCACTGCCTGTGGAACTTAGCGAATTTTGCGCTCGTCCTGCAGGCCGCGGAAAATGCAGAAGCACATGAAGAGCAGCAGCAGCGTGAACAGCAACCCGGTAGAGATCACCATGGATTGCAGCGCCGCCAAGCCGCCACCGATCAGCAGAGCGATGGCCACGGCACCTTCAAAGATGCACCAGAACACCCGCTGCGGCACCGGCGCGTCGACCTTGCCGCCTGCGGTGATCGTGTCGATGACCAGCGAGCCGGAGTCCGACGAAGTGACAAAGAACACCACCACCAGCACGATGCCGATGAAAGAGGTGATCGAGGCCAAGGGCAGCGCGTCCAGCATCTTGAACAGCTGCAGCGGCAGGCCCGCATCTTGGGCTGCGGTGTAGCCATCGTTCAGCACCTGATGGATCGCGGTGCCGCCAAAAATCGACATCCACAGCACGCAGACCAGCGAGGGGATCAACAGCACGCAAACGATGAATTCGCGCACGGTACGGCCCCGGCTGACGCGGGCGATAAACATGCCAACGAAAGGTGACCAGCTGATCCACCACGCCCAGTAGAACGCCGTCCACCCTTGGGAGAAGTTCACGTCTTCGCGGCCAAAGGGATTTGCCAGCGCGGGCAGATACTCAATGTAAGCCACCAGCGAGTCCCAGAAGAAGGTCAGCAGGAACACAGTTGGCCCGACGATCAAGGTGAACAGCGCCAGCAAGGCGGCCAGCCCCATGTTGATCTCACTCAGCACCTTCACGCCGCCATCAAGACCGCGCAGCACCGAAATCAGCGCCACGGCAGTGATGAGCGAGATCAGAACGACCTCGGAGGTGGTGCCAATCGGGATCCCGAATAACTCGTTTAAGCCCGCGTTCGCCTGTGTCGCACCCAGACCCAGCGAAGTGGCCAGACCAAAGAGCGTGGCAAAGACCGCGATGATGTCGATGATATGCCCGGGCCAGCCCCAAACACGTTCGCCCAGAACCGGGTAAAAGGCCGAGCGGATCGTCAGCGGCAGACCTTTGTTATAGGTGAACAACGCCAGCGCCAGCGCAACGACCGCGTAGATCGCCCAAGGGTGCAGACCCCAGTGATAGATCGTCGCCGCCATGCCAAGGCGGAGCGAACCGGCCTCATCACCTGTTGCCGCGCCCAGAGGGGCCCAGTCGGTGCGCAAACCGTTCTCTGTCGTGATTTCGCCCATGGAGGTCGAGAAATGCGTGAGCGGCTCAGACACGCCGTAGAACATCAGGCCGATGCCCATACCCGCGGCGAAAAGCATCGCGAACCAGCCCAGATAGGTATAGTCCGCGACCGCCTCATTACCGCCAAGGCGGACATTGCCAAAAGGCGTGACAATCAGCAAAAGCGCAAAGATCACCACCAAATCGGCAGCGCCGATCAGGAACCAATCGAAGTTCTTGGTCGTAAAGTTGAACATGGCCGAGAAGACCGCGGCGGCCTGCTCTGGCAATGCAATCGTGTAAAAGACGAAGATCACCACAGCGATCCCCGAAATCAGAAAGACCGGGTTGTGAATATCCAGCCCGAACGGCCCGATCTGCCGCTCGATATTGTCCTGACCGATTTCATAATCGGTATTGATGACATCCGCCTTGCCCTCAGGCTCGGGGATGCCGTGCGAATTTGTATCGCTCATAATCTGTTCCCTCTTTGATGACAGATCACCACGCAAGGCGCGGCTTCTGTTTTTCTCATCCGTGCGCAAAGGATAGAGGCTTGCGACCATTGGGCAAGCTCTTGCGGCCAAGCTCCCTTGGAAACTTGGCTAAAACGACCTTTTCGTTATCCGCTGCGACGTAAGTTTGGGGGGGTTACCCTGTCCCGAGCGCCGCTGCAATCGCATCGGCCTGTTCGCGAATCCGGTCCATGTCACCTTGGACGCCGGGCGGGCGCAGCTTGTCGCCCTCATGGCGGGGCAAGATATGGTAGTGCAGGTGAAAGACCTCTTGCCCGCCCGCGGCTTCGTTAAATTGCTGCACCGTGATGCCATCAGCACCAAAGGCCCGCAGGCAGGCATTGCCGACCTTTTGAACCGTCGCCAGACAATCGGCCAACTGCGTATGGCTGGCGTCGAGCATATTGCGGCAAGGCGACTTGGGGATCACCAAGCAATGCCCCTCGGCGCGGGGCATGATGTCCATAAAGCAATAGGTCTTGTCGTCTTCATAGACCTTGAAGCTGGGGATTTCCTTGCGCAGGATCTTGGCAAAGATATTGTCGTCGTCATAGGTGGCCATCATGCTCTCCTTCTGGCGGTCGGGGCGGCGTGGACCATTAACCACACCGCCCCGCGCCGAGGCAATATCAAGCGTTTACGTCGACAACCACCCGGCCCTTGACCTGCCCTTTGAGGATGTCTGCACCGAGTTGGGGCAAATCGCTGAGACCCGCGGGTTGAACCATCGCCTCCAGCTTCTCCATCGGCAGGTCTTTCGCCACCCGCTCCCATGCGCGTAGACGGTTGTCATAGGGCTGCATGACGCTGTCGATGCCCAACAGGTTTACGCCGCGCAGCAAGAAGGGGATCACCGTGGCGGGCAGTGCCGCGCCGCCCGCAAGGCCCACTGCAGCGACGCTCGCGCCATATTCCATCTGCCCCAAAACACGGGCCAGCATCGCGCCGCCCACAGCGTCGACACAGCCGCCCCATGTCTCGCCCTCGAGCGGGCGTTTGACCGTCTCGTTAATCTCATCGCGCGCGACAATCCGGCTGGCCCCGAGGCTTTTGAGGTAGTCCTCGGTCTCGGGCCGCCCAGTAACGGCTGCCACCTCATAACCGAGATTGGCAAGGATCGCGGTCGCGACCGAGCCCACGCCACCCGCGGCCCCCGTGACCAGCACCGGCCCTTTCTTGATCCCGTGGTCCTCTAACGCCATCACCGCCAGCATCGCGGTGAAGCCCGCCGTGCCCACGGCCATCGCTTGGCGCGTATCCAAACCGGTGGGCAGCGGCACCAGCCAGTCGGCCTTGACCCGCGCCTTCTGCGCATAGCCGCCCCAATGCGCCTCGCCCACACGCCAGCCGGTCAGCACGACCTTGTCGCCGGGTTTGTACCGCTCGTCACTTGATGTCTCGACTGTCCCGGCAAAGTCGATCCCCGGCACATGGGGATAGTTGCGAACCAGACCACCGCCGGGCCCAATGCAGAGCCCGTCTTTGTAGTTCACAGTCGAATATTCCACCGCGACCGTCACCTCGGCCTTGGGCAGTTGATCTTCGGTGATCTGGGTCACCTCAGCATGTGTCTTGCCTTCGTCATCTTTGTTCACAATCAATGCATTAAAGCTCATCTTTCATCTCCTTTTCAGGTTTCAATTTGCCGGGCGTCAGGCCCAGAAACTCTCACGCACGGTCACATCCCGCAGGCCCTCGGGTGTCTCAACCTGCAACTGCGTGCCCGGATCCCAATGGGTCATCCGCACCATTCCGATGGCGACATTCACCCCAAAATCGGGCGACCAAATGGTCGAAGTCACCTGCCCCACGCGCTTGTCACCTGCCATCAGCGGCCAAGCCCGGTCACAAAGCGGCACCGGATCGCCCGCGATCTCTAGGGGACGTATCTGTTGCACTGGGCCTTCCTTGGCCACCCGTAGCAGCGCATCTCTGCCGATACAGCCCATCGCGGCATGGGTGTCGCAAAGCTTGCCAAGGCCGCATTCATGCGGGGTGTTATCGTCGGTCATGTCATTGCCATAGCTCAACATTCCGCCTTCGATCCGCTCTATTAGATTTGGACAGCCCGCGCGCACGTCCAAATCGCGCCCCGCCTCGAACAGAGCATCCCACAGCGGCATGGCGATATCCGCGCCCTCTGCGTAGATCTCAAAGCCGCCCTGTTTGGAGTAGCCAGACCGCGCGATATTCATGGCGCGCCCTTGGAAGTGGAATTCACCGAAACGGAAAAACTTTACCTCCCGCACCGCCGCACCAAACAGGCGTTCCATCAGGTCTTCGGCTTTTGGTCCCTGCACCGCGAGCAGGTTCACATCCGGCTCATCCACCAGCACATCCAAATGATAACCGTTGCATATCCCCTTGGCCCACAACAATAAATCGCTATCGGCAATGGAAATCCACCAGCGATCCTCGGCCAGCTTCACCGCGACCGGATCATTGAGCATACCGCCCGTCTCATCGACGATCGGCACATAGACGCAGCGCCCCGGCGCCACATCGCGCAGATCGCGCGGCGTCAGCATTTGCATCAACCGCGACGCATCCGGCCCCCGCAGCTCAACCTGTCTTTCGCAAGCCACGTCCCAGACTTGGACGGCTCTCTTCAAGTGATGGTAATCGGCTTCAGTGCTTTCAAAAACGGTGGGCAGCAGCATCCGGTTATAGACGGTATAGGCCTTCACGCCTGCCGCCTCTACCCCGGCAGAAAAGGGCGTGCGCCGTATCCGGCGTGAGGGGGAGAGTTCAGCCATCACACGTCCTCCGGCATTAAGATAAGATCGCTCACTGGCGCATCGTACCCGGCGCTGGTCAGCATGGCATGCACCTGCCCCCGGTGATGGGTCTGGTGGTTAAAGAAATGCACGACGGTTTTCGCCAAGGGAGTGGTAAGCTCGCGCTGCATGATGCCGGAATACCAAGATAAATCGGCATCCAAAGCCTCCTGTCGAAGGCCTTGGGTCCAATCCTTGATCGCCGCGTCGCACTCGCGCCGCGCGGCGCACCAAGCCATGCCGGTGGGGCAAAGTTCGGTGTCCGGCCCCTCCGGCTTGGGCAAGGCGGGATCAAAACGGGACAACCAGATTTGATCACACCAAAGAAGATGGTTGAGGGTGCCCAAGATCGAGCCGAAAAACGCCTTGCGATCTTGCGTTAACGCATCCTCGTCCATCACCTCAATAACGCTTGCCAACTGTTTGTTTTGCCAGGCGTTATAGCGCGCCATTTCCTTAGCATAACCGGGGGTGATCACGCAGCACCCTGCCAATCGATCGCGCAGACCTCAGCAGATTTGCCCCCGAAATCCCAAACCCGCCCATAGTCGCGGACCTTGGATTTCACCCCACGCGCCGCCACGATATTTGGTCCCATCCAGTATTTGGAGTTGGTGATCGTCACCGGCTCACCCGGTTCGGCCCCGGCGAGCAGTTCGATCTCGCCGTTGATCTTCCGGCCGATGTTAATGACACGGCGGTTGCCGTCGCGAATGATCTCAACCGGCGCACGTTCGGCGCCGATGATCTCGCTCACTAGCATGGTAAACAGCCCCGTCGTGCCGCCCGCCGCGCCGCTGAAGATTTTCAATAAACCATCATAGGCCGCCTCGCTCGCGCGGTCGTCCACATAGGCGGCGACCTTCCAGTTCCCCTCGCCCATACGGCCAGGGATGTCGACCAACAGGCCCACGTTCAGCCCGGCCAAATCCTCCCCTTCGAAATGGCCTTCGTCGATCACGATGCCCATCCACGCATGGCAGTGACCTTCGGTCGGCAGATGCGCGCCAAGGCTGACCACGCAGGGGCAGAAGACATCGCAAGAGCAGTTGAGGAATAGCTCGCCTTTTACGGCCCAATTCGCGGGTGTCATCTCTCTGTTTGGCATATTATCCTCCTGTTATTGCGGGCCAACCCGCCACGACGACAGCGCCGAGGATCAAGGTGAAACCCATTGGTTTAGTTGCGTAATGTCCGATTTGCGGTAGCTTTTCGATGACCATGAAAAGCGTCGCCAGCCCCATCCAAGCAAGGTTCATCACCCCACCGGCAAAGCCCAGTACCATAATGCCCCAGCAGCAGCCTGCACAAAAGGTGCCGAGGCCCAATCCCATGCGAAAACCGCCTGCGACACCGGGGCGCCAATGGCCCATGAAATACATCATCGGAGAGTGGCAGACGCCGTGGCAGACCTCCTTGGCGCGGGTGAATTGGAACAGGCCGACGCTCAGTAGCAGCGCCGCCGCAGTCCAGCGCGATTTGGCGATGCCCAGCATGTCGATGACCCCGCCGTGCAAGAGAAGCAATTGCAGCCCTGCGATCCCCGCTGCAAAGGCAAGCCAGACCGCGAAGTAGCCTGCAAGCACCGCCAGCCAGCCCGCGCGGGTGCCGTTGGCCGAGGTCATGAGGTCTTCGTAAGCGCGCAGGGTCGGGACCATGGTCGGGACCATCATCGCAGCCATCATCGCCCCCCACATCGTGAAAAGCGGAAAGAAGCGCGTCATGGGCATATACATATCCATGCCCGGATCCATCTGCCGCATCCGTTCACCCATCGTGCCCGGACGACCCAGCAGATCGACATCCATCTGCATCGCCATGCTGTACATCATCCACCAAGCCGCTAGAATCAGGGCGAAAAACCCCAGCCAAAGTGTTGACCGTACCATGCCCGTCATCGCCGCCCTCCCCTGCGTGCTCTTGTAGATTTAATGTCAGACAATTAAACTCCTCGCAAACACTAATTGTAAGACATATGAAAATCGATCCAAGCAACCCCGCCGATCTATCGGCTCAAATCGCCACTGCCATTCGCGACGCCATTATCGGCGGGCGTCTGATCGTCGACCAGCGCCTGCCATCTGAGGCGGAATTGGCCGAGCAGTTCGAGGTCTCTCGCCCCACGGTGCGCGAAGCATTGAAGCGCCTTGCCGCGCAATCGCTGATCCGCACGCAGCGCGGGGCCACGGGGGGCGCTTTCGTGAATCGCCTCAGCTTTCCAGATGCTTACGCGCAGCAGATCACCACTTCTACGTTGCTATTGTCGATGAACGCGGTGAGTTTCGAAACCGCCTGCGAAGCCCGCTTCGCCCTAGAGCGCGCCTGTGCCCCCCTCTCGGCAGAGCGGCGCACGGCGGATCACCTTGCCACAATGCGCGCTGAAATCCACCGGCAGGCGCAGGCGGGGCTGACCGATGAGGCGTTTTGCGCGTCCGATGTCGCCTTCCACCGGGCGCTGGTTGACGGCGCGGGCAACCCGGTGCTGAGCTATCAACTCGCGGGCGCGGTCGAAGCCATGCAGCCTTTGATGAATATGATCACCTTCACGGCAAGAGATCGGGCGCGGATCATTGCCCTGCACCAAGACATCGCCAATGCCGCAGAAGCGCAGGACGGCAAAGCGGTAACGGCAGGATTGACGGCGCTGGAAGCGGAGACCCAAGACCTTGCCCAGAGCGTTTTCGCCGCGCGTGCTGCCCGGAATGCAGGAAAGGCTGGCTGAGAAGTTGCGACTTCACTTATAAAACAATGGGGTGCGCGTGAACCTTGATGTCATTATTTCCCGCCGTCGCACCCCTTGCAATTCACCCATGACGGCCCTACTTTAATCTTGTCCTTCGGGACTATGGACATAAACGCGCTCGTAATAAGCGGTTCGGACCCGGGGGCGGTACCCGGCGGCTCCACCAAACATCCTTCATTTGGGGATCATGGGGCCGAAATAGGATCGACGAACGTCTAAAGGGGTTGCTTTGTTTCGGTGAGATACCACCGTTATCGGTTCAAACTGTACAATTGCAAATGACAATCGTGCTCCAGTTGCGATGGCCGCGTAAGCGGTTTCAGCGACTGAAATCTAAGTCCTTAGGCTTTGCAGCTTAAGGCGGGGTTCGCAGGTACCTGGCAACAGAAACCTGCACTTTTCCCCTCCATATCTCGGCGAATTCAATTGCTTGAGCGGTGTTCTTGACCCTGCGCTTCCGTGCCCCTATCCGTTATAAAACGAAGCCGCTGTGGCTTCTTTCGCGCAGGAAGTTCGCATGACCCCGCCCAGCTGGCCCGAAATGTTTCGCGTCTTCGGACGCATCGGGCTGATGTCATTCGGCGGCCCGGCGGCACAGATTGCCGTGATGCACCGTGAGTTGGTCGAGGACCGCCCGTGGCTAAGCGAGCAGACCTACCTGCGGGCGCTCTCACTCTGTATGCTGTTGCCCGGACCGGAAGCGATGCAACTGGCGACCTATGCGGGCTGGCGTCTGCGCGGTGTGGCTGGCGGGCTGCTCGGGGGGTTGCTTTTCGTGGTGCCGGGGGCGGCATTCATCGCTGTGCTGGCTTTGCTATATGCGTGGTATGGGCAGTTGCCCCTTGTGCAGATGACTTTTCTCGGCATCAAGGCCGCCGTCATTATCGTGGTATTCCAAGCGCTTCTAAAGGTTTCTTCAAAGGCGTTGCATGGGCGTCTTGGCTGGGCGCTGGCCTTTGGGTCGTTCATCGGCATTTTTGTTCTGGGCTTGCCATTTCCACTGATCATTCTGCTGGCCGGTGCCATCGGGATGTTGACCAAAAGCCCCACTGCGGTGGCCGAGCCGGCAAATCTGCCACCTGCGCGCAGTCTGCGCACCCTGCTGATCTGGGGCGGGCTTTGGGCCGCGCCGCTTGTGCTTTTGGCGCTGCTGGGTGAGGATTTTCTGCTGCAACTCGGCCTGTTCTTCTCCAAGCTCGCTGTGGTGACCTTCGGCGGTGCCTATGCCGTGCTGGCCTATATGACCCAGACAGTGGTTCAGGATTTCGGTTGGATTAACACGGACCAAATGATTGACGCACTCGGCTTGGCCGAGACGACGCCCGGCCCGCTGATCCTCGTTACGCAATTTGTCGGGATGCTGGCAGGCTTTGCCCAAAGCGGCCCGTCGGGCGCGCTCGCTGCCGGGCTGCTGGCGCTTTGGGTGACTTTCACGCCGTGCTTTTTGTGGATATTCTTGGCCGGCCCGTATCTTGAGGCACTTTCTGAACAGCCGCGCATCGCGGGGGCGCTGCGGGCCATCACGGCGGCAGTGGTGGGGGTGATCGCCAATCTCTCGGTCTGGTTTGCGCTGCATGTGCTGTTTGATCGGGTCGCCCCTGGGGTCACCCTCGCCCTGCCCGCGCCGGTTTGGGAAAGCTTCAATCCGCTGGCCGCCGCGCTCACCCTATTGGCCGCTGTGCTGATGCTGGCGCTCAAGCGTGGTTTTGTAGTCACGATGATCCTGCTCGCGGTGCTTGCTCTGCTCCTTCGCGCGATTTAGCGCCGCGCCCCCTTTCACTCGCCTGTGAATGGGGTATGCTGACCCCTGCCCATCGCCCGGACCGGAGAGAAGAATGAGCCGCAGCATTGATTACGGCAACCTGATGCACGAAGCCATGCGGGGTTTGATCCGCAGGGTCTTGCAGGATGTATCGGACCAAGGGCTACCGGGGAATCACCACTTTTTCATCACCTTCGATACCTCGCACCCGGATGCGGAATTGGCCGATTGGCTCTCAGACCGTTATCCCGATGAGATGACCGTGGTGATGCAGCACTGGTACGATGGGCTTGATGTTGGCGCAGACGGATTTGCCATCACGCTGAACTTCGGCGATGCGCCCGAGCCGCTTTATATTCCCTACGACGCGATCCGCACCTTTGTGGACCCTTCGGTTGAGTTCGGCCTGCGGTTCGAACAGCAAGAAACCGAAGAAGAAGACGAAGATCGCGATGAGGCCACGCTTGACCAAACTGATGAGGAAGAGCTGGAAGTCGCGGAAGAGCCCGCCAAGGACGCCGAGATCGTCTCGCTCGATTCCTTTCGGAAGTAGCGCAGGATTGGCCGTTAGCGCCATCCCTGCATTGCGCAGACCGTAAGGCGCAGGTACACCGCTGGGCAACGATAAGTCACAGCAGGAGCCACAAAATGGCCGATACCCGCACCGAAACCGACAGCTTTGGTCCGCTCGAAGTTCCTTCCGATAAATATTGGGGCGCGCAGACGCAGCGCTCGATCATCAACTTCCCAATCGGCTGGGAAAAGCAGCCCATCGCCATCGTGCGCGCGCTTGGCGTGATCAAGAAGGCCTGCGCGCAGGCCAATGTGGCACAGGGTTCGCTTGATGAGGACCGCGGCAAGGCGATCGTTCAGGCCGCTGGCGAAGTTTTTGAGGGCAAGTTCGACGACAACTTCCCGCTGGTTGTCTGGCAGACCGGCTCGGGCACCCAGTCGAACATGAACGCCAACGAGGTTATCGCCAACCGCGCGATTGAGCTTATGGGCGGCACCATCGGGTCCAAAGACCCAGTGCACCCCAACGATCACTGCAACATGGGCCAGTCGTCAAACGACACTTTCCCAACCGCCATGCATATCGCCACCGCGATGACGGCGCGGGACGTGCTGCTGCCGGGGCTGGAGAAGCTGCACGGCGCGCTGCAAAAGAAAGTCGAGGAATTCGACGGCATCATCAAGATCGGCCGCACCCACACGCAGGATGCGACGCCTCTGACGCTGAGCCAAGAATTCTCAGGCTACACCCATCAGGTCGCCATGAGCATCGCGCGCGTGCGCGACGCGCTTGGCCGCATCTATGAACTGGCCCAAGGCGGCACCGCCGTTGGCACCGGGCTGAACACCCAAAAGGGCTGGGCCGAAACCGTGGCGCATAACATGGCCGAGATCACCGGCCTGCCCTTCGTCACCGCGCCGAACAAGTTCGAGGCGCTCGCCGCCCATGACGCGATGGTCGAGATCTCCGGCGCGCTGAAAACCGTCTCCGCCAGCCTGTTCAAAATCGCCAATGACATCCGCCTGCTGGGGTCCGGCCCGCGTTGTGGTCTGGGCGAGCTGATCCTGCCCGAGAACGAACCGGGCTCGTCGATCATGCCGGGCAAGGTCAACCCGACCCAGTGCGAGGCGCTGACGCAGGTCTGCATTCACGTGATGGGCAACGACGCGGCGGTTGGCTTTGCCGGGTCTCAGGGACATTTTGAGCTGAACGTCTACAAGCCCATGATGGCCTATAACGTTCTGCAATCCATGCAGCTTTTGGGTGACGCGGCCTCGGCCTTCACTGATAATCTGGTGGTTGACCTCAGGGCCGACGCGGACCGCATCGAAAAGCTGATGCGCGAGTCGCTGATGCTGGTGACCGCGCTGGCCCCTGAAATCGGCTATGACAATGCCACCAAGGTCGCCAAGACCGCGCATAAGAACGGCACCACGCTCAAAGAAGAAGCCATCGCACTGGGCTTTGTGGATGCCGAAACCTTTGAACGGGTCGTGCGGCCCGAAAATATGATCGGACCAAAATGAGTGCGCCCATCAACCTTAACAAGGTGAAGAAAGAGCGGGACCGTTCGTCTCGCAAAGCACGCGCGAATGAAAACGCCGTGGGTTTTGGCCAGACCAAAGCGCAGAAAGACGCGCTGAAGGCCCGCGCCGAACAGATCGCCCGCAATCTGGAAGCGCATAAGCGCGAGACATGAACGCGCGGCCCCGCAAACACTCGGTGACCCTTCGGGGTCACCGGACATCAATCTCTCTCGAAGATGAATTCTGGGATGAGTTCCGCGCCATTGCTGCCGCGCGGGGGCTGCCGATCAATGCGCTGGTGACTGAAATCGACGCGGCGCGGGGGCTGGACATCGGGCTTGCCGGGGCAATCCGGTTGTTCGTGTTGCGCGCGTTAAAAGAACGTTTACCAAAAGCAGATTAGCGTCGGGCCATGGCCCTCGCATCCCCTCTCTCACCCGCCGCTTGGCTGGATGATATATTCGCCTCTAAGGCGGCTATTCGCGGACAGGTTATTCGACGTAAAGCGCGCGATATCGAAAAGTTCGTCGGTCGCCGCGAATTCGAACGCGAGTTGAAACGTCGGGGTTTCCAAGCGGTTGAGAACGCCGGACAGGTCATCATATTTTGCAATAGAGAACCCATCCGGCGGGTCGTGTAGCCGTTTTCTTTTAAAGAAAACGGCCACGGAATTTTCAAAAAATTCCGATTTAGCAGATCGACGCTTGGTAAATCTTCTCGATGTTCTGACCAAGCGCCTCGTTGAACTCCGCATCTGTCATCTTGACGTTCAGCCCTTCAGTCAAAGCGCGCGAGAAGCTGGCGATCATGGTGCGGTTCTTGCCCAGCCGTTCGCAGGCTTCCGCCGTGGAGTAGCCGCCCGATAGCGCAACGACGCGCAGCACGTTGGCGTGGCCGGCCAGTTCGTCATATAGACCAGCTTTTTCAGGAATCGTCAGTTTCAACATCACCATCTCGCCCTCGGGCAGCGCGTTCAGGTTCTTTTCAATCTCTCCGCGCAGGATCTCTTCGGCCTCTGCCTTCGTGTCGGAGTTGATGTTCACCTCCGGCTCAATGATCGGCACCAGACCGGCAGCGCAAACCTGTTTGGCCAGTTCGAACTGTTGCGCCACCACGGCGGCGATGCCGTTCTCGTTGGCCTCGTGAATGACCGAGCGTTCCTTGGTGCCAAAGATGCCGTGTTTCACCGCGCGGGCCAGCAGGTCGTCGATCTCCATGATCGGCTTCATCATCTGCACGCCGTTGTTGGTTTCCTCCAACCCCTTGTCGATCTTCAGGAAAGGCACCACGCCCCGGTCTTCCCACAGGAGCTGGGCGACGGGTTTGCCGTTGATGCTGTCATCCATCGTGCGCTCAAAAAGGATCGCGCCGATTACTTTCTCGGAGGTGAAATCGTCGGCCAGAATGATCCGTGCCCGCATGTCGTGGACGGCTTTGAACATTTCTGCGTCGCCGTTGTAATCCGACGGTTCCACGCCATAGAGGCTCAGCGCCTTGGGGGTGGAGCCGCCCGATTGATCGAGCGCCGCGATGAAGCCTTTGCCGCTGTTCATTTGCTCAAGTTGCGCCTTGTCGTAGCCCATGTCACCCACGTCCTATTTTGATTCCGTTCGCTGCGTTTCTAATTGAAACGCAAAGCCGATGATAGAAGCTAGCGCCTTGATAGCGCTAACCAAATGCCCTTATCTGAACGGACGGTCAAATGTGCGACTGGCACCGGCACGCGATCAGGCTGGGCGGTCACGTGAAAGTCTCGCAGGATACGCGACAGGATCAGGGGGCCTTCGACCATGGCAAAACCCGCGCCAGTGCAGACCCGTGGCCCGGCAGAGAATGGGATGAAGGCGTCGCGCTGGCACTGCTTTCCGTTTTCGGTCTGCCAACGGGTTGGGTCAAAACCATCAGGATTGTCCCAAAGCCGTTCATGCCTGTGCAGGTGCCACGGGCTGAGCACAAGTTGCGCCCCCTTTCTCACCTTTCGGTCGCGAAACGCTTCGGGGCAGCGGTTCTCGCGCACCATCATCGGCACGGGTGGATAAAGCCGCAGCGTCTCCCGAAACACATCCCGGCTAAGTTTGAGTTTTGACATCACGGGGAAATCACAGGTCTCAAGCGCCTGTGCCTCTTCCGCCAGCCGCTCCTGCCATTCGGGATGGGTGGCCATGAGATAGAGCGCCCAAGCCAAAGCCGAGGCGCTGGTTTCATGCCCCGCGAGGAAGAAGATCGCGACCTGATCAACCATCTCCTCGGTATCGAAGGTCTCGCCTGTTTCGGGGTCGGCCTGGGTCATGATCTTGGTGGCTAGGTCGTCGGGCGCGGTGCCTGCTTTGATCTGCGCCATCCGCTCTTGGGTCAGGTCCGTGATCAGCGCCCTGATCAGCGCGGCGCTGGCCCGCGTGTCGCGCCGAAACAGGCGCGGCATCCAGCGCGGCAGCGGCAGAAGTGCCCCAAGGTTCAGGATTGGCTGGCTGCGCTGGTAATTGCGAAACTCATCAAAGACCGCCCGGGCAACCTCATGTTCGATCGGCAGAGAAAAAAGCGTGCGAAAGATCACATCGGCTGCGGCGTGGCTGGTCTCGGCTTCGATCTCGACCACCTGCCCCGCCTTGCCTCCCAGCCGCGCGGCGGCGGCCTCTGCTGCGTCCCACATCGCCGGAAAAGTCTCGCGCAAGCGGCCGCCCTCAAAGGCGGGGTCGATGATGCGGCGCTGGCGTTTCCATGTCTCGCCGTTGGTCAGAAAGACAGAGTTGCCCAAGAGCGGGCGCAGCCCCTCGCCGATCCGGTCGGATTTCGGAAAATCCTCGGGGCGGTCTTTCAAAACGGTCTTCACCAGTTCGGGCTGGTTCATCAGGTAGCTGCGAAAGAACGGCGTTTTAAATTCCGCCATCCACGCGCGATAAAGCCGGGCGGGCTGGGCCGAGAGGATATCGGCGCGAAACAGCTTGGCATAGCGCCAGAGCGACACACGGTCGGGCCGCGCGGGGGGCTTGGGCGGTTGGGTCATGCGGCGACAGAGGTGTATTTGCTGACCGCGTGGTCGATCCGGGATTTCGACGCGGGCCGCCCGTCATAGCGCGCGGCCAAGGTCTGTGGCCCGGCGGTGATTTGGAAATAGTCATAGTCGCGCGGGCGGTCAAAGGCGCAGAGATACTGGAAATGCAGCCGAAAGAACCGCCAGCGCAGCGCCTTCCAGCGGGTGGGGCTAAGCGTTTGGGTGAAGGCAGCCGAAAAGACCAGCGGCCAGCGTTTCCCCTCAGGCGCCACGCCGGAGACCGAGACCGGATCGCAAAGCGCAAAGGCGCAGCCATCGCCGGGGGCCGTCACATCGACCCATGCCAGTTCCTCGCGGGTTGAGAGATAGCGCAGGTCGCCTCGCAAACGCTCGGCCCGGGGCAAGAAGGATACCATTGGCACCACCTGCCCGAGCGAGAGAAAACCCAAGGCAGGCCCGCGCTCGGGCACCCTGCCCGCACGGATCAGATCGGCCAGTACCGAGACGCCCAGATGCGCCCCGGATGAGTGGCCGACAACCAGTACCTCGTCGACATCGTCGGTCAGGGCGGCGGCGATGTCATTGCCAAACTGCGCCATGCGGGCTTCCAACTCCGGCGGGTTCGCGCCCCGCGTGGCGGCGGAATAGGCGTAGTCATGCATCAGGTAATAGGCGAAAAACTTGCCGTCTTTCTTTTTAAACCAGCGCAGCAGCGCGATGCCCAGCCCAGTGCCCACTGCCGCGAAGGCGAGCCGCGCCGCCCGATGGTCCGTCACCATTTCAAGGGCGCGATAGGTCAGCAGGCCAAGCGCCACAGCCAGCAGCGCCTGCACAATCAACATCCCCACCGGATAAAGCGCCGCAATCACCGGCCCTTTGCGCAGGCGCATCAGCCGCCAAAGCGCGCCGGAGCCGATGTAGACCCATGCGGTGCGCAGCAACTGCCAATAGGTCGCGGGGATCGAATTGCTCATGCTTTCGCGCACGATGTCGGACCAGACCAGCACTTCGACCTGCGAGGTCACCTGATGACCGTCGATTCCAGCGTTAACGCGCCAGCCGTAATTGCCCTTGCCCGCTTTTGGTTTCAGCGCAATCTCATAGCCCGAAATCGCGGCCTGCGCCGCGCCCTCCTTGCGGTAAAGCTCACGGTAGCGGCGCGGGTGAATCGGATCGTAGCCGGGGATGTAGAACACCCGCCGCGTTTTCACCGTCTTTGCCTGCCCTGTGCTCACCATGCCCGCCCTCTTCTTCGGCATAGTCTAGCCGCAATTCGGGGCAAGATTAAGGCTTATCCTACGGTTGCGAGGATCGGAAAAGTCTCAAGCAGCCAAAAGGAAAAGGCGGTGAATGCGCCGGTCAGCAGCGCCAGACCAACAATTACCAACAGGCCCCCCATGATCCGCTCGATCAGCTTCATATGCGGTTTGATCCGGTTCATCAGCGTCATCGCGCGGGTGATGAACATCGCGGCCAGCAAGAAGGGAATGCCAAGCCCCGCCGCATAGACGCCCAGCAAGAGCGTCCCGCGGGAGACGGAGGCCTCGCTTGCTGCCAGTGACAAGATCGCGCCCAGCTGTGGCCCGATGCAGGGGGTCCAGCCAAAGGCAAAGGCCAGCCCCAAGACATAGGCGCCGAAACTCGACCCGCCCTTGTCGCCCGCATCCATCCGCGCCTCTTGATCGAGAAACGGAATGCGAAAGAGCCCGATGAAATGCAGGCCGAACACAATGATCACCACACCGGAAATTTTAGCGAGAAGCGCCTGATTCTGTAAAAAGAACATCCCAAAGGCCGAGGCGGTGAAGCCCAGTAGGATGAACACAGTGCTCAGCCCCAGCACAAAGAACAACGCCGCCACGACCGCGCGCCGCCGTGCGCTGGATTGGCTGGACATGTCATTGATCGACACGCCCCCCATATAGGCCAGATAGGGCGGCACGATGGGCAGCACGCAGGGCGACAGGAAACTGAAAATCCCGGCAACCAGAGCGATGATCATGGCCGGCAGGATCCCGGCGTCGAGGAGGCTGATTTCAAACATGACTGACTCCTAGACCGAGAGCGGCCCGGCGTCACCTGTCATATTGTCACAAGATCGTGGACCTTGAGAAACTCTTGGATTAACTGATCTTATGGAGATCGAAAAACTAGATGCCACGGGGCTTCTGTGCCCCCTGCCCGTGCTGAAAGCCCGCAAACGACTGGCGGCCCTCGCGCCGGGCGATCAGCTTCATATGACAGCCGATGATCCGGCCGCGGTGATCGACGTGCCGCATTTCTGCGTGGAAGCCGGTCATGCGCTGACCGAAACCCGGACCGAGGGCGCGGCAGAGCTGTATATCATCACCAAAGGCGGCTGAGCCGGACCCGGCCGGAACGCGCGCTTCAACCCTACGACAGAAACGAAAACGGCGGGCCTGAAAGCCCGCCGTTTCCTTTTATATGTCGTGGCTTAGCTGCCCAGTGACCACCAGCCGCGCCGTTTGGGCTTGGGCTTTTCGGCGGGTTGCTCTTCCACCTTTTCGGCCACCGGCTCAGGAGCCGTTTCGGCAGCGGGCGCTTCGGCTTCCACCGGCTGGGCCGTGGGTTCGGGCTGCGGCTCAGGTTGCGGTGCTTCCGCGACAGGTGTGGCCGTTTCCGGCGACGGGGCCGCGATCGGCGCTTCGGTCGGCAGTGCTTCGGTCATCGCCTCGGGCGTGGCTTCGGCAACCGGCTCTACTGGCTTGGCTTTGGCCCGGCTGCGGCGTTTGGGTTTTGGCGCGGGTGCGGCCTCTTCCTCGGTCGCCACGGCGTCTGTTGTCACCGTCTCTTCTGCCGCTTCCGTCACGGGTTTCTTGGTCCGGCGGCTGCGCTTAGCCTTGGGCTTGGGCGTCTCTTCTCCTTCGGTCTCGGCACTGACCTGTGGCGTTTCGCCTTCTGCGGCGGCAAGCGCTTCGGGCGCGGGTTCCGCTTCGGGGGCCAGTTCGGCCTTGGGCTTGCGCGACCGGCTGCGGCTTTTGGGCTTAGGCTTTTCCTCGGCGGCGGGCGCGGCGTCGGTGTCGGCCTGCGCTGCCTGCGCTTCTACCGGTTGCACTTTGTCGCCTTCGTCCGGCTTCGCCGCTTCCTGCTGCTGGCCGCCGTTCTGATCGTCGGCACCATTCTGTTGATCGCCATTGCCATTGCGGCCACGGCCACCCCGGCTGCGACGACGACGGCGGCGGCGTTTGGATTTGCCCTCGCCCTCTTCACCATTGCCGTTGCCATTCCCGTTTCCGTTCTCGGACTGGGCAGCCTCCTGTGCGGCGGGTGCCTCTTCCACTTCGACCTCTGCGGCGCTCTCATCCTCGTCGATCTGATCCATCAGCGATGTATCGACCGAAACGACGTGATCCGAGACGGGCGGCACGGTGCGGGTGGCGGTCTTGAACTTCTCGATGTGGAAATCGGGGCTGACCAAGGTTGGGTCGCCTTCGATCCGCACAGACATGCCGTAACGCATCTCGATATTGGCGATATGCTCACGCTTTTGGTTCATCAGGAAGTTGGCGATGCCCACGGGGGCGCGCACCAGCACTTCGCGGGAGCGGCGGCGGGTGCCCTCTTCCTCGATCTGGCGGATGATCGACAGCGCGAGGTTGTCGTCCGAGCGCACAAGACCGGTGCCGTGGCAGGCGTGGCAAGGCTGGGTCGTCGCCTCGATCATGCCGGGACGCAGACGCTGGCGCGACATTTCCATCAGGCCAAAGCCCGAGATGCGGCCCACTTGGATGCGCGCGCGGTCGGTCTTGAGCTTGTCTTTCATCATCTTTTCGACGGCGGCGTTGTTCTTGCGCTCATCCATGTCGATAAAGTCGATGACAATCAGGCCCGCGAGGTCACGCAGACGCAGCTGACGCGCCACTTCGGCGGCAGCCTCAAGGTTGGTCTTGGTCGCGGTCTGCTCGATCGAACCTTCCTTGGTGGCCCGACCAGAGTTCACGTCAATCGCCACCAGCGCTTCGGTCACGCCGATCACGATATAGCCACCCGAGGGCAGTTGCACCGTGGGGTTGAACATGCCCGAGAGGTAGCTCTCGACCTGATAGCGCGCGAAGAGCGGCAGGCTCTCGTTGTAAAGCTTCACGTTCTTGGCGTGGGACGGCATGATCATTTTCATGAAGTCCTTGGCAATGCGGTAGCCGCGCTCGCCCTCAACGTGGATCTCGTCAATCTCGCGGTTGTAGAGGTCACGGATCGAGCGTTTGATCAGGTCGCCTTCTTCGTAGATTTTCGCGGGCGCGATGGACTTCAGCGTCAGCTCGCGGATCTGCTCCCAGAGGCGCTGGAGGTATTCGTAATCGCGCTTGATCTCGGCCTTGGTGCGTTTCGCGCCTGCGGTGCGCACGATGAGGCCGGCACCTTTCGGCACCTCGATCTCGGTCGCGATTTCTTTAAGTTTCTTACGGTCAGCCGCATTGGTGATCTTGCGCGAGATGCCGCCGCCGCGCGCGGTGTTGGGCATCAGCACGCAGTAGCGACCCGCGAGGCTGAGGTAGGTGGTCAGCGCCGCGCCCTTGTTGCCGCGCTCTTCTTTGACGACCTGCACCAGCAGGATCTGGCGGACCTTGATGACCTCTTGAATCTTGTAGCGGCGCGGGCGCGGTTTGCGCACGAGGCGGATGTCTTCGCTGTCATCTTCGTCGGCGACGGATTCGATGGAATCGTCTTTCGCGGTGGCATCGCTGCCTTTGTCGTCTTCGCTGTCGGCATCGTCGGCCTGGGCGTCGCTGGCGTCAGCGTCATCGGACGTAGCCACAGCCGTTTCATCGTCCTTGGCAACCTCGGTATCGGCTTCGCCGTTCTCAGGCTCTTCGACCGGCGTTTCCGCGACCCGCTCCATGGGCGAGCTGCCCTCTTCGCTGTCGAGATCGACGGTTTCCATACCGGCGATTTGATCGCTGTTGTCGTCGGCGACTTCGGCGGTGACTACGGCATCATCGCTGTTGGTCTCAGCCGCTTGGCTCTTTGACCGGCTGCGCGACCGCGAGCGGGTCCGCTTGGGCTTTTCGTCTTCGTCGTCCTTGGCCGCCTGCGCTTCGGCGTAGGCGCGTTCTTCCTCCAGCAGCGCCTGACGGTCGGCCACGGGAATCTGGTAATAATCGGGGTGAATTTCCGAGAAAGCGAGGAAGCCATGACGGTTGCCGCCATAGTCAACAAAGGCAGCCTGAAGCGACGGTTCGACCCGTGTAACTTTGGCTAGATAGATATTGCCGGCAAGCTGGCGTTTGTTTTCTGATTCAAAATCGAATTCTTCGACCTTGTTTCCGTCCACGACCACAACGCGAGTTTCCTCGGCGTGGGTGGCATCGATAAGCATTTTCTTAGACATAGATCCATTATGCACAGCACCCGCGCACGGAAGGCCCCTGGCGGGGCATCGGGCTGGGAGGTGTGACTTGTCAGGGCGATGGAGGACGCGGCTACAGCAGGGCCACGAATGGCCCCCATCTGTCTGCTCTGAGCATCTGCGCGCGTCATCGCGGTTCTTCTCCGATGCGAGGGCCTTTGCGCCTCTCCCATCCATTAATTAGCTGTGCTTCGGTTGGGCTAACCCTCGCGAATATCAGCGGTTCTTCGGCCGTTTCCGGCCCAATCGGTCTGCTGGCCCCCCGGTGTCGGGCTGGCACGGCAGCGAAACTGTCAAAAGTCACCATACGCCAGTCGGGCGTTACAGGACTTATCCGGCTAGTTAAGGGCTTTAAGGGGTGAAACACAATGGTCAATCGAATGAGCAACAGTCAAATGCGGTTTAACTCGGGTCGGTTGACAAGGCGCATGGGCTTGGAAACATTCAGACTGTCGCCGCAAGGATCGCTGGGCGGCACCATAGAATTGCTTTGCCGCCCCCGCGGCCCAGAGTTTCAAAGGACCGCTTCATGCAAATATTCCTGCGCCCCGCGCTGTGTCTGACCCTTCTGGGCCTCGCCGCCTGTGATGAGATCGCCGTGGCCGATAATCCGGCGGCGCTGGCCGAGTTGCGCGGGCAGAAAAGCTGCGCGGCCGCGGTGACCCAGCAAACCGGCGCGACGGGTGTCGCCGTCAATACAACACGCCCTGTGGTGGAGCTTTATCGTCATATCGTTGACGTACCCGGCGGCGCGAGTTGGTCCTGCATCACCGATCCGAATGGCAAAGCGGTCGAGATTGCAGAGCAGCGCAGCGGTTAAGCCGCGCTGCTTAAGGTGCGTGGTCAGAGGTAATCTGACCGCTGCAACCCGTATTTCGCCATCTTCTCGTTCAGCGTCCGACGCGGCAGGCAAAGCTCGTCCATCACGCTGGCGATAGAGCCCTTGTGGCGGCGCATGGTGTTGTCGATCAACATGCGCTCGAACGCCTCGACATATTCCTTGAGCGGTTTGCCTTCGGTGGTCATCACCGGCTGCATTTCGTCGTGGTCGCTCATCAGAAGCGAGGCGATGGTGCCCGAGCCGCGGCGCGATTGCAGCACCGCGCGTTCGGCCACGTTGATGAGCTGCCGCACGTTGCCGGGCCATGGCGCCTGCAAGAGCTGCGCCGCCTCCTGAGCGGAAACCTGAGGCGCCTCGCAGCCGTATTCATCCGCGAACTGATCGCTCAGACGGGTGAAGAGCGTCAGAATATCCTCACCACGTTGGCGCAGCGGCGGTACGGTGATACGGAGCGCCGCCAAACGATAAAACAGGTCCGAGCGCAGCGCGTCTTCTGAGGTACGCCCGGCTTCTTGCAGGTTCGAGATGGCGACGATTCGTGTCTCTGCCGGGGTGCCTTGTTCGTTGATGGCGCTTAACAGCCGCGCCTGCAGGCTTTCGGACAGGGCTTCGATGTCTTCCAGCACCAGTGTCCCGCCGCGCGCCTCTTCGATGGCGGGCAGTTGCGCGTCTTCGGGCTGCATCGGGCCGAACAGCCGCTTGGCGAGCGCGTCTTCCTCCAGAGCACCACAGGAGACGAGGACAAATTTCTTGCCCGCGCGGCTGCCGACCGCGTGCAGCGCATGGGCCACGAGGGTCTTACCGGTCCCGGTTTCTCCGTCGATCAGCACATGCCCATCGGCCTGCCCCAGATCGAGGATATCTTCGCGCAGGCGTTCCATGACGGGCGATTGGCCGATGAGCTTTTTCATCAGCTGGCCGCCGTCCGACAGCTCACGCCGCAGGGCGCGGTTGTCCATCACCAGACGGCGCGCATTGGTGGCCTTTTTGGCCAGTTCGCTCATCCGGTCGGGGTTGAAGGGCTTTTCAAGAAAGTCGAAAGCGCCGACTCGCATCGCCTCAACCGCCATCGGCACGTCGCCATGACCGGTGATCATGATGACCGGCAAAGCCGAGTCGCTGCCCATCAGCTTTTTCAGGAATTGCATCCCGTCCATGCCCGGCATCTTGATGTCGGAGATGACGATGCCCGGATAATCCGGCCCCAAAGTTTTCAGCGCGTCTTCGGCGCTGCCAAAGGTTTCCGTGTCATACCCCGAAAGGGCCAGCCATTGGCTGATCGACTGCCGCATGTCCTGTTCGTCATCTACAATCGCGATTTTCATTGCCTGAGCCATGCGTTCACTCCGCCGCTTCAATCTTCGTTTCATCTGCCAATATAGGCAGTTGCATCTCAAATACAGCGCCACCGTTTTGTCCGTTGCGCGCCATAAGCCGTCCCCCAAGGTCGTTGACGATCCCCGATGAAATGGCAAGACCCAGCCCAACGCCGTCGCCGGGCTGCTTGGTCGTGTAGAAAGGTTCGAACAGCGCGTCCAAGTCCTCAATCCCCGGGCCATTGTCGCGCACGGTTAATGTCGCCGTCTCCCCCGCTGATAGTATAATGTCCACCTGAGGGTTTCGTTCCGATTTTGTTGCGTCCAATGCGTTTCTTAACAGGTTTACCATAACTTGTTCGATCCGCATACGGTCTCCCATTACCATGACGGGATTATCGGGCAGGATGCGGCTGATCTGGACCTGTCGCTGGCGCAACTGTGGCTCCATCATCGACAGGGAAGACGCCAGCGCCGCGCCCATATCAACCGGAGAGAAAGCCTCCTGCCCCTTGCGGGCATAGGATTTAAGCTGCCGGGTGATTGCGCCCATCCGTTCAATCAGATCGTCAATGCGCCCGAAGGAGGACAGCGCCTCATCCTGCCGGTTTCGTTTCAAAAGCAGCCGCGCGCCTGCCAGATAGGTCTTCATAGCGGCAAGCGGTTGGTTCAACTCATGGCTGACGGCGGCGGACATTTCACCCAAAGCCGCCAGTTTCGATGACTGTTCAAGGGTTTGCTCGGCCACGGCAAGGGTCTGTTGCACCCGCTTACGCTCAGCAATCTCACGTTGGAGGGCAAGGTTCAGGGCCCTGAGTTTCGCCGATTCCCGTTGAAAGATCGCCAGCCGCCCCGCCGTGCGGCGGCTCAGGAAATAGAACGCCAGCGCCAGCAGGATCGCAAAGCCCATGACCTCCAACGCTAGCACGCCGTTCACCTTTTCGCGGACCGAGGCATAGGTCGTGTAGCTGCTCATCCGCCAGCCGCGGAACGGTATCCGGTTTTCCAGCCGCATCACCGCCTCGCCCTGCAAATAGGCATCGGGCGGCAGCGCGGTCCAATCGGTGGTGGCCTGAATGGCGCGTTCAATCGCGCTTTGGGGCGTGTGGTTGGCCAGCGCTTCGGGCTCTGTCAGCCCGCGCCAACGCGACTCGGTGGCGAGGATAATCTCGCCCGTGCTGTCCATCACGATGACCGCGTCCGAGATCCCGGCCCAGGCCCGTTCAAACTTTTGCAGATCAACCTCAACGGCGATCACCCCAAGTGTGGTCCCTCCAGACTGCATGCGCCGCGAATAGAGGAAGCGATAGCCGCCCTGCTCACGCTCAATGGTCGAAAAGATCGTCGCATTAGAGCGGATGGCATCGACGAAATAGGGCTCGGATTTATGGGCGGAGCTGAGGCGGTTACGGTCTGTCGCCGCCACGGTACGCCCGTCGATGTCATATAGCATCAAGGATGCCGCGCCGATTTCCTCAACGAAAGAGATAAGCCGCTGTGTCGACAGCGAATAATCCGCCGATTGCAGCGCGCCGATCAACGTGGGGTCGCGCGCCAAAAGTTGTGGTACAATGGCGTTTTGCCGCAACTCAGCCAGTAGGTTGCCGCTGTAAAGTGCGATGCGCAGTTCCGCGCGGTTGCGGGTGCTTTCGGTAAAACGGTCAGTCAGCAGCTTGTTGGTGATTGAGATCGTCACCACGGCGAGGATCATCAGCGACGCAATCGCGAACCGCACCCGCCAGGATACGGCCATGCTATTGCCTTCGGAACCGGATGTATCACTCATCGCGGCAACTTACGCGCTCCGCGCAACGCACTCAAGTCAGGCGGTTTGCAAAGCACCGGTCAATGCGCGGAAGAGCGCCGCCCCGTCGGTGTTGCCATGCGCCGCTTCCGCCGCCCGCTCGGGGTGCGGCATCATGCCCAACACGCGGCGGTTTTCCGAAAGGATGCCCGCGATATCATCACGCGCACCATTCGGGTTCTCGGCATAGCTGAACGCCACACGATCTTCGCCGCGCAGTTTCGCAATCGTCTCATCATCGGCAAAATAGTTGCCGTCATGGTGCGCGATTGGAATGTTGACAACCTGACCGGCGTCGTAGCCAGAGGTATAATCGCTCGCCGTGGTCTCAACCTTGAGGCCGACAGTCTTGCAGATGTACTTCAGCCCCGCATTGCGCAGCAGCGCGCCGGGCAGCAGGCCGGTTTCGGTCAGCACCTGAAATCCGTTGCAAATGCCCAGCACATAGCCGCCGCGCTGCGCATGAGCCGCCACAGAGCGGCAGATCGGCGAATTCGCGGCAATGGCCCCGCAACGCAGGTAATCCCCATAGGAGAACCCGCCGGGAATGCCTACCATATCAACGCCTTGCGGCAGTTCGCTGTCCTTGTGCCAGACCATGGAAACCTTGGCGCCCGCGGCTTTGAAAGCCACGGCAAGGTCGCGGTCGCAATTGGACCCGGGAAAGACAACTACCGCTGCGTGCATCAGGCCAGCTCCACCGAATAGGATTCGATCACCGTATTGGCCAAGAGCTTTTCGCACATGGCGGTCACATCGGCCTCGGTCGTGCCCTCGGCGAGGTCAAGCTCGATCACCTTGCCCTGACGCACACCGTTCACCCCGTCAAAGCCCAAGGCTCCGAGCGCGTGGCGGACAGCTTCGCCCTGAGGGTCGAGCACCCCGTTCTTCAGCATCACATGCACCCGTGCTTTCATGGCGCGACACCCCTTTGTAACATCTGCAAATTAAACGGCGAAGCCGCGTTAGTTGATCAACGTCGGCTTGGACACCGGCGCATTGTTCTTGGGCATGACGCCGAGACGTTTGGCCACTTCGGTATAGGCATCGGTGAGCGAACCCAGATCGCGGCGGAACACATCTTTGTCGAGTTTCTGGCCTGTCTCGATGTCCCACAGACGGCAGCTGTCGGGGCTGATCTCATCCGCGACGATCAGACGCTGGAAGTCACCATCGTAAACGCGGCCAATCTCGATCTTGAAGTCCACCAGCTTGATGCCAACGGCCATCATCACGCCCGACATGAAGTCATTGACCCGCAGCGCGAGGCTTAGGATATCGTCCATGTCTTGCTGGGTTGCCCAGCCAAAGGCGGCGATATGCTCTTCGGTGACCAGCGGATCACCAAGCGCGTCGTCTTTGTAGCAATACTCGACAATCGGGCGCGGCAGTTGCGTGCCCTCTTCGATGCCAAGACGCTTGGACATGGAGCCCGCCGCATAGTTGCGCACGATCACTTCCAGCGGAATGATCTCAACCTGCCGCACGAGTTGCTCGCGCATGTTCAGGCGTTTGATGAAATGCGTCGGCACGCCGATGTTGTTCAGCCCGGTCATAAAGAACTCGGACAGGCGGTTGTTCAACACGCCCTTGCCCTCGATCGTGGCTTTCTTCTCGGCGTTAAAGGCGGTGGCATCGTCTTTGAAATATTGCACGATGGTGCCGGGCTCAGGACCTTCATAGAGGATCTTTGCCTTGCCTTCGTAGATCTTGTTGCGCCGGGCCATGGGCATCCTTTCCAACAGGGGGCCGGGAACATCCCCGCCGCTTGCGCTTCTCTTAGTGCAACCACCCCGCTGCTGCAAGCATGGCCCGTCACCTTTGACGCGCCACTTGTGGGAAGGCGGGGGCAACCGCATATGAATAGGGTAACACCAGCAATCGGAGACCCGCTATGAGCAAGTTTGACGACCGTGCAAATGCCTTTGAAAGCAAGTTCGCCCATGATGCAGAGATGCAATTCCGCGCCGAGGCGCGCCGAAACAAACTGTTGGGCCTCTGGGCTGCTGAACTTTTAGGCAAATCGGGCAGCGACGCCGACGACTATGCCAAAGAGGTGGTGAAATCCGACTTTGAAGAGGCGGGCGACGAGGATGTCTACCGCAAAGTCTCGGGCGATCTGGGCGACCGCGCCGATGAGGCGACGATCCGCGCCAAGATGCAGGCGCTGATGGCCGAAGCCAAAGCGCAACTGCTGAGCGAGACCAGCTAACCCATTCCACCCCGGCCACGCGCCGGGGTGACCCGCCCTGCCTGTCCTCATAATGAAGATGAATATTATGAGATTGCCCCCATGAACCCATCGTGACATCAGGCGAAATTCCCAGACCCTACAGGAGCCCCCATGAGCAACGCATTCACCGATCTTTTGGCTGAAAAGGGCACATTGCTCGCGGATGGGGCTACGGGCACCAATCTGTTCAACATGGGGCTGATGTCAGGCGACGCGCCCGAGATGTGGAACACTGACGAGCCTAAGAAGATCATCAAGCTTTACCGGTTTGCAGTGGATTCGGGCAGCGATCTGTTCCTGACCAACTCTTTTGGGGCCAATGCTTCGCGGCTGAAGCTGCACGGTGCCGAAAAGCGGGTGCATGAGTTGAGCCGCGTCTCTGCCGAACTGGCACGCGAGGTGGCTGATACCGCCGAGCGCAAAGTGATCGTCGCAGGCTCTGTCGGCCCCACGGGTGAGATTATGGAGCCAGTCGGCACGCTGACCCACTCCCTCGCCGTTGAAATGTTCCACGAGACGGCTGACGGCCTCAAAGCTGGTGGTGCCGATATTGGTTGGCTGGAAACGATCAGCGCCCCCGAAGAATACCGCGCCGCTGCCGAAGGCTTTGCGCTGGCGGGGCTGCCATGGTGCGGCACGATGAGCTTTGACACCGCGGGCCGTACGATGATGGGCCTGACCTCCGAAGGGATGGTCGATATGGTGCACGGGCTGGACAACACACCGCTGGCATATGGTGCCAACTGCGGCACGGGCGCGTCTGACCTGCTGCGCACGGTACTCGGTTTCGCCGCCAAGAATGGCACGCTGCCGATCATCTCCAAGGGCAACGCGGGCATCCCGAAATACGTCGAAGGCCACATCCATTACGACGGCACGCCCGAGTTGATGGCGCGCTATGCGACCATGGCGCGTGACGCGGGGGCCAGCGTCATCGGCGGTTGCTGCGGCACCCTGCCCGAGCATCTGGTCGCGATGCGCGAAGCGCTCGACAGCACGGAAAAAGGCCCGGCCCCGACGCTGGAGCAAATCCGCGAAGAGATCGGTGATTTCTCGTCCGAAAGCGACGGCACCGACGGGCAAGGCCCGGTGCGCGCACCGCGCCGCGGCCGCCGCCGGGGCTGAGCCTCAGAACAAGCTCAATTGATCGCCCCTTTCGGGGGGCGGTCGAAACAGATCGCAGCGCAGTGGCACGCCCGCGCGGGTCAGCCCCAGACGTTTGACTGCCAGATTAAAGCGCTGCGCCACCATCTGCGCATAGGGCCCCTCGCCCCGCATCCTCTTGTGCCAGCCCGCATCGTATTCCTTTCCACCATGCATATCGCGCAGCCGCGCCATGATCCGCTCGGCCCGGTCGGGGTAATGGGTGGCGAGCCATTCTTGCACCAGCGGCGATACCTCACGCGGCAGGCGCAGCATGATCCAACTGGCATGTCGCGCGCCTGCGTCGCGCCCGGCGGCAAGGATCGCCTCCAACTCCGGATCGGTCAGCGCCGGAACCATTGGGGACGCCATGATCCGCACCGGGATCCCCGCCTCCGACAGCTTCCGGATCACCTGCAACCGCCGCTGCGGCGCTGGCGCGCGCGGCTCCATCAAACGGCTGAGCTTTGCGTCCAGCGTGGTCACCGAAATGCCAACCGCCGCCAATCCACGCCCGGCCATATCGCCCAGAATGTCGATGTCGCGTTCGATCAGGCTGCCCTTAGTGACAATCGCCACCGGGTGATTGAACTCGGACAATACCTCAAGACACTCCCGCATGATGCCATGGGTCTTTTCGATGGGCTGGTACGGATCGGTGTTGGTTCCGATGGCGATGGGGGCGACCTCATAGCGTTTCGCGCGCAGTTCTCGCGCCAGCACTTGAGGCGCTTCGGGGCGGGCGATCAACTGCGTTTCAAAATCCAACCCCGGCGACAGTCCAAGATAGGCGTGGCTGGGCCGTGCGAAACAGTAAACACAGCCATGTTCGCAGCCGCGGTACGGGTTGATCGACCGGTCAAAGGGCAAATCCGGCGAGCGGTTGTAGGTAATCACCCGGCGCGGCACTTCGATGCTTGTGCTGGTTCGCAGCACCGGAAGCACCTCTTCCCGGGCCCAGCCATCGTCCTCCGCCACGCGAGTATGGGCCTCAAACCGGCCCGCATCGTTGCTGCCTGCCGCGCGGCCAAGCACGCGGAATCGCTGGTCTTCCCTATCCATGAAAGAAGGTTAGAACATTGTGCGAACACCAGCAAGTAAACTTGTCCAAACCCTTGTCCTTACACCGCAAAAAGCAGTAGTTTGCCCCCAAGGCGTCGCGCATGGCGCGGCCGATGTCGCAAACCGCGACCCCGGCGCTAACATTCCGTGAGACAAGGGCCCAAGTGTCATGCACCTGCACGCCCAGCAGAAGGAAACACCATGTCAGAAGAAGACGATATCATCCTGGCCGAGTTGGACGACGAAGAACTGGTCCAGCAGATGTTCGATGACCTCTATGACGGTCTCAAGGAAGAGATCGAAGAAGGGGTGCAAATCCTGCTCGACCGCGGTTGGGAACCCTATGAGGTGCTTACCAAAGCGCTGGTCGGCGGCATGACCATCGTGGGCGCGGATTTCCGCGACGGTATCCTCTTTGTGCCCGAAGTGCTGCTGGCCGCCAATGCGATGAAGGGCGGCATGGCGATCCTCAAGCCGCTGCTCGCTGAAACCGGCGCGCCGCGTGTGGGCAAGATGGTGATCGGCACCGTCAAAGGCGACATTCACGACATTGGCAAAAACCTCGTCGGCATGATGATGGAAGGCGCGGGTTTCGAAGTCGTAGACCTTGGGATCAACAACGCGGTCGAAGCCTATCTCGAAGCATTGGAAGCGGAAAAAGCCGACATCTTGGGCATGTCCGCTCTGCTGACCACGACCATGCCCTATATGAAGGTCGTGATCGACACATTGATCGAACAGGGCAAGCGCGATGACTATATCGTTCTGGTCGGTGGCGCGCCGCTGAACGAAGAGTTCGGCAAGGCCATCGGGGCTGACGCCTATTGCCGCGATGCTGCCGTGGCGGTGGAGACGGCCAAAGACTGGATGGGCCGGAAACACAACTCCGCCAACGCCTGAGCTGCCGTCCCCGCTTTGCGTTGGCGTCGATGACATGCGATGGTGACGTCATGAGCTACAGCAATCTGCCAGATGATCGGACCCTCACCCAAGAGGGGCTCGCGCCCACCCGCGCGGGCCGTATCTTGCTGATCGCCTGTGGTGCGCTGGCCCGTGAGATTTTGGATCTGAAGGCCGCGAACGGCTGGAGCCATCTGGATCTCACCTGCCTGCCCGCGAAATATCACCTCTACCCGGAAAAGATCACCCAAGCGGTGCGCGACACGGTCGCCAAACACCGCGCGGACTATGACGATTTCTTTGTCGTCTACGCCGATTGCGGGACGGGCGGCGGGCTGGAGCGGGCCTGCGAAGAGATGGGCGTGCAGATGGTCGCAGGGCCACATTGCTACAGCTTTTTTCAGGGCAACGAGAGTTTCGCCAAAACCTCGGAAGATGAGATCACCACCTTCTACCTCACCGATTTTCTGGTGCGGCAGTTTGAGGCTTTCATCATCAAGCCAATGGGACTCGACCGGCACCCAGAGCTGCGCGACATGTATTTCGGCAATTACGAGAAACTGGTCTATCAGGCGCAGACGGACGACCCGACGCTGACCGAAAAGGCGCAGGACTGCGCCGCGCGGCTCGGCCTTGCGTTCGAGCGGCGCTTCACGGGCTATGGGGATTTGCAGACCGCTTTACGCGATCTTTAACCGTCAGGCTTCCTGAGCGGCCGTCTCGCGCACGCGCTCGATCATCGCGCGCAACCCGTTGGAGCGTTGCGCCGAGAGGTGGTCATTCAATCCCAGCCGCGCAAGTTCCGCCTTGGCATCGACAGCGCCCACTTCGACTGGCGTCAAACCGTTGTAAAGCTTGCGCAATACCGCGATCAGCCCAGACACGATCATCGCATCGCTTGCGCCGTCAAAATGCAGCTTGCCGCCGTCAAACTGTGCATGGAGCCAGACCTGAGAGGCGCAGCCGTCGACCTTGGTCGCCGGCACGCGCAGCGGCTCGGGCAGCGGGTCCATCGCTTTACCAAGGTCGATCACATGGCGGTAGCGGTCTTCCCAATCGTCCAGAAACTCGAAATCCTCGACCAGTTCTTCAAAGGCAGGCGTGGCCATCTGTGCACTCTCTTTGGGTGAATTCCATTGCCTGACAGGTAGGATGCCGATGCGCAAAGGTCCACCCCCTTCCCATGGCTGGCGTGATGGGGTAGCACAAGACAAGTTAACTTAACGGCGGAACCCATGCGCAAGACACTCCTCGCTCTTTTGGCCTCGACCCTTTTGGTATCCGCCTGTGGCACGGTCCGTGACAGCCGCATCAACCCGCTGAATTGGTTCGGCCCCGCGCGTTCGGCCCCGTCCGCGCCGGAAGAGAGCAACAACCCGTTGATTCCACAGCGCAGCGGGCTGTTCGCCCGGCGCGCGGTTGAGGTCGACACTTATGAGGGGCGCCCTTTCGAGCAGATCACCGACCTGACGATTGAGCCTGTGCCGGGTGGTGCGATTCTGCGCGCCACGGGCCTTGCCGCGCGGCAGGGTATCTATGCAGTGCAGTTAACCCCAGCGACGATTGATGAGACGCCTGTCGACGGTGTTCTGACTTACCGTTTGGAAGGGGTACGCCCTGACAAGCCGACCCCGCAGGGCAGCCGCCCCACCCGTGAGGTGATCGCGGGCCGTCGTCTGACAGATCAAATGCTGGCCGGGGTGCGCGAAATTCGCGTCGAAGGGCAGATGAATGCGCTGGTCTCTCGCCGCTAAGCGGCCAAGCCACGCACCATAAGAAAGAGCCGCCCCAATCGGGCGGCTCTTTTCGTTTCAGACTTTGACTGCTTTCACATCCGTCCCATCGGCGGCCAAAGCAATCTTGCCCTCGCAGAGCAGCAGCGCATCGGCGCCAAAGACCTCATGCCGCCAGCCGCGCAGGGCCTGCACGTCGCGCTCTCCCGCCGACAACATATCCAGATCACTGGCCGAGGCGATGAGCTTGGCCGCGACGCCTGCGCTTTCGGTCTTGGCCTTGAGCAAAACCCGCAGCAGATCGGCCAGCGCCGGGTTCACCTGCAGCTTGTCGCGCTTGCGGTCGGGTTGCGGCATGTCGGCGGCTTTGCAAGCCACGCCTGCGGCCACGGCTTTCAAAATGCCTTCGGCGATTTCCCCCTTGCGGGCCTCGCGCAGCAGCAGACGGGCGCGGTTCAGCTCTTCGCCGTTAGAGGGTTTGAGGCTCGCCAATTCGACCAGTGCGTCATCCTTGAACACGCGATTGCGCGGGATATTGCGGGTCCGGGCGTAATCCTCACGAAAGGCGGCCAATTCGCGGACGATCGCCAGAAACTTCGGCGAATTGGTCCGGGTCTTGACCCGCTTCCACGCATCCTGCGGCTGGGTCACATAGGTATCGGGGCTGAGCAGCGTCTCAAGCTCCTCGGCCACCCAACGGGCGCGGCCGGTCTGTTCAAGCTTGCGCGCCAGAAATTCGTAAATCTGCCGCAGATGGGTTACGTCGGCCAGCGCATAGGTCTTCTGTGCGTCGGTCAACGGACGGCGGGACCAATCGGTAAAGCGCGAGGTCTTGTCCAGCGACTCATGCGCGATCTTGCGCACCAAGGTCTCATAGCCCACCTGTTCGCCAAAGCCGCAGACCATCGCGGCCACCTGCGTGTCGAACAGCGGTTCGGGAAAGACCTTGGCATCGACGTAGAAGATTTCAAGATCCTGCCGTGCCGCGTGGAACACTTTGACCACCGATGTGTCGCGGAACAGATCGTAAAGCGGCTCAAGCGAGATACCCTCGGCCAAGGGATCGACCAGCACGGCGTTGCTGTCGTCGGTGCCGGGCATGGCAAGTTGGACGAGGCAGAGCTTGGAATAATAGGTCCGCTCACGCAGGAATTCCGTGTCGACGGTCACGTAATCATGGCGCGCAGCTTCTTCACAGAATTGCGCGAGGTCGGCTGTCGTGGTGATGGTTTTCATAAATGCTCTTTGACAAGTTGCACGCCCGGTCATCGGGCTTTGTCAAAGAGGTACATCACAAGGGAAGCTTTGACCAGCGTCAGCCCGTGAGCATGACTGGCTGACGCTCACCGGCGGCGAAACGGCGCAGCACGGCGGGGTAAAGGCGATGTTCTTGCACCAGCACCCGCTGGGCCAAGGTCTCTGCCGTGTCGCCCGGCAGAACCGGAATGCGCGCTTGGCCGAGGATCGGACCATCATCCAAAGCCGCAGTGACTTCATGCACGGTGCAGCCATGTTCGGTATCGCCCGCCTCAAGCGCGCGGGCATGGGTGTGCAGCCCGCGGTATTTTGGCAGTAGCGAGGGGTGGATGTTGATCATCCGCCCGGCCCAAGCATCGGTAAACCCTTCGGTCAATTTGCGCATGAAGCCGGCAAGGCAAATAATGTCCGGCGCATGGGCCTCAAGTGCGGCGCTCAAGGCCGCCTCAAACGCGGGGCGATCCTTGCCGAAGGGGCGGTGATCGACCACTTCGGTCGCGATCCCCTGCCCCTGCGCCCAAGCGATTCCGCCCGCGTCTGCGTTGTTGGACAGCACCAAACAGGGGCGGCCTGCATGGTCGCCAGTCATATCCTCGACCAGCGCCCGCATGTTAGAGCCGCCGCCCGAGACGAAAATCGCAACCCGCTTGGTCAAAGCAGCGCGCCGGAATAGGTGACGCCATTGCCGGTGGTGATACGCCCGATTTCGATGGCAGCGTGGCCATCCTCGGCAAAAGCGGCCTTGGCCGCGTCGACCTTATCGGCAGAGACGACGGCAACCATGCCAATGCCAGCGTTGAAAGTCTTGAGCATCTCGGCCTCGGCCATGCCCCCCTCGGCGGCCAGCCATTTGAAGACCGGCGGCAGGTCCCATGCGTTCAGGTCAATCTCAGCCGCCAACCCGACGGGCAATACGCGCGGCAGGTTTTCGGTGAGGCCACCGCCCGTGATATGCGCCAGCGCCGACACGGCATCGGCGCGCAGGGCCGCCACGGCGCCTTTGACGTAGAGCTTGGTCGGCGTCAGCAGCGCACTGCCCAGATCACCTTCGCCCCATGGGCAATCGTCGCCCCAGCCCAGACCGCTGCGCGCAACGATCTTGCGCACGAGGCTATAGCCGTTGGAATGCACCCCGTCGCTGGGCAGGCCCAAGAGCACGTCGCCCTCTTTCACATCGCGCGGCAGCTCGGTCCCGCGCTCCATCGCGCCGACGGAAAAACCGGCGAGGTCGAAATCGCCCGCGTGATACATACCCGGCATTTCAGCGGTCTCGCCGCCGATCAAGGCACAACCGGAATCGGCGCAGCCCTTGGCGATGCCTTCGATGATCCGCGCGGCACTGTCGAGTTCCAGCTTGCCGGTCGCGAAATAGTCGAGGAAGAAAAGCGGCTCGGCGCCTTGGCAGACCAGATCGTTGACGCACATGGCCACCAGATCAATGCCGATGCTGTCGACGTTGCCGGTATCAATCGCGATGCGCAGCTTGGTGCCAACGCCATCCGTCGCCGCAACCAGCACCGGGTCGGTGAAACCTGCGCCTTTGAGGTCGAACAGCGCGCCAAAGCCGCCAAGGCCGGACATGACGCCGGGCCGCGCGGTGGATTTCGCCGCCGGTTTGATCCGCTCTACAAGCGCGTTGCCTGCGTCAATATCCACGCCTGCTTCGGCATAGGTGATTCCGTTGTCGGATTTTGTCATGGTCATGGCCCCCGGCGCGCATTTTCCCTTGCGCGCGGAGTTAGAGTATTGTGCGGGTCACTGCAATCATTTGGTGCAGCTAATGTCTTGACGCTCGGACTGCGGCGTCATACCCAAACGCCCATGGCGGGCCTGTAGCTCAATTGGTTAGAGCAGAGCGCTCATAACGCTTTGGTTGCGGGTTCAAGTCCTGCCGGGCCTACCATTCCGCCCCCGCTTTTCGCACAAACCTCAGCGTTTGGCGCTGACATGCCAGTTCACCTGCATCTCAACGACCGTCTCGCCCGCCTCATTCTGGATGTCGACCGCCACGTCAAAGGCGACTTTTCCGTCTTCTTGCAAGGCGGTCAGCAACTCGGCACCGGGGCGCGAGGTTTCGGCGTGGGCCGTCAGCGTGCCTTCGGCGATCTTTTTAAAGGTGATTTGCCCCATGGCCGCGACGGGGCGCATGTCCATAATCACCGGCGCAATCGCCCCTGCCATGGCAGCACCCGAGGCCGCTTCGCCCAAGGTGAACATCGCGCCTGCGTGCTGGGTGCCGATGTGGTTAGAGGTCTCATGCCGCTGCACCAGTTCGGCGCTGGCAGTGCCGTCACCGATCTTGAGCAATCTCACTCCAACATAGGCCGCGAAGGGCACTGCCGCATCGAGATGGGCTTTGATCATGTCTTAGGGGGTCATGGCTGCGCTCCGTTCTAAGGTCGGCTCACTGTGGCAAAGCCGCGCGGGCGGCACAATCCTGCCGCGGGGTCACCGCGCGATGACAATATCTGCACGCAGCCCGCCGAGCCGCGCCGATTCTCCCAGCCGCAGCACCCCGCCATGGGCGCGCGCAATGTCTGAAGCGATGGCAAGGCCCAGCCCAACGCCGCCGCCCTTGTCTTGATTGCGCGCAGGATCAAGCCGCGAGAACGGCCGCGTTGCCTCGTCGCGCCGCTCTTCCGGGATGCCGGGGCCGTCGTCTTCGACACGGATACGCAGGGTGCGGTCGCTCAGCATGACCGAGACTTCGGCCTGCGAGCCATAGCGCACGGCGTTGGAGATCAGGTTATCCACCGCCCGGCGCATTGCCACCTTGCGCAGTTTTACCATGCCCTCGCCCGTGCCTTCGGGCGGTAAAAGCGTGACTTGACGCCCCCCGCGCTGCGCATCTTCGACAATTGCGCGTACAAATCCATGCGGCTCCACCTTCTCCGGCTCACCCTCGGCGGCACCCTTAGCGAAGTTTAGAAACTCATCCAGCATCCGCTGCATATCATCCACATCGGCCAGCAGCGGGGCCGCATCCTCTTCGTCGATCATCGACAGGCCAAGGCGCATCCGGGTCAGCGGGGTGCGCAAATCGTGGCTGACCCCCGAGAGCATCAGCGTGCGCTGCTCAATCTGCCGTTCAATCCGTGCGCGCATGTCGACAAAGGCGTTGCCCGCCGCGCGCACTTCGACAGCGCCAGTAGGGGTGTAGGGTTCATGCCGGCCCCGGCCAAAGGCTTCGGCGGCACGGGCCAAGCGTTTGATCGGGCGCAATTGATTGCGCAGGTAGATCGACGCGATAACACTCAAAAGCACGCCGAAAAACACCGTGTAAACGAAAAGCTGGTGCGGGTTGGAGGCCGAGATCCGCCGCCGTTCAAACTGGATGCGCAACGGGCCATGCACACTCTCGATATAGAGCACGACAAAATCGTCATCGCTAAGGTCCACCGCTGCGATCCCGTCCATCTTGCTGCGCAGCCGGGGGATGAGGATGCGGCCCGAATAATCGTACCACAGCATGCTGTCTTCATCCGGCAGCGGACGATTGGCCCGGGTCACCACGAAATCGAGCGGCCCCGCCCGCGCCTCTACCGCCATGGGCACCGATTGGGCATCGGGTGCGGTGCCGACCGCCAGCATGACCAGTTCCAACTCGCGCAGGACCGTGTCGGTCATCTGACCGGTGACGCCTTCGAAATGTCGCTGGGCAAAGATCACCACAACGACCAACTGCAAAAACACGACTGGTAACAGCAGGATCAGCGCGGCGCGTCCGTAGATGCCGCGCGGCACATATCGTTTGAGCCAGGCAAAATTCATGGCTAGACCTTAGCCAGCCCCCTGCCCCAGCGAAAGGTGAAACCATGCTGCCGCCCGACAACTTCGACCCCGAGAGTGGCCTTGCCGAAACCTTGGAGCCCGGGCTGCGCCGTATCGTGGCGCCCAACCCCTCGCCGATGACCTATCGCGGCACAAATACCTATCTTCTGGGCCAGTCCGAGGTTGCCGTGATCGACCCCGGCCCCGACAGCCCTGCGCATCTTAAAGCGATCCTCGCCGCGCTCCAGCCGGGCCAGCGGATCAGCCATATCATTGTGACCCATACGCATCTCGACCATTCCCCACTCGCGCGTCCCTTGGCCGCGCGGACCGGGGCCGAGGTCTGGGCTTTTGGCAACGCCACGGCGGGCCGGTCCCCAGTAATGCAGGGATTGGCCGAGGCGGGGCTGATGGGCGGTGGAGAAGGTGTGGATCACGAATTTATCCCCGATCATACCTTGGCCGACGGTGACGTACTGGAGGGGGAAAGCTGGGCGCTGGAGGTGCTGCACACGCCGGGTCATATCGGCAATCACCTCTGCCTCGCATGGGGGGATGCCTGTCTCACGGCGGATCACGTCATGGGCTGGGCCACCTCTCTGGTCTCTCCACCCGATGGGGACCTGACCGATTTCATGGCCTCTTGCGAAAAGCTGGGCGCGCGGAATTGGCGGGTGTTCTACCCCGGCCACGGCGCGCCGGTCAGCGACCCCAACGCGCGGCTCGACTGGTTGGTGGCGCACCGCCGCGCGCGGGAGGCGTCGATCCTTAAGGCGCTGAACGCCGGGCCTGCCACGGCTGAGGACCTCGCCCGCGTGATCTATACCGAGACCCCCGCCGCGCTTTTGGGGGCCGCCACGCGAAACGTGCTGGCGCATTTGGTCGATTTGACAGACCGGGGCCGCGTTGCCCCGCGGGGCGTCTTGCACGCAGAGGCGCATTTCGCCCTCACCTCATAGGGGAAAACCGCGGATTCCGTCGCAAAATCGCAACAAATGCCTCAATCTGGGCGCAATTCGGCCCCTTTATGGACCTGAACCGCGCCCAAGCTGGTTGCGAGGGTGAGAGACATCAAACCCCAGCGAGCAGCAAAGGAGCTACCCGATGGCCCGACTTGACAGAACGCCGCAACCGCAAAAACCGAAGCCCGAGCAGACGCCCAAGGGCACCTCGGCCCAGCCACCGCAGCGTCCCACACCGTTGATTACCGATTACGCCAGCCTTTGAGCAGGCCCCGCGACGCGCCGGATGGGGCCGGTGCTTTGGGGAACTTTGCAGCCTGACCGCGCGTTTGCAGCCTAGAGCAACACGCAAGGACAGATATGGAACCCCACGCCCCCTCTCACGAAGCCGACCTCGCCCGTCTGCGCCGTCTGGCGGTCACCATGGACAGCGCTTTTAAATTGCCGGTTGTCGGCGTGCGCATGGGATGGGATTCGATTTTGGGTTTCGTGCCCGTGGTGGGCGATACGCTCGCCCTGCTCCCTTCGGCCTATATCCTTAAAGAATCGCACCGAATGGGGGCACCCAAGGGGATGCTGGCAAAGATGTTGGTCAACACCGGGATCGACTACGTTATCGGTTCGGTCCCGCTGGTGGGTGATCTTTTTGACATCGGGTGGAAGTCGAAACTGCGCAACGTCGATCTGCTGGAACGTCATCTGAAAGACCAAGCCGCCAAAGCGCCGCCCACGGGCAACGTCGAAGGGCGCATGTCCTCGCATCACCCCACGCTCAATAACTGATCCCTACACGCAAAAGGGCCACCCGAAGGCGACCCTTTCATTCGTTGTCCGAAGAACGGTGGCTTAGCCGACCAGTTCCAGACCGGAGAAGAAGTAGGCGATCTCAACCGCTGCGGTTTCCGGTGCGTCGGAACCGTGCACGGAGTTTTCGCCAACGCTTTCAGCGAATTCTGCGCGGATGGTGCCTTCGGCGGCGTCCGCAGGGTTGGTGGCACCCATGACTTCGCGGTTCTTCGCAATGGCGTTTTCACCTTCGAGAACCTGAGCAACGATCGGCGCGGAGGCCATGAATTCGCACAGTTCGTCGTAAAAGGGACGCTCGGCGTGAACTTTGTAGAACTCGCCCGCCTGCGCTTTTGTCAGGTGGATGCGCTTTTGTGCGACAACGCGCAGGCCAGCGTCTTCGAATTTCTTGACGATGGCGCCGGTCAGGTTGCGGCGGGTTGCGTCGGGCTTGATGATCGAGAAAGTGCGTTCGAGGGCCATTGGCTGTACTCCATAGCGGGTGTTGATTTGCGCGCTCCCTAGCATGGGGTCTAACACATGAAAAGCCGTGATTGACCTTCGGCCCGGCTTGCTCCAAACGGCGTGCATGTTACGCATTTCAGAAATCAACTACTCCGTCGAAGGCCGCCCTCTGTTTGAGGAAGCCTCCGCCGTGATTCCCGAGGGCCACAAGGTGGGCATCGTCGGGCGCAATGGCGCGGGCAAGACCACGCTGTTCAAGATCATCCGTGGCGAGCTGTCGCTCGACAGTGGCGACATCTCTCTGCCGTCCCGCGCCAAGATCGGCGGCGTGGCGCAGGAAGTGCCCTCATCCGAGACCTCGTTGATCGACACGGTGCTGGCTGCCGATGTGGAGCGTGCCCGGCTGATGCTAGAGGCCGAAACCGCCGAAGACCCGACCCGCATCGCCGACATCCAGACCCGTCTGGCCGATATCGACGCTTGGTCCGCCGAAGGCCGCGCCGCGTCGATCCTCAAAGGTCTGGGCTTTGACGACGAAGAACAACAGATGCCCTGCTCTGCCTTTTCCGGCGGTTGGCGGATGCGCGTGGCGCTGGCCGCCGTACTTTTTGCCCAGCCTGACCTGCTGCTGCTCGACGAGCCGACCAACTACCTCGACCTTGAAGGTGCGCTGTGGCTGGAAAGCTATCTGGCAAAGTACCCGCATACGGTGCTGATCATCAGCCACGACCGCGGTCTGTTGAACCGCGCCGTGGGCGGTATCTTGCACCTCGAAGACCGCAAGCTGACGTATTATCAGGGTCCCTATGACCAATTCGCCCGCCAGCGCGCCGAGAAACGCGCGTTGCAGGCGGCGATGGCCAAGAAACAACAGGCCCGCCGCGATCACATGCAAAGCTTCGTGGATCGCTTCAAAGCCAAAGCCTCCAAGGCGAAACAGGCGCAGTCGCGTCTGAAGATGATCGAGAAGATGGATATGATCACCGCGCCCGAGGATGTGGCGCGCAAGGTCTTCACCTTCCCTGAGCCCGAGGAACTTTCGCCGCCGATCATCAACATCGAGAACGGCTCCGTCGGTTATAGCGATGACAACCCGGTGCTGACCCGTCTGAACCTGCGCATCGACCAAGACGACCGCATTGCCCTGCTGGGCAAGAACGGTCAGGGTAAATCGACGCTGGCCAAGCTTTTGTCGGACCGTTTGCCGCTGATGGCCGGACGGCAGGTCAACTCCTCCAAGCTGCGGGTGGGCTTCTTTGCCCAGCACCAAGTGGATGAGTTGATCGTCGAAGAGACGCCGCTGCAACATATGATCGCCGCCCGCCCCGGTGTGATGCAATCGAAACTGCGCGCGCAATTGGCGGGCTTTGGTCTTGGCCCGGAACAGGCCGAAACCGAGGTGGGCCGACTGTCAGGCGGGCAGAAGGCGCGGCTTTCGCTGCTGCTGGCCACGCTGCACGCCCCGCATCTGCTGATCCTCGATGAGCCGACCAACCACCTCGACATCGAAAGCCGCGAGGCGCTGGTCGAGGCGCTGACGCGCTACTCAGGCGCGGTGATCCTTGTCAGCCACGACATGCACCTATTGTCGCTGGTGGCCGACCGGCTTTGGCTTGTGTCGAACGGCACGGTCAAACCCTATGAGGAAGACCTCGAAGCCTATCGCAAGATGCTGCTGACACCCGAAAAGCCTGTCAGCAAGAACCCATCGAAACAGCCCAAAGAAGCCCCCAAACCCAAACGCGCCAGCCGCGATGAGGTGCTGGCCCTGCGCAGCGAAGTCCGCAAGGCCGAAGCACGCATGGAAAAAATCAACGAGATGCGCGACAAGCTGGCCAAGAAACTGGCCGATCCGGCGCTCTACGAAGATGCCAAGACCGGCGAGCTTGAGGTCTGGAACAAGAAATACGCTGAAGTGATGGAAGCGCTGGAGCGTGCGGAGAGCCTCTGGGTCGGCGCGCAAGAAAAGCTGGAGAAAGCCACAGCCTGACCCAGCAAGGCCCAATTTATCACATCGCGGGGGTCGCCTAAGGGGCGGCCCTCCTGCATTCTGGCAAGAAGCCCCGCGCCAAGGAAGACCTATGACCCTCGACACCGCCTATATGATCACCGCCCTCGTCACGATGTTCGTGGTGATCGACCCCATCGCCATCGCGCCGGTCTTCCTTGCCTTGACCCGTGGGATGAGCAATGCACAACGCCGCCTGATCGCATGGCGCGCGGTGGGTGTGGCGGGCTTGGTGCTGTTGATCTTTGCCGCCTTTGGCGAGGCGGTGCTGGGCTTTATCGGCATCTCAATGCCCGCCTTCCGTGTGGCGGGCGGCATTCTTTTGTTCATCACCGCGCTCGACATGCTGTTCGACCGCCGCACCAAACGCCGCGAAGACCGCGCGGATGAGGATGACCACGACGATCCGTCGGTCTTCCCTATGGCCATTCCGCTGATCGCTGGCCCCGGCTCCATCGCCTCGGTGATCCTGCTGACGGGTGAAAAACCGGGCGGCGAAGGGCTGCTGACCATTATCGTGATCACCGCGCTGACGCTGGTGGTCATGGCGTTGACGATGCAGGTCAGCGGCGCGCTAGAGCGGGCGATGGGCAAGACCGGCATCAACATCATCACCCGTCTGCTGGGCATGTTGCTGGCGGCCCTCTCGGTTCAATTCGTGCTCGATGGACTGGCGGCCTTTGGTTTTGGCCCCGGCCCCACGCCCGGCTGACATTTGCCCGGCCCCTTCCTATATGAGGTGTAAGGGGGCGCATTCATGGCCGAAATCGATACAGCACATCTGATCTACCTCATCGTTTTGCTGGCGATGCTGGCGGGCTGGTTCTTTTTGCAAAGCCGCCCCAATATGAACAAGACGCTGCAACAGGCGGCGGTCTGGGGGCTGATCTTTACCGGCGCGGCGGCCGGGGTCGGCCTGTGGCAAGACATCACCCGCGACACCGCCCGCCAACAGCTCTCCGTCAACCAAGAGGGTGAGATCGTCCTGCCGCGCGGGCGCGATGGGCATTACTACCTGACGGCCCAGATCAACGGTGCTCAGGTGCGTTTCGTCGTCGACACCGGCGCGTCTGATATCGTCTTGACCAAATCCGACGCAGCGCGGATTGGCATTGACCCAGAAGGGCTCGACTACCTTGGCCGCGCGGGCACCGCCAATGGCGAGACGCGCACCGCTTTCGTGCGGCTGGACGAGGTCGTGGTGGGCGAGGCGGTTGACCGCAATGTTCCCGCGGTGGTGAATGACGGGGTCATGTCCCAATCACTTTTGGGGATGGGATACCTGCAACGCTGGGGCCGGATCGAGATCAGCGGCGGTGAGCTGCGCTTGAGCCGGTGATTTGGGGCAGAACCTTGCCCGAAATGCGAAAAGAAGAATCAAACTCGCCGCAAAATGACGCCGCATTCGCCGTGAATTGAACAGGTTTCCGCCCTTTTGGGCAGATACCTGTAAGGCACAACTGTACCCAATTTTGGAGAACGTGCTGCTATGCTGACCAATATTATGGGTGGGTCAACTGCCTACCAACAAAGCAACAAACCCGCCAAGGCGGAAAAGGCTGAAAAGCCTGAGAAAACCAAGAACGAAGCCCCGCAGGCAGAAGCAAAACCCGCCAGCGAAGGGCAGACCACGCAAAACAGCGCGGCAGCCCAAGAGGCGTCCAAACCTCAGTCCGTGCAAGCCCCGGCCAAGACCGAAGCGGTTCAGGCCACCGCTCAGGCAAAGCCGACCGAGACGGCCCCAAAGGCCACGACAGCGGATAACGAAGCCTTTGCCCGTGCGGCCGCACAGCGCAGCGTCGACAGCCAGCGCACCCGCGCCTTGCTGGATACGATCGCACCGGTGAACAACAGCGCGGTCGAAGCTGCCAAATCCTACGTCAGCAAGGTCGAACCGGATGCGCCAGAGGCCACCGCAAGCAAAGCCACGGCTGCCGCGAAACCCGCCCTCGACAAAGCGGCCTGACCAGCAGTCAGGGGCGGCGGCCTTGCGGCCCTGCCCCTGCTCCGCTGGCCTTTAGGTCTCGGCCTTCTTTTCCCAGCGACCACTTTCCTCAGACCAATATTGCGCCGACGCGCCTTCGGATTTCAGCCGCTTCCACAGGCCGCGTGCTTGATCCAGCGCCACGGGGTCATGCCCGTCGAACAATACGCAGACCCGTTGCAGCGACGCGATCTCTTCGGCGGTGACATCGGCACCATGCACCGCCATCAAACAGTCCGCGCGATTGGGCGTGCCGTCTTCCAAAGTTAGCAACACCGGTTGCTCTGCATCCTGCGGCCCGCCCGCCATGCCATGGGGCAGAAAACTGTCGTCCGAATAGGTCCAAAGCGCCCGGTCAAGCGCTTGCAGCCCCGCATGATCGGTCCCGCGCAGGGCCACGCGCCACCCGTTGGCGAGCGACTTTTCCAGCAGCATCGTCAGCGTCTCGACCAGAGGTCGCTGGGTCAGGTGGTAGAAGTAAGCCGCCCCCATATCCGGCTCAGCCCTTCTCGAAACGGTCGGCGACCAGTCGGTTCAGCGCCGCCACGCCCCAGCCGGTCGCACCTGCAGGGGCCAGCGTGCTCTCGGACTTCAGCGAGGCAACCCCGGCGATGTCGAGGTGGATCCATGGCGTCTCATCCTTGACGAAACGCTTAAGGAATTGTGCCGCCGTGATCGACCCCGCCGGACGCCCGCCGATGTTTTTCATATCGGCGATCCGGCTTTTCAACTGATCGTCATAGCCTTGCCCCAGCGGCAGACGCCATGCGCCCTCGCCTTCACTCTCGGCGGCTTTCAGGAAATCGTTGCACAGCCCATCATCGTTCGAGAAGACCCCGGCGTTTTCATGGCCCAGCCCGATAATGACCGCACCGGTCAGCGTGGCCAGATCGATCATCGCGGCAGGTTTGAAGCGGTCCTGCGCGTACCACATGACATCGCAAAGCACCAAACGCCCCTCGGCGTCGGTGTTGATGACCTCAACCGTGTCGCCCTTCATAGTGGTAATCACGTCGCCCGGACGGGTCGCATTGCCCGAGGGCATGTTTTCGACGATGCCCACCAGCCCCACGACGTTCGCCTTGGCCTTGCGCAGCGCCAGCGTGCGCATCACGCCGGAAACGACCCCCGCGCCGCCCATGTCCATGGTCATGTCTTCCATGCCCGCGCCGGGTTTGAGGCTGATGCCGCCGGTGTCAAAGACCACGCCCTTGCCAACCAGCGCCAGCGGGGCCGTATCATCTACGCCGCCATCCCACCGCATCACGACGACTTTGGAAGGGCTGTCAGACCCCTGCCCTACAGACAAAAGCGTGCGCATACCAAGGCTTGCAAGCTCTTCCTCATCCAGCACTTCAACTTTAAGGCCCAAGCTCTCCATTTCCGCCAGACGTTCGGCGAAATTGGTTGTGGTCAGGATGTTGGCAGGCGCGTTGGTCAGGTCGCGCGTCATGAAAGCGCCCTCGGCCACCGCCATCAACGGCGCTGCGGCCTCGCGGGCCTCCTCGGGTTTGGAGCACATCACCTCAACACTGCCTTTACGCGGCTTGGGCGCGGATTTGTGATCTTCGAACCCATAGTCCCGCATCGCCAACCCAAAGGCCACATCCGCCACCCGGCGGGTCGCGGCGGTAAGCAGCAAAAGATCACTGTCGCCCCGGCGCTTGGCCAGCGCGGCCCCGGCTTTGCGCGCGGTCATCACATCGGCCCGGCGCGGCATGTGGATCACATCCACCGCCTCTGCCGCCATGCCAGCGGGATAGCCCATGCTGAGCATGTCACCGGGCTTCAGCGCCGCGAAACGCTCGCTTTCCACGAGCCGCTGCAAGGCGCCTTTGGTCAGCCGATTGACCCGCCGCGCGCCGGCATCGAGCCGCCCTTCAGGCTCAAGAAACACCGCGACCCGACCGGAATGCCCCGCGATACGGTCGATGTTGGTCTCGGCGAAAGTGATGGGGGTCAGATCGGTCATGGCGTGCCTCATGGTTGATTTTGCCCCAGACCTATCGCGACGCGCCGCCCATGGCCAGATAGCAGTTTTCCCGCCCCGCGAATTGCTTTAGGATCTGCGCAAAGGCCGTCAGAGCATCTCGGGGGATCAGAGTGGCAAGAATTGACCGCTACATGCTGTCGCAACTTCTGGTTATGTTCGGCTTTTTCGCTCTGGTGCTTGTGGCGCTGTTCTGGATCAACCGTGCGGTGGTCCTTTTCGACCGTTTGATCGGCGATGGCCAATCTGCGCTGGTATTTTTGGAGTTCACGGCCCTTGGCCTGCCCAAGCTCATCGTCACCGTCCTGCCCATCGCGACCTTTGCCGCTTCGGTCTATGTGACCAACCGCATGTCGGGCGAATCTGAGTTGACCGTGCTGCAGGCCGCAGGCGCCGGCCCGTGGCGGTTGGCTTGGCCTGTCTTTGTCTTTGGGCTGTGTGTGGCGGTGATGATGACGGTGCTCAGCCATTTTCTGGTGCCCATGGCGCAGGGTCAGTTAAAACAGCGCGAGGCCGAGATCTCGCGCAATCTCACCGCGCGGCTGCTGACGGAGGGGACTTTTCTGCACCCTTCCGATGATGTGACCTTCTACACCCGGGCCATCGACAACGATGGTGTGCTGCGTGATGTTTTCCTGTCGGATCGGCGCAAGGCCGATGAGGGGGTGATCTATACCGCCGCAGAAGCCTATCTGGCGCGCAATGGCGATAGCACGACGCTGATCATGCTCAGCGGTATGGCGCAGCGGCTGGACACCGAACGCAACCGTTTGGCCACGGCCAAATTCCGCGACTTTTCCTTTGATATTTCTCCCTTGGTGAGCAGTGGCGATGCGATTGACCCGTCGGTCAGCGCCATGGTGACGCCCGATCTGCTTTGGAATTGGGGCGAGGTTGCGGCACAAACCGACACCACAGCGGGCGTCGTCGCCGAAGAACTGCATGGCCGTTTTGCGCAACCGCTGTTTTGCCTCGTCGCAGCGATGATCGGTTTAGCCACTTTGATCCTTGGCGGCTTTTCCCGTTTTGGCGTCTGGCGCGAGGCGGTGATCGCCTTTGGCCTGCTCATCGCCATTGACGGGCTGCGGGGCACGATGGTGGTGCAAATCCGTGAGACCGCGGCCCTCTGGCCGCTGGCCTACCTGCCCTCGCTTATCGGGGCCGTGCTGACGCTGGCAATGCTATGGCAGGCGGCACATCCGCGCTGGATAAGGCGGCGGCTACGTGGCAAAGGGGCGGCCGCATGATCCTCCATCTCTACTTCGCCCGCCGCTTTTTCATGAGCTTTCTCATCATCACCGGCGTGCTGGCCGCCTTGGTGATGCTGGTCGATGGTGTGGATCAGGCCCGGCGCTTTGCCGATGATGATGTGGGCTGGGATCAGGTCTTGGGGATGACGCTGCTGCACATGCCGCAGACCATCAATATGATCCTGCCGCTGATCATGATCCTTGCCACGGTGGCGCTTTTCATCGGTCTTGCGCGATCCTCGGAGTTGGTGGTGACCCGTGCCGCAGGCCGCTCTGCCCTGCGCGCGCTGGTGGCACCGGTGGTGGTGGCGCTGATCATCGGCACGTTGGCGGTGGCCTTTCTCAACCCCATCGTCGCCGCGACCAGTGAACGGGCCGAGCAACTGACCCAGAAATACCGCTCCAACGGTCGCTCGGCCCTGTCGGTGAGCGACGAGGGGCTTTGGCTGCGTCAGGGCACGGAAGAAGGCCAATCGGTCATTCGCGCGTGGCGCACCAACAGCGATGCCTCCGTTCTCTATAATGTGACGATCATCAGCTATGACGCCGAGAAAGGTCCGATCCGTCGGATCGAAGCCGAAAGCGCGCAGCTGAGCGGTGGCGACTGGGAATTGACCGGCGCCAAGATTTGGCCGCTGGAGGCCGGGGTGAACGCCGAAGGCGCCTCTGAAGAGCATGAGACCCTGACCATCCCCTCATCCCTGACCGTTGAGCGCATCCGCGAGAGCATTGGCCGGGTGGCTGCCGTGTCCATCTACGAGTTGCCAGAGTTCATCCGACAATTGGAACAGGCAGGCTTCAGCACGCGCCAGCATGAGGTCTGGTTGCAGGCCGAACTGGCGCGGCCCTTCTTTCTGGTCGCCATGGTTCTGGTTGCGAGCGCATTCACCATGCGCCATACCCGCTTTGGGGGGACCGGCGTTGCTGTGCTGGCCTCGATTTTGCTGGGGTTCGGTTTGTATTTCATTCGCAGTTTCGCACAAATCCTTGGCGAAAACGGCCAAATCCCCGTAACCCTCGCCGCTTGGGCACCGCCCGTGGCCGCGATTTTTCTGGCATTAGGCCTGCTTTTGCACGCGGAGGATGGCTGACATGCGCGCGGCCCTTGTTGGACTTGCCCTTACTTTTGCGCCCCTGACGATGAGCGCGCAAACCGCCCCCGCTACCGACCGACCGGCCGTTCTGGTGGCCGATCAGGTATTCATTACCCGTGACAAGGTATTGGTTGCGCAGGGAAACGTCGAAGCCTTCCAAGGAGAGACGCGGCTGCGTGCCACGGCGATCCGCTATAATCAGGCCACCGGCGCTTTAAGCATCGAAGGACCGATTGTGCTGTCGGAGGGGGAGAATACCACGATCCTCGCCGATGCGGCCTCCCTCGATGCGGGGTTGCAATCAGGGCTGCTGCGCGGCGCGCGGATGATCCTTGAACAGCAATTGCAACTGGCTGCCGTGCAGATCAACCGTGTCGAAGGGCGCTATAGTCAACTTTACAAAGCCGCCGTAACCTCTTGCAAAGTATGCGAAGATGGCGAAACGCCACTTTGGCAAATCCGCGCCAAACGGGTGGTGCATGACCAACTGGCCCAGCAGCTTTACTTTGACGAGGCGCAGTTCCGCATCAAGAACGTGCCCGTCGCCTATCTGCCGCGCCTCCGCCTGCCCGACCCGACATTGGACCGCGCGACCGGCTTCCTCGCCCCGTCTGTCCGCTCAACCTCGCAATTGGGCGTGGGGCTGAAACTGCCCTATTTCATTAAGATTGGCGATCACCGCGATCTGACGCTGACGCCCTATCTTTCCGCCGAAACCCGCACGCTTGAATTCCGCTACCGACAGGCTTTCGTCGCTGGCCGGATCGACTTTGACGGCGCGATCACCGATGACGAATTGGAGCCGGGTGAAACCCGTGGCTACCTGTTTGGCACCGGCACCTTCGATCTGCGGCGGGATTATAAACTTTACTTCGGGATTGAGGTCACCAGCGACCGGTCCTACCTCAGTGACTACGGCTATTCCGACAAAGACCGCCTGACCAGCGAGTTGACCGTCAGCCGCGCGCGGCGGGATCAATATGTGCGGGCAAGCCTGCTGAACTACCAATCGCTGCGTGATGGCGAAGATAATGATTTGCTGCCCAACCTTGTTTTGGATGGCGAATATCAACGACGATATTTCCCGACATCGATTGGCGGCGAAGTTCAGTTATCTCTTGAGGCCCATAGCCACCGTCGGACTTCTGACCTAAGCACCGACAGCGTTGACGATATCGATGCCGAAGCTGATGGGCGCGATGTGTCGCGGATCAACGTCGAGGCCGATTGGATGCGGCGCTTTACCCTTAACAACGGACTGGTAACCGATCTGCAGGCAGGGGCGAGCCTTGGTCTGTTCAACATCGCCCAAGACGCCTTTTACACCGAACGACACTACGAACTCGTACCGCACACCTCTGTATCGATGCGCTACCCCATGCAGCGCCGCGAAGTGAGTGGCGTCGTGCAACAGCTTGAACCTATTGTTCAATTGGGCTGGACTGGTGGCGATCGATTGAACATCCCCAACGAAGAAAGCACGCTGGTCGAATATGACGAAGGCAATCTTTTGTCGCTCAGCCGCTTCCCGCGGCCCGACCGACGCGAACGGGGTGCGGTTGCGGCCTTTGGTCTGAACTGGGCACGTCTCAACCCTACCGGGCTCGATGCCGATTTCTCTTTCGGCCATGTGATCCGGGCCAATGCAGATGACGCTTTCACCTTTAGCTCGGGTTTGCAGGGCACCCGTTCAGATTTCCTGCTGGCTGGCCAATTGCGCAGCGATAACGGCTTGGCGATCATTGGTCGCGGCTTGGTGGATGATGATTTTGAGGTCGCAAAAGCCGAAATGCGCGGTGTCTGGGATTTTAAACGCGGCCAAATCGCAGGCAGCTATGTTTGGTTGCAAGAAGACGCAGCTGAAGACCCCGACGAGAACGTGTCAGAGATTACCTTTGACGGCAGTTTTTCGATCAATAACCAATGGCAGGCCTCTGCCGATTGGCGGTTCGACCTCGCTGATGAACGCGCCGCGACGGCAGGTCTTGGCCTGAGCTACAACAATGAATGCGTGCAGGTCGACCTTTCCGTTAACCGCAGCTATTCATCCTCAACAAGTGTTGAGCCCTCAACGGATATCGGTTTTAACATCGGCCTCAGGGGCTTTGCCGCAAACACCGGAACAGAAAGATACGTACGCTCATGTGGGAAGTAACGAAACAGACAGTCCGTGCCGGGATCCGTGGCACTGCGGCACTCGCCTTTGCTGTGGTGGTCGGCCAATCCGCAGCGGCGCAGAACCTTTTTGCGCCCGTGGCCCGTGTCAACGATGAGGTCATCACCGGTTACGAAGTCCAGCAGCGGCAGCGTTTCATGCAGCTGATCGGCGCACCGGGAACGGATACCAACAGCGTGATCGACAGTCTGATCGACGACCGGCTGCGCGGGCAAGTGCTTGACCAAGCCGGGCTCGAAGTCACGCCAGAGGGCATTCAATCCGGCATGTCCGAATTTGCCAGCCGCGCTGATCTGACGACCGAAGAATTTCTCAAGGTTCTGGGTCAGGCGCAGATCTCGGAAGAGACCTTTCGTGACTTCATCGTGATCAGCGCCGCGTGGCGTGATCTGATCCGCGCGCGCTATAATGGCCGTGTCGACATCACCGACGAAGAGGTCGACCGCGCCCTTGGCAGCAGCCGGGGCAACAATGGCCTGCGCGTGCTTTTGTCCGAGATCATCATCCCCGCCCCGCCGCAAAACGCCGATCAGGTGAATGCGCTGGCCGAGCGGATCGCGCAGAGCCGGACTGAGGCTGAGTTCTCGTCCTATGCGAGCCAATATTCCGCCACCGCCTCACGCGGGCGCGGCGGCAAGATGCCTTGGACCCCGCTTGAAAATCTGCCCGCCAGCCTGCGCCCGATCCTGCTGGCGCTTGCCCCCGGTGAGGTGACGGCCCCGCTGCCGATCCCCAATGCCGTGGCCCTGTTCCAGCTGCGCGGCATCGAAGAGACTGGCAAGCCCAGCGTTGAATATTCCGAGATTGACTACGCCGCCTATTACATCCCCGGTGGCCGGTCCGAGGCCGCCCTGTCGCGCGCGGCGCAGCTGCGCGGTCAGGTAGATCAATGTGATGACCTTTACGGTGTTGCCAAGGGCCAGCCTGCCAATGTGCTCGACCGCGGTTCAAAGGCACCGGCAGAGATTCCGCAGGACGTGGCCATCGAACTGGCCAAACTCGACCCCGGCGAAGTCTCGACCACGCTGACCCGTGCCAATGGGGAGACCTTGGTGTTCCTCATGCTGTGCAACCGCACCACGGCGGCCAATGCCGATGTGAACCGCGACGCGGTGGTAAGCTCAATCCGGCAGCGCAAGCTTGAGGGCTACGCCACGCAACTGTTGGAACAGGCCCGCGCCGAAGCCCGTATCACCCGCCAATGAGCAGCCCCTCCCGGCCGGTGGCCATCACCTGCGGTGAACCCGCAGGTATCGGCCCAGAGATCGCCGCCCGTGCTTGGGCGGCGCTTTCGTCTGACATCCCGATGTTCTGGATCGGCGACCCGCGCCACCTGCCCACGGATGTCCCGCACCGTTTGATCGACAGTGCGGATGATGTAGGTGCACCGAGCACCGATGCGCTGCCTGTGTTGCCTCACGCTTTTGATAGTGCCGCGCTCGCCGGGGTACCGCAGCCCGGCCATGCGCAGGGGGTGATTGACGTGATCGCCCGCGCGGTCGATCTGGTGCAAACGGGGGCCGCTTGTGCCATCTGCACCGCGCCGATCCACAAGAAGGCGCTGCAGGACGGCGCGAATTTCGCCTATCCCGGCCATACCGAATATCTCGCAGCACTTGCTGGTGTCGACGACGTGGTGATGATGCTGGCCTCTGACCAGTTGCGCGTCGTGCCCGCCACGATCCACATCGCGCTCGATCAGGTGCCACGGGCGCTGACACCGGCGGGCCTGCGCCGCACGATCGAGATAACAGCGCAGGAATTGCAGAGCCGTTTCGGCGTTGAACGTCCGCGCATTGCTGTGGCCGGGCTGAACCCCCACGCGGGCGAAGGCGGCAGCATGGGGCAGCAAGAGATCGACTGGATCGCGCCGCTGATTATCGAAATGCAAGGCGAAGGCTATGCCCTGGCCGGGCCGCTGCCCGCCGATACGATGTTCCACGCCCGCGCCCGCGCAGGCTATGACGCGGCAGTAGCGATGTATCACGACCAAGCGCTGATCCCGATCAAGACGTTGGACTTTGACCGGGGGGTGAATGTGACGCTGGGGTTGCCTTTCGTGCGCACCTCCCCCGATCACGGCACCGCCTTTGACATCGCGGGCCAAGGGCGCGCCAACCCGACCAGCATGATCGAAGCGATCAAACTGGCATGGCAGATGGGCCAGAAAACATGAGTGCAATCGACAACCTTCCGCCGCTGCGCGAGGTGATCAACACCCACGAACTGGCCGCGCGGAAATCGCTCGGCCAGAACTTCCTGCTGGACCTGAACCTCACGGCCAAAATCGCGCGGCAAGCGGGGGATATGGCCGATTGCGACGTGCTGGAAATCGGCCCCGGCCCCGGTGGCCTCACCCGTGGGCTGCTGGCCGAGGGCGCGCGGCACGTGCTGGCGATCGAGAAGGACCGCCGCTGCCTGCCCGCGCTGGCCGAGGTCGCAGAACATTACCCCGGTCGCCTGACGGTGATCGAAGGCGACGCGCTGGAGATCGACCCGCTGAACCATCTGACCCCGCCGATCCGCGTGGCCGCCAACCTGCCCTATAACGTCGGGACCGAATTGCTGGTGCGTTGGCTCACCCCGGCTGAGTGGCCGCCGTTTTGGGAAAGCCTGACGCTGATGTTCCAACGCGAAGTGGCCGAGCGGATCGTCGCGACGCCCGGCTCCAAAGCATACGGGCGGCTGGCCGTGCTGGCCCAGTGGCGCAGTGATGCGCGGATCGTCATGCAATTGCCGCCGGGGGCTTTCACACCGCCGCCAAAGGTCTCGTCGAGCGTGGTGCATCTGACCGCCCTGCCCGAGCCGCGATATCCGGCTGATCCCGCCGTGCTCAGCCGCGTGGTCGCGATGGCGTTCAATCAACGTCGCAAGATGCTGCGCTCGGCCCTCAAGGGCGCCGCGCCGGATATCGAAGATCGCCTTCACGCCGCCGGACTGAAACCCACCGACCGGGCCGAGCAGGTGCCGCTAGAGGGCTTCTGCGCCCTTGCCCGTGAAATCGCCAAGGGGTGAAAATGTTCTACCGTCTATTGCTCGTCTGCACGCTGCTGCTGACGCTTTCCGCCTGTGCCTTGCCCCGCAACGGGCCACCACCACTGGGGACTGAGGCCGATATTTCGGCGCTGA